>CAZTWW010000051.1:0-1031 GCA_964618165.1 uncultured Candidatus Saccharibacteria bacterium | reverse complement strand
CGGATCGGCCCTGACCCGCGACGCCCAGCCGGTGTTCACCGGCACGGCCGAAGCCCTCAGCACACTGACCATCCGCGACAACGGCAACGCCATCGCCACGGTGCAGGTCAATGCCCAAGGCCAATGGCAATGGCAAGCCGTCACCCCACTGGCCGAAGGCGGGCACAGCCTGACTTTCCGGGCCAGCGATGCGGCGGGCAACATCAGCAGCGCCACCACAGCGCTGGCCTTCACCGTGGACAGCGTTGCACCTGCGGCCCCAAGCACGCCCGTGGTCACGCCCCTGCGCAACACGCCCACCCTGAATGGCACGGCCGAGGCGAACGCCAAAGTCGAAATCTACAGCGGCAACACCCTGCTCAAAACGGTGGTGGCCGATGGCAGCGGCGCTTGGTCTGCCACGCTCGCCCCCCTGCCCGATGCGACTTACAGCTTCAAGGCGCTGGCCATCGATGCCGCTGGCAACGTGGGGCCCGTGTCTGCCGACACGAGCACGATCACCATCAACACCCAAAGCACGGCCTTGGGTGTGATCCGTGACCACACCAGCAGCAGCACCGGTGCGGCCATCCCGTCCCTGCTGTCTTACAGCGATGCGGGCGTCACCGGTGTGAACGCTGGCAACCTGGCCTCGGTCAACTCGGCCTTTGCAGCCATTGCCGCTGCCGACAGCGACACCCTGGCCGAAGTGCAAGGCGTGGTCGACAGCTACCTGGCCATCCTGGCCGCAGCCGACGACACCAACGACAACGATTTGGCGCTGAGCGCTTCGCAATACCAGGCCATGGCCCTGCCCGCCATCAACACCGTCGCCAAGGCGGGCTTGATGAACGATGTGCTGGAGCAAGCCAGCACCACAGAAGTCGACACGCACGCCGAACTGGCCGCATTGGCCCGCGTGGTCGATGCCATCCAGTTCACGGCCGCAAGCGGCACCGCCAGCCCGGCCTTGAGCGCCAGCGATTTCGCGCGCATCGGCCTGACCGGTGTGACCGCCGACAACCTGAACGCGGTGCTGGCCACCTTGGCCA
>CAZTWW010000050.1:0-1052 GCA_964618165.1 uncultured Candidatus Saccharibacteria bacterium | reverse complement strand
TGGTGTAGTTGAGCACATCCCCTGCTGCATCGGCCGAGGTGTTGCCGTTGCCGCCGGTGATGGTGGCAATGGCTTTGTCCACGGCGATGGCGGGGGCTTGTTCAACAGCCACAGAGGCGTCATCGGTGTCAGGGCCGGTCTGGACGGAATCGGCCGTGGCGACGTTGACGATGGGTGTGCCTGCATTCATCTCGGCTTGTGTGACCACGTGGCTGGCGGTGTAAGACCAGGTCTCGCCCACATCGAGCTCACCATCTGCAGAGGCAGCGTTGGCCACCAGCAGGAGGTTGCTGGCGAACGGATCAACCACGGTGACACCGGTGAGGGTCTGGTTGCCGGTGTTGCTCACGGCAATGGTGTAGTCGATGACTTCACCCGCGGCGTTCGCTGTGCCACCAGCCACGGATGCGTCCTTGACGATGTTCAGACCTGGGGTCTGTTCAACGGCCACAGAGGCGTCGTCGGTGTCGGGGCCGGTCTGGTTGGAGTCGGCGGTTGCGACGTTGACGATGGGCGTACCCGCGTCAATCTCGGCTTGCGCGACCACATGGCTGGCGGTGTAGGACCAGGTCTCACCCACATCCAGCTCACCGTCGGCAGAGGCAGCGTTGGCCACCAGCAGGAGGTTGCTGGCGAACGGATCAACCACGGTGACACCGGTGAGGGTCTGGTTGCCGGTGTTGCTCACGGCAATGGTGTAGTCGATGACTTCACCCGCGGCGTTCGCTGTGCCACCAGCCACGGATGCGTCCTTGACGATGTTCAGACCTGGGGTCTGTTCAACAGTCACGGAAGCATCGTCCGTGTCCGGGCCGGTCTGGTTGGAGTCGGCAGTCGCCACGTTGACGATGGGTGTGCCCGCGTCAATCTCGGCTTGTGTGACCACATGGCTGGCTGTGTAAGACCAGGTCTCACCCACATCCAGCTCGCCGTCGGCAGAGGCAGCGTTGGCCACCAGCAGGAGGTTACTGGCGAAAGGATCGACCACGGTCACGTCGGTGAGCGTCTGGTTGCCGGTGTTTTGCACGCTGATGGTGTAGTCGATGACTTCA
>CAZTWW010000049.1:0-1087 GCA_964618165.1 uncultured Candidatus Saccharibacteria bacterium | reverse complement strand
ATTGGCGGCGCATCCAGTTGCATGCGAACGGGCGGATACTTGCTGCGTTCGTGTTCCTGCACCATGGCCTCGACATAAGTCGTGACCACGGCATTGATCAATGCAAGGGCCTCTTGCTGGGTGTAGCTCGACAGCGCTCGGTCCATACCGATCTCGCTGGCAGCCTCGCCCAGCGGCTTGAGACACTGCTGCATGGCGGCCAGTTCTGCGTCGGATGGATCAATCACCTCTGCTCCCCTTGGCAACTGTCCCTCGCGCTCGAGGTAGCGCACACCAAACGCGTACAGCCGGTGGAAACAGGCCTGGCAGCGCAGCGAGCAGAAGATCCAGTCGATGGGGTACCGCTTGAGGTGCCCCACCTTGAAGCGCAGATCCACATGACCGAAGCCTTTGGCTTGACGGAAACACACCCAGCATTTCATGCAACCTCGCCATCACTGCGCCCATGCAGGTCGACCCTGCGCATTACTGGGGCGCGGGGTGTAGCTGGTCCCCGACTGGGGGGCTGGCGCCGCTGCTGTGGGAACAGCAGTTGCAGGAGCACCACCGGAGCCGTGGCCCCCACCCATGCCACCATCGCGTTGCAGCTTGGTCTGCATCAGTTCTGCGTACTCTTTGTGGTCAGGCTCCATCACCAGACGGATGATGTTGCGGTACTCGCCCTGGCCATCCTTCTCAATGCCGATCCGGGCTGCGAACTCGGCGCCATCTAGGTCGCCGAAGCTGCGAATTTGACGAGCACGCTGTGCTTCGGGTGAGTTGTCATCCGGGTGGATATTGCGCGAGCTGTTGAGTACCGCCTTGATGAAACTGCGCCCCATCTGCGCCCAGGTCGGCCCCTTGTTGGAATGCAGACCGACGTTGCTCCAGATCTTGCGTTTGGCAAACGGGCCTGTGAGCAACACGAACTCGCAAGACAGAAACACTGCGCCGGTTTCATCCGACGCCATGGCATAGCCGCCAGTCCAGCCCTTGCTGGCGTCGTCATAGCCGCCGGGTTTTATGGCCATGCGCACCAGGGCCTGGGTGCCTTTGGGGATCAGGTTGAACTCGCCTTGCTGGGCATCGGCGTCATTGAAGTCACACC
>CAZTWW010000048.1:0-1954 GCA_964618165.1 uncultured Candidatus Saccharibacteria bacterium | reverse complement strand
TGATAACCGGCGCGGTTTGCGCGGTCTCGCCGGGAAGGATGTCGACATTAGTCACCGTTCCGTCAAAGGGAGCGATGATTGAGCGGTCAGCGAGGGTGGCGGTGATTTCTGCAAGCGCTGCGCGTGCTTGCGCCACACGAGCCTCAGCGGCACGGATGTCTGCTGGGACTGGGGCGGCGTTTTCGAGGATTTGTTTTCGTTCAGCGATGGTAAGGGCATCGTTCGCGCTTGCGATGGCGCTCTCGCGACTGTTTTCAGCGGCCGTGAGGGAGTTTTTGAGGGTGATGTAATTTGGTGCGGTTTGATTCGGGACATCCACCACCCAGTTCGTGTTGTTGTAGTTTTGGTTTTGACTCAGTTGCAAGAATAGCCCGCAGGTGCCAAAGCTATCTGGCTGATTGACGCCAGCAGTATAGGTGCCGCTCTCAAGACCAGTAACCGCCATCGCAAATCCAGATTGAGCACTAGCGCCATAAATGCGGATATTGTAGGTACCACTTTCATTGCAACGATAGGTGCCGGTAATTGTTGGTGGGGTGGCGTCCTCGTTTGGATTGACGGAACGAGCGGTGAGTTGGTTTGAGTAGAGGGCGCTTTTGGCGTTTTCAACAGCGAGGTTCTCAGTTGCGGTGACGCGCGCTACCTCAGCTCGCGCTTGGGCGACGCTGGCGCTCGTGACCTCACGGGCTTCATCGCGGGTGCCAGATAAGAGGTTCGCGAGCGCTGCTTCAGCGATGGCGACATCAGCGCGCGCTCGCTCAAGCCCAGCGACCTCACGCGCACTCCCGAGCGTGGCGAGGAGGGTACCAGAGGCAACCATCATCCCCTCAGAAACCGGAACACTCGCGACAATGCCACTCGTAGGGAAGGCGAGTTCAGCGGTGTTACGGCTTCTCGTTACACCAGACACTGAGACAATTTGCTCCACAATACCTTCGTCAACGGTGGTGAGGATAAGACCTTCAAGTGGGTCTCGTGTGAGGGTGTTAATAGTGAAGACGCCGACGCTACCGAGGAGGACAATCCCGATGGCGATGAGGATACCGTGCTTAAGAACAAATGAACGCATATTACCGCTAGTGTAGCATGCATGTGTAATTTTAATTATTTGTTTATAACAGCCATTTAATAAATGAACCTCATAATATAATTACATAAATTGTGAACAATATGGCACGTTCTAAAGATAAATTACAAGCTATTACGATGCGGAAGTCTGGCATGAGTTATTCGCAAATTAAATCAGAATTGGGTGTTAGTAAGAGTACACTCAGCTTATGGTTGCGAGATTTGCCGTTGACAGAGAAAAGACTTCGATTGTTAAGAGATTTTAATCAGATTAGAATTGAAAAGACACGAGTAACTAAGCTTCAAAAAAAGCAGACAAGACGAGCAGAGGTGGTTAAACGAGTAAAGAGAGATTTTGAACAAAAGACAGACCCTCTCTTTCATGGGGGATTTTATTTATATTGGGGTGAGGGTACAAAAAGTGCAGAGTACACGGTGGCGCTCACGAGCACTGATCCGGGAATTATAAAAACTTACATCGCTTGGCTTAAGTTGCTGGGCGTGAACCCTCGTGAGTGTCGGGTAAAACTACATCTTTACTCTGACCAAAATAGTTCACAGAGTATAAAATTTTGGAGTGAAGTAATACAGATTTCACCGCAACAATTTTATAAGCCGTACATTAAAACGGCAACGCGAAAGAGTAAAACCTATCAAGGTATGTTTGGATATGGTACCTGCTCAGTCTTGTATCATGACCGTGATATATACGAGTATGTTATGGCAGGACTGGAAGTGCTGCGAAGTCGTTTCTAGTCCATCCACCAGGATTTGAACCTGGGACCATTCGTGTATAAGACGAACGCTCTACCAACTGAGCTATGGATGGATTGGTCGCTCGCTACTATACCGCGAAATGGCGGGGTACTCAAACCTGACACGGCTG
>CAZTWW010000047.1:0-2015 GCA_964618165.1 uncultured Candidatus Saccharibacteria bacterium | reverse complement strand
TTGGGTCAAAAGAAATTATTGGGCAGCTTAATGTTGTCAGCAGCATTGCTAGCGATGGTCTATGGTTTTTTTCAAAGTCCAAAATACGAAGCCACCACTACTTTTGTGTTAGAAGAAAAATCTGCCTCTGGTGGTGGACTTGCAGGATTGGCTTCACAGTTTGGTTTTGATGTGAATAGTTTGTCTGGTGCTGGAGCTGGTTTATTTTCTGGAGACAATATCTTAGACATTGTAAAATCACGTGTCATTGTAGAAAAAGTATTGCTTAGTAAAGTAGATAGTACATCCAAGAGCGTCACTTTAGCTGATTTGTATTTAGACTTTACAGGGTTGGGTAAAAAACTGATCAAAAAAGGAACAGCAGTGAATTTTTATCAAATTGAAAATGGGAAAGGGACATCTCCATTACAAGACAGTGTATTGTTTGCGATTTATGATAAAATCACTAAGAACAATATTACGGTAGATAGAGTGAATAAGAAGGGTTCTATTTTTAAAATTACCACCATTACTGATAATGCCATTTTTTCTAAGACAATGACGGATCGTTTATTGTTTGAGACAACAAAGTATTATGTCAATATCAAAACCAATAGTGCAAGTGAAAATGTGCAAAGATTACAACGCAGGGCAGATTCTTTATCAGCTATCTTAAATGCTAAATCATATAATGCTGCAGCATATCAAATCCTAGACCCTAATGTAGCATATAAATCTATGTCAGTGCCTGGTGAATTGTCTCAGAGAGATAAAACCATTGTCTATAGTATTTATGCAGAAGTGATCAAGAATTTAGAGATGGGCCGTATGTCTTTAGTGAGTCAAACGCCGATCATTCAATTATTGGACCAGCCTAAATATCCTTTGATTGATCAACGCAAGTCTATCTTATTTTTAATGGTTGTTGGCGCAATGATTGGATTATTTATTGGCTTGATGGCTTCTGTTTATATTTATACCGATAAATAATTCATGGAGCGTATTTTTTTACTCCGCGCTTATGGTGATTTTGTCATTGCATTGCAAGCCATTGCAAAGAGCAAGCGAAGCATACACATTGTCGCTTCAGACCATTTAGCACCATTGTATCAAGCGCTCATTACAGCAGCGGCAATTCCCCCTTTATCAATTGAATTCATTGCCTTAGGCATAAAAAACGGACAGCTTAATTTTTTTACCAATAAACAGCTAATTTCATTCGATACGATCAAACAATTAAGGTGTTTAAAATCTTTTATCAAAGCCCATCCAAATAGGGATGGATTGGATTGGATTGAACAGGAAATAAGAATTGATCTGTTTAATGCATTGTTAGGATATCGCTTTAAAGCGGTTGTACCTGAGGAGGCAAATGTATATCAGGCATATGATCAATGGCTTTCTAATGCATTTACTCAACAAAGTCAAGACTGGATCAATACAGAACAGGCATCCAACAAGTTAAATAGTATTTTGATTTTCCCTGATGCTAGACTTGAAAAAAAAGCCATCACCAATCTTACAATTGCTCAATTGTGTAAGCTTGATGCGCACAATAATGCTAATTTTAAGATAGCGAGATTTAACAATTTTAATAAAGGGGAGTTATCTTATGGTAGTTTTGACACACTGATTCACCTCATTCAATCTGCTGATTATATCTATACTTCAGATAGCTTACCAGCACATATAGCCCAACTCCTATCAATTCCACATACAATCGTATATACTTACCAAGGTGTAAATCGTTTTTGTACACCTTATGCTTTGCAGCATCAATCTTTTATTGAAACCAATGGCGATTAAACAAAGTATACCAGCTTTCATTTTGTTTGGTCAGTGGGATCAAAACAGATTAGCTCTTTTAGGTCATATCCAGAAAGAGCTTGTGGATCTAACAGTCATTGCGCCAATTTTTCCAAAACATGAAAAAGTACCTTTTCTAAATAGATTGATTCATCTGTCTAAAATAAGAACAGGAAAAGCTTTGTCTCCTGCAGAAGTAGGTGTACTACTTGGGCATCGTGCGATATGGA
>CAZTWW010000046.1:0-2199 GCA_964618165.1 uncultured Candidatus Saccharibacteria bacterium | reverse complement strand
GGGTTGAGGTGGCGACCCAGCGGGTTGAGGTGCCGGTAGACTGGAGGACCATGCCAAGGGTGCCAGCTGAGCCGGTGGTATCACGGAGGGCAGCGGTGATGGCGAGGTCGGTGACTGTTGTAGTAGCGAGGGTGGTGGTGCCAAAGAGTGCACTTTCGCCGGCGATAGTAAGTGCCCGAGTAGCAGTTGACGTCGTACCAATAACCAGACTGGTACCGACATCAAGCCGACGAGTCACCGAGACGTCTTGACCAAACCAGGCGGTACCGACAACACTCAGGGTATTTGAAAAATGGGCCTGTGTAGCACGGAAATTTTCCGCATATACCGAACCAGATTGAATAGTCGGTGTCGTGACGCCAGGTAATTTAACAATCGCAAGTGACTGAACACCAGTTTGTCCACCGACGTAGGCATACTGCCCCTCAATGTCAAAATCATAAATGGTCGACGCACTCAATGACACTCTCCCCTGCTCTACTGGCAAAGTGCTTGAAGCGACACTGTAGGCAACCAAAGCACGCACGGTATTACCGACTGTATAGAGTGTATCATTCACCATATGCATATCAGTAATTGCTGATGTCGAATCTATGCCACCAATCAATGTAGGTGAGGTGAGGTTAGTAGTTTGATAGACAGAAATCTCACGATTACTACTGACACCAGCACCGAGATACACTCGATCTGCAGCCACTACTATCGCGGTAGGGGTTGAAGATGCAGCAGCTGTACCTTGCAGTGACGGTACGACTGGATTTGCAATAGAGTAAATTCGCAGAGCAGCTGTTGTACTTGAAAGTGCAAGATAGAGATTATTTTTATAAATTGCCAAATCTGTGACAGCTACACCAGCATTAATCGTACCTACCCGTACCGGCTGTGCACGATTTGAAATATCAAAGATAACGACAGATTCAGTTGCGTCGGCAGTACCAAGATAGATGTAATTACCATTCACTACAGCCTCTCGCGCCAGCTGACCACTTTCAAAACTCGTCACCACTACTCTTGTGCCAGGATTTGATACATCAATTACCTCAGAGTTTGTCCCGGTAGCATTACCACCGAAGCTATAAAGATAATTACCAACTTTTACAATATCACCAGAAACTGCACCTCCCCACTCGCCAACAATTCTCGGACTACTCTGATTTGACGCATCAACAATGTGGAGATCGTTAGATGGATTATTAGACATTCCATATACAATTCCATCTTCTACCACCAAGCTCACAATACTATCTGAAAGCGTATCGAGCTGTCCTGCAATCCGCAAGCTAGCAGACACAATATCCAATGACCCAGAAGCAATCGTTAATGCTTCAGTGGTAGCTGCCGTACTAGTACCAATCGCCACTCGTCCACTCGCCGGGTCAGCGGTAATGAGTGTAGAGGAAGTACCAACTAGAGCAAACGTTCCCGTTGCAGTGAGGTTGCCACCAAGGAAAGTGTTGCCAGCAACACTCAAACGACTTGATGGTGACGTAGAACCAATACCAACATTACCACTTGAAATGCCGGTACCACTACCATCAATACCGGTACCAAAGATAAGCGCACCAATATTAAGGAGTCCAGATGCAGTGGTCGAGCTAAAAGTAAGCGAGTTACCAATGAGAATATTGTTATCTCCTGCCGTCTTGTTAGATGCAGCGGCGCTACCAATAAACACATTGCCGTTTCCAGACGTCATACCACCACCACTATCACTACCTAAAAAGACGTTACCAAGACCGCCATTAAGCACATCGCCAGCACCGGCACCAACAGCAGTATTTGCTCCGTTACCACCAGCTAATGAAGACAGAGTATTATAGCCAATGGCGGTATTGCTATCGTTGTTACCATTCACGCTACCGAGCGCATTATACCCAAAGCCAGTACTGTTCTGCATACTAACACTAATGCCAAATGGTCGCAGTGGATTGATGATAAATGAGGTCTGCCCTGTATCGGTCCATACTCCGTTTACATTGAGAAGATTTACCATAAGTGAACTCGTCGCGAGCCACCGAGTACTCGTGCCAGTACTCATGAGAATCATACTGTTACTACCAGCACTACCACTCGCATCAAGAAGGGCGGCGGTGATACTTGTTGTCGCCAGCGTCGTCGTCCCCGTAATCAGCGTGGTCCCCACCACCGTCAACCGCGCACTCGGCGAACTCGTCCCAATCCCCACATTCCCCCCATCTC
>CAZTWW010000045.1:0-2494 GCA_964618165.1 uncultured Candidatus Saccharibacteria bacterium | reverse complement strand
TGGCAGTACCACCAGTGGGGACCGTATAGAGACGGAAGGTCATGGCGTAGGTGCCATTGGTGACGGCCATACCCACTCCATCGGTGAGTTTACCTTGGTAGTTGATTTGGCGATTAAACTGCGCTTCAGACGGAGAAACGAGGTACAAGAAAATCGCACAGATGATTACTGCGAGTGAGAGAAACCGCGCTATTAGAACAAAAAGCCTCTTTAGAAAAGGCGTCTCTGTGTGCGGCATCTTTACTATTATAGCAAGTTTTTACAACGTTTTTTTGAGGCAAGGGGGTGGGCGGGGGTAACTAAACAAAAAAGCCCCTGTTGGGGGTACTTTTTTGTAGCAGACAACGCAAATGGTGTCTGTCTAGGTTTATTAATTGCGACTGCGCATCAAGCGACCTGGCTTGCGGCGTTCAACAATAAACTTGTTACTGTACTTCTTTGGTGAACGAGTCTTTTGACCCTTACCGACTGGACGGCCCTGCTTTGTACGAGCGCGTCGGTGACCACGCGGACTACGTCCTTCACCACCTCCGTGTGGATGATCAACTGCATTCTTCGCAGAACCACGAGTCTTTGGACGGATACCCATGTGGCGAGCACGTCCGGCCTTACCAATTGAGACGAGACGGTACTCCTCATTTGAGACGGCCCCGATAGACGCCCAGGCACTACTGATAATCTTGCGGATTTCAGATGATGGGAGCTTCACGAGGGTGTAGCCGTTGTCGTGCGCGACTACTTCTGCGTAGTTACCTGCTGAGCGGGCGATACGAGCACCAGCACCAGGCTTTAATTCTACGTTAAAGATAAAGGTACCAACCGGAATCTGCCCGAGCGGGAGGCGGTTACCGACCTTTGGCTTTGCGGTCGCTGAGGTAATAATCTCATCCCCCACCGCTACCTGCTGTGGTACGAGGATGTAGCGTCGTTCACCATCACGGTAGAGCACCAGTGCGATAAAACCTGAACGGTATGGATCGTACTCGATAGTCTCGACGCGAGCTGGGATTTCTTTCTTGTCAAAACGGAAGTCAATGACACGGAAGGTACGCTTGTTACCACCACCACGATTGAGTGAGGTTGTACGTCCCATGTTGTTGCGGCCACCAGTACTGCGACCGCCAATGGTCAACGACTTAAGAGGGTTACTCTTGGTGCTCGTGAGCTTCTTCTTGTACTCGATCACTGAGCCGTCGCGACGTCCTGCTGAAGTTGGTTTGTATGCTTTCATAGGGAAACGTTACGCAATACTGATAGAATCGCTGTCCTTCAAGTAGACATACGCCTTCTTGAAACCAGCTTGCTTCTGCATTCGCCCACGCGCACGTGAGAGAACGGTCTTTGGTCGCTTGTTGACGATGTTGACCGACACCGGCGTCACCTTGTAGAGGGCCTTAATCGCATCACGGACGAGATACTTCGTAGCATCCTTGCGTACGTAAAATGCGTACACCTTTGCTCCCTGCTGGAGTACTGCCTTCTCGGTAATCACAGGTGCAATAATCACACTCGTGAGGTCTCGATCGGTCGTACGCGCCTTGGTAGCAACTGGTGTTGTTGCCGTCTCTTCGGTTGTTTTCTTTGTTCGACTGAAGAGTGCCATAATACTTACTTAGTAGCTGATACTGCTGCAACGCGCTTCAGGAATACCTCAACTGAGGCAGCGGGAGCGGTCACGACCACGTACTTGTACGTGAGCAAATCAACTGGATTAATATCTTTTGCCATTACAACTTCGAAGTTACCGAAGTTTCGGAAACTCTTCTCAATAGCAAGATCGCGTTGTGGGAGCACGATAAGTGCCGCATTCTTGCGCTTCGTGGCCAAGTCTGCCTTACCTGAGCCAGTAGCAAGTGCCTTGACGATAGTCTTTGCAAGAGCAGCCTTTGGCTCACTCATCGCAACTCCATCGAGGAAGATTACCTCACCATCAGCCTGCTTCTTTGAGAGAACGGTAGCGAGTGCCTTCGCCTTTACCTTGCGGTTGAGCTTTACACTGTAATCCTTCTCACTGCGTGGACCATGAGCCACACCACCACCAACCCAAATCGGACTACGAGTTGAGCCGTGACGAGCACGACCAGTTCCCTTCTGCTTCCATGGCTTCTTACCACCACCACTTACCTCACTTCGATCCTTGGTGTGTGCAGTACCAGCTCGCTCGTTACCTTGCATCGCGACAACAACGTCGTGCACAAGATTAGCGTTCCAAGTCACACCGAAGACTGCCTCAGGCAATGCAATGTTGCCGTGCTCTTTCCCCTCTGGGGTATAGATTGTTGCATTCATATGATGATGACTTACTTAACGCTTTCGCGAACTTCTACTAATGTACCCTTTCGACCAGGGATAGCACCTTTTACGAGAATAATATTCTCGGCTGGATTAACCTGAAGAATCACGAGATTCTTCACCGTGATGCGATCACCACCCATACGTCCAGCCATGCGGAGACCCTTGATCACACGCTTGAAACCGGTAGCACCGATAGATC
>CAZTWW010000044.1:0-2641 GCA_964618165.1 uncultured Candidatus Saccharibacteria bacterium | reverse complement strand
GTGGCGCTCAGAAGATTGCTGTTATCAAGGTAGTGAAGGAAGTACTTGGTCTTGGTCTCAAGGAGGCTAAGGACATGGTAGACGGCGCTCCGGCTGTTGTTAAGGAGGGCATGAAGAAGGAAGATGCAGAGGCTCTCAAGGCAAAGCTTGAGGAAGCTGGTGCAAAAGTTACACTTAAGTAACTTTCTTACAAAAAACACCCGCTTATGCGGGTGTTTTTTGTTTTGAAAATTTTAAGTATAACTTTTGAACCGGAAGCGCGTATCAGCAAAAATAGTCTGGGAGACTATTTTTGCGCAAGCGCTGAGGTGGGGTCGCGAGCACTTGGCTGATTCGTGAACTTGTGAACGAATCTGTCTAGTGACTCGTGACAAGGTAACTTTGAAATAAGCTACACGAAAAAGCCACCGTGAGGTGGCTTTTTCATTTGCTAAATTTCAATTTTATGTATAATGCACCACAGACACACATAACCTATGAGGTTCTAATGAGTGATGAGCTGACAAAACTGAAGAATCGTGCTGACTTGATGCATCGCATTTACCTCCGGTTTCCAAAGTCACACTGGCTCAAGCGATGGTTCGTAGCCGAGGTGAACGTCCTTCAGCATGAAGGTGTAGGTAATGAACATACCAGTACAGATAATCCGACTCTGCTATTGGCGAACGCCTATCGTCTGAGGCGTGAGGGGCAAGTGACACCTATCACAGTGCACTGAATCCCCGCAGGTGTGAGCTGGAAAAAGCCCGGCCTGACTAAGCGCAATTGCGCTCAGTCAGACCGGGCTTTTCATTTTCCCGATATCGGCATCATGCCGGTCGTACCGTCAAGACTGTGGGTAACGACTTTGGTGGTAAAATGCCTTTACTACCTGTATGGCTGACCCACTGTCTATCTTGTTTGGAAGCACGGCGCGCGTAAAACTCCTCCGCTTTTTCCTATTTAATCCGTCTAAGGAATTTACGTTTGATGATATCTCGCGGCGAGCGAAGCTCGTGCGACGCACAGCGCGTACTGAGATTGGTGCGCTCGAGAAGGCGGGGGTGATTGTAAAGCGCACACTCTATGTGCCGATAGATGGGAAGACCAAGAAGATGAAGGTCCTCGGCTATACGCTCAATAAGGACTTTGGTGAACTCGCTGCGCTCCAGACCTTCTTGTTTGAAACAGCGCCAATTGATGGGAAGAATCTTCTCAACCACCTTCGTAAGGCCGGAGTACTTGATTTTGTTGCAGTAGCTGGTGTATTTGTGCGGGAATTCGAACAGCAGCTTGATGTGCTTATTGCGATGAAGAAGCCGTCTCAAAATAAAATCGAAACTGCTATCCGTACGCTTGAAGCGGAGATAGGGATGGAGATACGCTTTGCCCTTATGACGAGCGAAAATCTCCTCTACCGGGTCGGGATGAACGATAAGCTGACGCGAGACTTATTTGATTACAAACACACGATTCTCGTTGACCGGATTGGGGTGCGAAACGAGCTCCATCGTGGCGCATACATGAGCTAAACGAGCAATAAGAAACCCCCGACACATGGTCGGGGGCTTTTCTTTTTTGGCTACTCACCACATTTCAAGCGGGTGGGGGACACAGCGGACGGTGCCATCCTCATCAGCCTGCTGGCTGATGAGGTTGATCTGTCCGCTCCTGTCGCGGGTGGCGAAGACGAGCGTGCCACTCTGCTGCTGATGGGCGACAGCCTGTTTCAGCCAATGCATGAGTGCAAGCTTGAACGTTGCGGTATCAAGACTCCAGGTCCGGGCCGGCTCATCATCGAACTGTACGATGATGAGGCTATACGGCACTTGCCAGGCCCCCTGTTGCTGCGCGCGGCCAGTGAAGGTCACATCGTGCGTGACCTCGAGTTGATGGCTGTGTGCTATTGCGACACAGTTGTTCTCGCTGGTGACACCGACAATCGTATTTTCGATTGCAGACTCATACTCCCCAGTTGCACCAATCCCACTTCCCATCGCGTGAGCATCAGTGGAGTAAAAGAAGAACAAAGTAATCATTACACGCACACATATAGACATCAGCATGGTCTGCCCCCTTTATGTATTTTCAGTGATTCGACTAAAAATATTATATCACAAATATAATAAAAAGCAAATATGAGGGCCCTCCCGAAGACGGTTTTGGTAGTGTTGAAAACGTGTGGATAGAGGAGCGTATAAATGTCCAGATAGAGCGCTTGACTTTATTTTTGTTTCGTATAAGATAGCACCCACGTATCTATGACATTTAAGAACTAAACACGCACCGCGCCTTTATTCACAAATGTGAGTGACTGCCGCGGGAACGCGGATTTTTTCTACTAAATGACACGGAGGTACGCAGTTACTTTGACAACTGCATATTCCAAGACACACCTTGATAAGGGGTGTGTCGAAAAGTCCTAGTGTGGAATCGACGCCCACTAGGCACGTTCCTCGTATGTTGCGGCAAGCGACACAGATACGAGGAACACAGGTGAGTCTGTTGGGTTAGATCCACAGCGGTAGCTCGTAGCTGACTACCCGGGTCTTTTCGTCCCCAACAGACATCAAATAAACAAACACTCAATCGTGTCGAAAGACACGATGTAAAATTGTACAGCGGTGTACAGCATTCCTTGCAGGAATGTAAGGGTGTATGG
>CAZTWW010000043.1:0-3588 GCA_964618165.1 uncultured Candidatus Saccharibacteria bacterium | reverse complement strand
CGTCAATAAACATGGAGGGTGACCGCCATCTCGATACGGTATTTGGCTTTATTGGAACAAACCGACCGCACTGCCTCGCCCTCCAAGAGGCACCAGCGAGTGTTGTCGACAAGCTCGTCCGTCTCGGGTACTTCGTCTCATTTGCACCGATGACGTATGAGGCGAGTGTCGCACCCGGAGATACTCTCGGTGTCATCCTTGCAACAACAACACCCGCCACCTTTACCATGCACTACTACAGCGCGAAGTACGGCACACCGACACCATTTAATCCGCAGGATCAGCACACCAAAGCCTACCCTATCGTGCTCGCAACACTGACAGTCGACAGCCAAACAGTCACCATTGGTACCACCCATCTACTTGATACCTTCGACGGTCTCGCGAACGCGGACCAGACCGCCTGTGTCGAAGCCCTCCTCGCATACACGAAGACGCTCCCACCACACATCCTGATTGGTGATTTCAATATGCCTCGGGGATACAACACTAATTACGAACGCTTCCTCGCTGCCGGCTACACGGACCATGTCCCTCAGTCATACACGAGTAGCCTCGACCGCACCCTCCACCGCAAAGGTAATGCTACCGATTTAAATGCACCAATTTTTGATATTTATATGGTCGACTACCTTTTTGGTATGGCGCCGTACTCCGTCACTGATGTCACACTCACCTTTGGCGTGAGCGATCACGCGGCACTCTCCGCCACCATCACATCAATCGTGTAGCTACTCCACCGTCACGCTCTTTGCGAGATTCCGCGGTCTATCGACATCAAGTCCTTTGGCAACTCCGACGTAGTACGCAAACAGTTGTAGTGGAACAGCTGCCACAATCGGCTGAAGGAGTGGATGTACCCGCGGCACTCGTATGACATGCTCGGTAAGCTCACCTGCAGCAGTATCATCAGTGGTCGCAAGGACAATAAGTGGCGAACGTCGCGCTTTTACCTCTTCGATATTTGAGAGCGTCTTCTCGTACGTCTCCTCACCAAAGAGGAGTGCAAAGACTGGGAAGTCTGGTCCGAGGAGCGCAATTGAGCCATGCTTCAGCTCTCCAGCCGGATACGCCTCAGCGTGAATATAGGTCACCTCTTTGAGCTTTAGTGCCCCTTCGGCCGCCAAGGGTGCATACACATCGCGTCCGATATACATCATATTGGTAGCATTACTAAAGTGCTTTGCGATACTTTCAATTATGGTTGTATCCGTAAGCACTGTCTCAAGCACTGCTGGTAAATCCGCCAGACCAGTAAGTATCTCAGTCGCTGTCTCCTCGTCCATAAAGCCACGTTCACGTCCAAGGAAGACGGTAAGGAGTACGAGCACAGTCACCTGCGAGAGGAAGGCTTTTGTTGACGCCACGGCTACCTCTGGGCCAGCATGATTGTAGACACCGGCGGCTGTCTCGCGGGCAATTGATGACCCGACCACATTTACAATACCAAGCGTGAGGAGCCCGCGTGCCTTAGCGTCTTTGATTGACGCGAGCGTATCAGCCGTCTCACCCGACTGCGTGATGGCAAGGACTGCTTCATGCTCGGTCGCAAGCTGGTGACGATAGCGATACTCACTCGCTATCTCGACACTCGTCTTCATGCCAGCATAGCGCTCGAGTCCAAGCTTCCCAATCATGCCGGCGTACGACGCTGACCCACACCCGACAATTGTCAGTTGTTGTAACTGCCGTAGCTCAGCCCGCACTGTCTCAAGCCCGCCAAGCTTCGCGGTAGTGAGGTCTGGCACCACTCGCCCACGAATTGTATTACGGATTACCTGCGGTGCCTCAAACATCTCCTTGGCCATGAAGTGCGCGTAACCTTCTTTCTTCGCAATTGAAACATCCATCGTCACCGACTCCTCGATTGCCTCTGTCGTCTCGCCAGCAAGCGTCTTCACTGCATGTGTTTGTGGAGTCAAAACAGCCACCTCCCCATCTGCTAAAAAGATCAGCCGCTTCGTGTACTGAAGGAGTGGCGCCGGATCAGACGCTACGAAGCGCGCACCATCAGTCACCCCAATCACAATCGGACTGCCCTGCCGTGCCACCACAAGTGTCTCCGGATTATCCTTCAACCAGACAACGAGTCCGTACGCACCACGCACGAGCGAAAGCGCTGTACTCACCGCCATCTCAATATCACCAGTGTAGTGATGTCCAATCAGTTGAGCGAGGA
This sequence comes from uncultured Candidatus Saccharibacteria bacterium, assembly GCA_964618165.1. Classification (GTDB taxonomy): domain Bacteria; phylum Patescibacteriota; class Minisyncoccia; order Phycocordibacterales; family UBA918; genus OLB19. Next base: position 1,409 of record CAZTWW010000043.1, on the reverse strand, counting down.
CCTCAGTATCAGTATCAGAGACAAACGTGTGCCCCTGTGCCTCAAGTCCGGCACGTAGCTCACGCCAATTTTCGATAATGCCGTTATGCACAATATGAATCGTGCCCGTGGCATCGAGGTGCGGATGCGCATTCCGCTCAGTGGGTTCGCCATGTGTCGCCCAGCGCGTGTGACCGATACCAGTCGTAACAGCGGGCAATCCTGCCGCCGTGACAGCATCACGAAGTGCTGCCACTTTACCAACCGTTTTTACGACCGCACCTCCGAGTGATACTCCCGCCGAATCGTACCCACGATATTCAAGTGCAGCGAGTCCATCGAGAATAATATTCGTTGCGTCTTTAGTGCCGGTATAGCCGATGATGCCACACATAGATGATGATGTTATGGATATATAGATTGTAACCGCCGTTACTCATTAAAAGTGACAGCTTCTTGGTGTAGATTGGTTCTCAAGATATACTACTTGAACTATGGAACGATTTACAAAAGAACCAGAACAGCAGCTCGAAATTTTTCAACCAAACGTACTCCGAAACCTCGCTGAACGATCAAAACTTGTTGAAGAGAAAAACAGTCTGAATCTCGAACCATTTATTGACCTGTACGGTAAAGATCAAGTCACATCTGACTACGGAAAAATCGCCGAACGTCTCATTCATTTCAACCAGTCACCATCAAGCAGTGAGTCAATGGGGCGAATTTTTGAGAGTGCTTTTCTTGATGCCGGACAACGTGGTCACTGGTTCGGTGCACGAAGCGAACTCAGACGCGCCTCAAAATTTGATGATATTTTGAACGGCGTGGACACTATCGCCTCCATCTCGACCGAGAAGAATGGGGTGAGTCACATCGCGGTCGCATCTGACCTTACCTTTAGTCATATGAGCAGTAGTGAGAAGTTTAATCGTATCAAGAGCGGTGTCTATGGCGGGAAGTTAGCAGAAATTAAATACTTTCACTCAGACATGCTTGATTTCACCGGACGTCTCTCCAATGTCCCACGGACCGTCATCGGTCTCGAACCTTCAAACTTGAATCGCTTTTTACTCAACTGGATTCGTGAACCAGAACTCGCTCAGCGTCAGTATGGTCTGGTCGTTCTGAGGCAAATCGCCACCCAAAGTGAAGCTCTCGCACAGTTTGCGCGTCACAAGCATGTGAAAGATAAGTACGACCAAGCAGCCACTATCGTCAACGATCTTATTGGACGCGAATACCAAGGTATAGAGGCTCCAGAAGACAAAATTAGCCAAAGTTTGACTGCCGCCTGCAACCGACTCTAGCTACAACTAAAACTCGCAAACTTTATAAAATATGATAGTATCTGCCCATGCGCGATTAGCTCAGTGGTAGAGCGTTTCATTGACATTGAAAAGGCCAGAAGTTCGATCCTTCTATCGCGCACT
>CAZTWW010000042.1:0-3665 GCA_964618165.1 uncultured Candidatus Saccharibacteria bacterium | reverse complement strand
GTGACTAATGTCGACATCCTTCCCGGCGAGACCGCGCAAACCGCGCCGGTTATCACCCTCCTTGCGACTGACGCCTTTGAGGTCGTGGCTCGGGTGCCGGAAATAGATATTACAAAGATTGATCTCGAACAACCGGTCCGTATTCTCTTTGATGCGGCGAAGGACGAACCACAACAAGGTCGCATCTCATTTATTGCACCCCTCCCGACCGAGATTGATGGTGTCGCCTACTTTGAGGTAAAAATTAAACTCGATACTCCACCGACCTGGCTCCGTGGCGGCCTTAATGCTGATGTTGATATCATCATTGGTCGAAGTGAGCAAAGCGTGCGTGTCCCGACCCGCTACCTCATCGATAACACTGTCCGCACCCTCAGTGGCACCCGTATCGCCAGCACTTCAGTCACCGTGCTCTTTACCGGTAACGACGGCTACGTTGCCATCGACGGCATCGCCCCTGGCACCACGATTGTCGCTCCATAAATACTATGCGCGCACTCAAGATTGGTCTTCTCCTCGGCATTCGGCAAATCCAACGTGCCAGTATTTGGACCAATGTCCTCATTGTCTTTGTGATGGCACTCACGTTCCTTAATCTCATCGCCGTCTCGGGCATTCTTGTCGGCCTGATTGCGGGGGCCGAAGAAGCAGTCCGTGAGAAATCACTTGGCGACCTCATCATCAGCCCACGAGATGACGAGGACCGTATTCTCGAAACGGAGCGCTTCGTTCGCGAGCTCCGTGCCTACCCTGAGGTACAAGCCTTCTCTGTGCGTTATCGTGGTGCTGGTGTGCTTGAGGCCAACTATGCCGAGCGCCGCAACCTCGCTGGCGAACGCGATATAGCGAACGTGAACGTCACTGGCATCGATGTAACTGACGAAGCCAAGATGACTGGCCTACCTGAAGAGCTCATCGCTGGCGAGTACCTTTCCCCTGATGACGAAGGTAAAATTCTGCTTGGTGCTCTCTACACTGCTGAGTACGCCAGTAACTATGGTGATATCTTCGAGACGGTTGAGGGTGTCAGTGTCGGGGACACCGTCCGACTCACCAGTGGTGACATTTCAAAAGAATTCGTCGTTAAAGGCATTGTTCAGTCAAAAGTCGATGAGGTATCCCTCAACACCTATATTCCGGAGCGAGAGTTTCGTCGCCTTTTCAATCGGTTCGATAGAAATGCCGATCAGATTGTGGTCCGTCTCGATACACCAACCGAAAACATGGATCTAAAAAACGCGATGGTAGCGAGTGGTCTTAATGATCTAGCGAAGATTCAAACCTACGAAGAAGGTGTCCCCAAATTCCTCACCGATATCAAAAACACCATGAATCTTCTCGGTACCTTTATTGGATCGATTGGACTCGTGGTTGCCTCTATCACCATCTTCATTATTATCTTTATCAATGCGCTGGCCCGACGTCGCTTTATTGGTATTCTGAAGGGTATTGGCATCGACCGTAAGGCCATCGAGTGCGCGTACGTTGTGCAAGCGGGACTCTATGCACTGGCCGGCTCACTCCTTGGTGCGCTTCTTACCTACGGCGTCCTCATCGGTTACTTTAGACGCAACCCCATTAACTTCCCGTTTAGTGACGGCATCCTCGTCGCCCCGGTTGAAGAGACGTTTATCCGCTTCATCATCCTCTTTGGGACGACCCTCATCGCTGGCTTTATCCCCGCCTGGATGATTGCCCGCGGTAATACACTTAACGCTATCCTTGGTCGTAAATAATTTTATATGTCTACCACCCCACTCATCACCGCGACCGATGTCACCAAGGTCTTTGGTAGTGGCAACCTCCGGACTGAGGTCCTCAAGGGCATCTCGCTCACTATCTACGACGGTGAGTTTGTCGCTATTATGGGTAAGTCTGGCGCTGGAAAGTCGACCTTCATGTACCAGCTCTCACTCCTTGATGAACCAACTGCGGGCACCATTACTATCGATGGCACCACTATCACGAGCCTCAGTGAAAACGAACGCACTGCGTTTCGCCTCAATACCCTTGGGTATGTGTTTCAAGACTATGCCCTCGTGCCAGACTTGAGTGCGGAGGAAAATGTCATGCTCCCGCTCCTTATGCGGGGTCAGCGCTTTGCTGATGCGCGCACCATTGCGCGTGCCGCGATTGACTCAGTCGGGCTCGCAGGCAAGTACGTCAATACCCCAGCTCAACTCTCTGGTGGTGAACAACAGCGCATGGCGATTGCCCGCGCAGTCGCTGGCAAGCCACGCATTCTCTTTGCCGATGAACCCACCGCCAACCTCGATAGTATCTCAGGTACGCAAATCATCGAGCTCCTCACTACCTTGAACCGTGAAAGCGGACAGACTATCGTCATGGTCACTCACGAGCGAGAATACGCTCTATCAGCCGATCGCATTATTCATATGGCCGACGGTCTCATCGTGAACGAAGAGCAGCCATAGCAGAGAGATACAAAAAACACCCCGCCAAGGCGGGGTGTTTTTGTCTTTAATTCATTATGCCAGCGAACTTGATGGATCACCAGTCTTCCCATCCTCTTCTCGCTGCTTCTTATAGATGTCATTAATCGGGACACCTTCTTGCTTCAAGAGAGCTTCGTACTCTTCACGCTCGAGTGTCTCTACCTCAGCGAGCTTTACCGAGATGGTATCAAGCGCTGAACGATACTTCGTGAGCACCTCCTTCGCACGCTCCTTCCCTTCTTCGATAATCCGAGCCACCTCATCATCAATCGCTTTTGCAATCTGTGGTGAGAAGCCACGGTCTTCTGATACCCCACCGCCAATAAGCCGTCCGCCCGTCCCTTCAAGCGCGATTGGTCCGAGTTTACTCATACCGTACTTCGTCACCATATCACGCGCGAGATTCGCGACTACCTGGAGGTCGTTACTTGGACCGGTGGTGAGGTCACCAAAGACCATCTCCTCAGTCACGTAGCCACCAAGCGTCATCGCGATATCATCGAGAAACTCCTTCTTCGAGTGCATCTTGCGGTCTTCATCTGGGAGCTTGAGCGTATACCCCGCTGCTCGTCCACGTGAGATAACCGAAATCTTCTGAACTGGGTCTGCATACTCAAGGACTGAGGCGACAAGTGCGTGTCCCACCTCATGGTAGGCGGTGACGAGTCGCTCACGCTTACTCATCACATGACTCTTCCGCTCTGGGCCGAGCATCACCTTTTCAATCGAGCGGATGATATCAAACTGCCCGACAATCTTCCGTCCTTCACGCGCCGCGAGAATGGCTGCCTCGTTCATGAGTGAGTAGAGCTCCGCCCCAGAGAAGCCCGGTGTACGCTGCGCAATAATCTCAAGATTCACATCCTCAGCGAGTTGCTTCTTCCGGGCATGAACACCGAGAATCTCGACCCGATCCTTACGGTCGGGGAGGTCTATAGTGACCCGGCGGTCAAAGCGCCCTGGACGAAGGAGTGCAGGATCGAGTACATCTGGGCGATTGGTGGCCGCCATCACAATCACCTTCGCGTTTGGCTCAAAGCCATCCATCTCAACGAGGATCTGGTTAAGTGTCTGCTCACGCTCATCGTTTCCGCCGCCCATACCCGTACCACGAATACGACCAACCGCATCAATCTCATCGACAAAGATAATTGATGGCGCACTCTTCTTCGCCATCTGGAAGAGGTCGCGCACGCGTGACGCACCAAC
>CAZTWW010000041.1:0-3785 GCA_964618165.1 uncultured Candidatus Saccharibacteria bacterium | reverse complement strand
ATCTACCAGGTGACCAATGCGCCAACCGCTCAGAAATTTGAGCAGATTGGTAAACCACTTAAAGATGCGTGGGACAAGTTTGAGTACCTGAGCGCCAACCGCGATGAACGCCGTGGTGTACCGTCTGGCTTTACCGGTCTTGATAACCTCCTCGGAGGCTTCCAGAAATCTGACCTCATCATCCTTGCTGCGCGTCCGGGTATGGGTAAGACGACCTTTGCACTCGATATTGCCCGTAACTCGGCACTCCAACACAACGCTGCGGTTGGTATCTTCTCACTTGAAATGAGTTCACAGCAGCTCGTCGAGCGCATGCTTGCGTCTGAGTCTGGTGTTGACTCATGGAATCTTCGTAACGGTCGCCTTAAAGACGATCACGAGTACACCGCCCTTCAAGAAGCGATGGCGAAGCTCGACTCAGCCCCTATCTATATTGTCGACGAGCCAGCGCTTAATATCGTGAAAATGCGCTCCGCCGCCCGTCGGCTCAAGAACGAGCATGGCCTTGATATGATTATTGTTGACTACCTCCAGCTCATGAGCCCGACTGCCACTAAGTCGAGTGACTCGATGGTGCAGCAAGTCACCGAAATTTCGCGCTCACTTAAGATTCTCGCCCGTGAGCTCCACGTACCAGTGATCGCCCTCTCACAGCTATCGCGTGCGGTGGAACAGCGTGGTGGCAAGCCGCGCCTCTCAGACCTACGTGAATCAGGCTCTATCGAGCAGGACGCCGACATCGTGATGTTCATTCATCGTGAAGACAAGATGAACAAGGATCAGCCCGCCGAGCGACCTAACATCGCTGAGATTCTCGTTGAGAAGCATCGTCACGGTGCCGTTGGTGGCACCGAGCTCTACTTCGATGGCAAGCATGTCCGCTTCCTCAACCTCGACACCCACCACGCGAGCACCTTTGCCGGTGGCGGTAATGATGATTTCTAGTATTGTGTCATGTCGAATCTCGATAAACTTATTGCGCAATTTGAAAAGTTCCCGGGGGTTGGCGGTCGCCAGGCGAAGCGCTTTGCCTTTCATATTCTCACTCTCCCCAATGCCGACCGGGCCGAGCTTTCAAACCTCATCACGAACCTCGAACACAGTGTCACTGAGTGCGCGTCGTGTCATCGCTTTTTCTCAAAATCACTCGGGACCGAGACGCTCTGCAATATTTGCCAGAATCCGAATCGTGACCACGCGAAACTCCTCGTGGTTGCGCACGACAGTGACGTAACTGCAATTGAGCGCAGTGGCGTCTACGATGGCCTCTACTTCGTTCTTGGCGGGATGGTCCCCCTCCTCCATAGTGATGACCAAAAAAAGCTCCGCGGTGGCACCCTTAAGGCCACGATTGAAGCGAGACTGAGTGCCGGCCTCACCGAGCTCATCCTTGCCTTTGCGATTAATCCAGATGGTGAAAATACCGCCCGCTATGTCGAATCAATCGTCAGTAACACTGATGGTACCGAGGTACTCACCCTCTCGCATCTTGGACGCGGTCTCTCAACCGGAAGTGAACTTGAATACGCTGACCCAGAGACCATCAAGAATGCCCTTAAAAACCGCGGCTAGCGTGGCATTGGGGTCGCAAACAACTGCACGACAAACCATCCATCGTAGTCTTGATAGCTACCGTAAGCAATACCAATACCGATGCGGGTAAAGTTACCATTGAGTATGTTTGCCCGGTGCATCGGTGATGCTAACCATGCATCTACTAATTCTCGTTTATCAAAAAAGTGTACGGCAAGGTTTTCACCTGCATATTGATACACATACTGATTTTGGACGAGCAGGTCGTGGAGTGTCTGCCCATCTTTAAGAACATGAGCAAACTGCCCCGTCTCTGCCATCTTCTTTGCTTTTACTTGTGCAATATAAGAAAGTTTTTTGTCTGACTTTAGTTTAGAAAGATTTGCTTCCACTCGCGCGTTATTCGTGAGCTTTATGACCTGCGCAGGTGTGTAGTCGTAGGTAGGTGGTACGACTACACGAGAGGGCGCAGCCTGTACACCAGCAGGAATAAACATGAACAAACAAAGAACAAAAATAGTTGTGTGTATGATTCTTTGTGTCAGTCTAGAAAGGCTGCTGTTTTTTGTGTACATGGTGGCAGTATATGCCTTTTCATTTTTTTGTCAATTTGTTTTGACATAATTTACGCATATTTAATAAATTATATTATATTTATTGTTATTATTATGTCCAATTTGTCATTAAATATTAACATTATTTGCCATATGCTTGAGTTTATGGTAGACTTTTGTTATGTCAATTCGTCACACTGATTTCACCAAATTTGGTCTCGATGATAAAGAGGCTCGCGTCTATCACGCTGCGCTCTCACTCGGTAAAGCAACCGCAGAACAGATCGCTATCGAAGCTGGTATTCTCCGTACCACCACGTATCACCAAATTGAGGCTCTCATGGACAAAGGGCTGATGACTACTGTCCTCATTGGTAAAAAACGTTTTTACATCCCAGAATCACCAACCAACCTCCACCGTCTTCTCGCCACCGAAGCTGCCGAAATAGAAAAGAATCAGCAGTTACTCACTAACCTCCTCCCCGAGCTCACTACTCTCTTTAGTAAAAATGGCGCTCGCCCCGCTGTCCGGCAATTCATTGGTAAAGAAGGCCTCATCTCAATGCGCGAAGAAGTGCTCCAGATGGACGGAAAAGAGCTTCGTATCATCACGTCGTACGATGCATTTGCAAAAGTCTTCGATGAAAAAGAGCGTCAGTCGTATACCAAGCGTCGTATTGAAAAAGGGATTACGATTCGTGCTCTCTATCAGACCAGTGGCAAGGCCGGTGCTCGTGAACAGATGAAGCATCATGAAGTACGTCCACTCCCTAAGGCGCACCTGCCACTCGGGTTTGATGTTTACCTCTTTGATGACAAAGTCTGTTTATCATCCCTCGTACCTGACGATATCTGGGGCATTATGATTAGTGGCGGAGCACTCAATCAGAGTATGAGTCTTTTATTTGAAATCGCCTGGCAAGCAGCTGATACCACTGCATAATATAAAAATTTAGGGCCCGCGGAAAATGAATGCCGCGGACCCAAGGCCATATACATGACCATCGTTGAGCCCCCAGAAGATTTAGTAGCCATCGCCCACGGCGACATCTCCTTACTTCTAGAACGCCCCCACAAAAATCATACGTCACTTTTCAAAAATTGCAAGTAAAATCGCCCTCTCATGGAGGGCGATGTTACTTAGATGGTCTCAATCTTGATCTTCGCGTAGTGCTGGCGGTGACCAATCTTGCGATCACGGTTACTCTTAGCCTTAAAGCGGATGATTGAAAGCTTTGGACCCTTGGTCTCGCCGAGGTAGGTAGCGGTTACTTTGCCACCAGTGTACGGGGTACCAACCTTAGCCTTAGCCCCATCGTCGGTCATGAGGACAGTGTCAAACGTGATAGTGTCGCCCTCCTTGTGGTCACCAAGAAGCTCTACTTCGAGGGTATCACCAGCAGATACGACATACTGCTTGCCACCAGTCATGATGACGGCGAAGGCATCGTTCTTTGTTGCAGTTGTTGCCATAGTGGTCGCCATTGTACTAGAAAGTGTGAAAAATGCAAGTAGCTATTGACTAATCAGGCCAATATCGATATGGTTGCACCTGGCCAAAACGGAGGATGCGATGGCGAAACGAGCAATGAGTTCCAAGCAGAAAAAGAAGCTTCGTCGGCGCTACGACAAACTTGCCGGCTTCAGCCAGCGACGCAGGGTGAGAAAGAGCAAAGGGGTCTGAACGGTTAGGCGGCT
>CAZTWW010000040.1:0-5034 GCA_964618165.1 uncultured Candidatus Saccharibacteria bacterium | reverse complement strand
CGAACTCCCGACCGCTGCTTGGAAGGCAGCTGTTTTACCACTAAACTACACCCGCTTTTCTTACTTACTCCTATCGAAGTCCCGAGATTCTACCACCTTTCACCAGAAAATTCCACCACCACTTGCTATACTACTTCTATGCAGATTTTTATTGATGTACTGGTAGCAGCGCTCATGGCCTACCTTAGTTTTACGAACTTTCTTGCGGTCGGTATTGCCACCTTAACTGGCCAAGACCTACCTGGCCCAACTGAAGATATGCCTGTCAGTGAGCCAGAACCATCTACAACAGAGACGGAACCAGCCGCAACACTCCTTACCCCACTGCAGTCAGCCTTTGCCCGTATTCCAGACATTCTCCTCAAGAGTAGCGAGTACCAGCAAGCCACCGTCATTACGAGCACGAAACCAGAGCCAGCGCCGGTTGATCCACTTGATGCTATCGTCAATATCTACTGCACCTTTACGACTGATGAGTACATCCGCACGACGACCGGAACTGGATTTATGGTGAGTGAAGACGGTGTTATCCTCACCAACGCACACGTAGCCCAGTTCCTTCTCCTCGCTGAAACCGGCGTCCTTGGCGATAGTCGCTGTACGGTACGTACCGGCTCCCCTGCTGCCCCTGCGTATATTGCCGAACTCCTGTATATTCCTCCAGCCTGGATAGAAGAACATGCGAGTTTAATTGACGCTCCATCACCAAGTGGGACTGGTGAGCGTGATTATGCCCTCCTCCATGTCACCGAAAGTGTAACAAGTGATAAACTCCCGGAACGCTTCCCAGCGCTTCGTCTCCTCACTACCCCACTCACTCCACGCGCTATCGCTGGTGAAATCACTGCCGCTGGCTACCCCGCCGGATCTATCTCTGGTGACACTGCCAAGAACCTGCTCGCCCGCCGTGCCACTACCACCATTTCAGAATTATTCACGTTTGACACGAGTACTGTTGACGTTCTTGCGCTTCGTGGAAGCAAAATCGGTGAACAGGGCGCCTCGGGTGGTCCTATTGTAAATAAAGACGGCTACGTTATTGGCATGATAGCAACGCGTGGTAACGACGAAAAGGATGGTGCTGGTAGCCTCCGTGCCATCAGTATCGACCATATCAACCGTACTATTACTGAGGAAACTGGTGTCCCTATTACCACCCACCTCCAAGGAGATATCAGAGCTCGTGCCGATATCTTTGCTGAGACTATGACTCCCTTCCTCTCAGAGCTCCTCACGATTGAAGTGGAAAATTAGATCGTGCCATACATATAAAAAGCCAGCGAGGAAATCGCTGGCTTTTTATATATGGAACGGATTACTGACCTGCCGATTCAGAGCTCATCATATCAATCACATCAGTCTCTGTTGAGGTACCTGTTGATGAGGAGGTAGTGCCGATATCTGCCACTGCTGTCATCATCATAACCTCATCCCCAGTCATACCAGGAGCATTGAAATACGCAAGACGCATAATTGAACGAGTGTACTCACGCGCTTCTTCTGCCGCCTGCTTAGCCACCTTAATATCAGTATCAAATGATGAAGTAGCGGTGAGGAGGAGCGCTTCAATCTGAGGTAAAGTAAGTGCAACTTTGTCACGAATACCCACATCAGTAACACTTGGCATCGTTGCGGCAATCTTGAGCAAATCTGCTTCTGCTTCGAGATAGGCATTTTGAGCAAGTACTCGCTCTTCCTCTGGTGTCAGTACTACTGGAACCATCGTATCAATTGCCAGAGCGGAACGCACATCAATGTCAGTCATAAATGTGATGATGACCTGCATATCACGCCAGGTTTGCTTGAGAGATTCAAGACCAGCCGCAACATCAGTGGTGTAAAGAGTGGTACCAGCTGCTACCTTACGCTCGACATCACCAACACGACGCTCCAAATCAGCGTACTCTTGTGCAGTAGCTGAATCTTTGATACTCGCAAGAAGCTCGCGACCACGAGTTGTCTCTTGCTCGAGTTGTGCAACGATACGATCATAAGAAACATCACTCGTAGTAGTTTGAGCAACCACTGATTGTGCCTCATCAAGGGCAAGAGCGAGTGCTACTGTCGACATACCCTCAGTGGTACTGCCGGTGGTATCCATCTTCAGCGCCTCAGACTGTACATCAAGCACAGAGACGAAGGTGAGCTGTGCTAGTGCCGCGGCGTCAGCATCGGTTTCTCTGAGGGTTGCGATCTCGGCAGCGGTTTTATCTTGATGTTCACCAACCGCAGCAATGACTGCCGCTTCGGCTTCAGGGGTCAACCGACCAGCTTTCGCTAACAAGCGCGCTTCGGCAATACGTCGTTCAAGTCGCTTGGTTTCCCAAGCCACCTTCTCATACCCTGAACTTGAGAGACTACTCATCACCTCCTCATTAACACGTACTTTCATGGGGTAGAGCAAATCACCTGGCACTGCACGCTCAGCCATGAGTGGTGTCCCAACTACAAAAAACAGAACAACAAACGCACTCATGCCACGCACAAAACGAGACGGCATGGCAAACATGATGAACGGCTCACCACTACGAGCAGTAACTGTCCGAGCAGGCTTAACCGCTGCCGCTGGCAGCGGATGATATTCCATATAGGCAGCGACACGTGCGCGTAGAGCATCGCGTTCAGACCCAGTCAAGGAGACGGTATCTGCCTGCTTCTTAAATTGTTCGCTAAAGCGTTTCATATTGTTTATTTTTTGCGCCGAGGCATTTTGCTTTTCGGCTCATCTCCTCCTTCCATGAGATCACGTAAGAGCTTGAGGCCACGGTGAATACGAACCGATACCACATTCTCACTCTCTTCAACGAGCTCACTGATTTCTTTTGGCCCCAGACCGTCAACAAAGCGCAATACAAGTATCTCACGATACGCATCAGGTAGTAATGCCAAAAGCGATACCGCTTTCTTCCCATCAATCGTTGCTGCCAAAGCTTCAGATGAATCTTCGGTTAATTCAGGGAACGAACCTTCAGTCACCCCCTCTTGGGCAAGCAAGGAATCAAGTGATTGCTCACGCTGCTTCCGATAGGCGTCGATGATGAGATTATTGAGTACTTTGTAGAGGAACGGGCGATATGAATCAATTTCATGCCCATTTTTTACATACATCCACACCTTCGTGAAGGTGTCATGCACGAGGTCTATCGCGCGCTCACGATCGCTAATGCGAAGGCAGGCGTGACGAAATAACGCGTCGCTGTACTCTTCAAAAGCATGCAAAAAACGTTCTTCGTGGCTTCCGCCTGCGCTTGTTGTTTGAGAACCCGCCATGTGGAAACCATTATATAGGTAGACGGCGTGCTCGCCTAATCCTTACGTGGTGGTAGAGAGTTTTTCCACAGGGTCTACACCATGCTATACAATTTCAAAAAATCAATAGTTCTGGTTCCTCAATTGATTTAAAACCAGCCTTTTTTATGGAAAAACCATATTAAAATGCTCAAGATAACGGCATTGGCAGCTACGATATAGCCGAAGGCATACGGTGACTCTTGAAGCGGGAGATTGATATTCATACCGTAGAGTGATGCAATCACTAGCGGGACCGTCAAAAGAATCGTCAGAACGGTAAGAATACTTAACGAATTATTGAGTCGACTCGTCATAATCGCCTCAATTCCGCCACGCATGTTCTGAATAGTCTTCAAAATTGACCGCGCCTGGTTCACCACCTGGTTGTTGGCGATAATAATATCCTCCATATCATCGATATCATCGGCAAAAAGCTGCATGTAGTTCCCTTTTGGCACCTGTTGGAGCCAGGCGTTGGTTGGCACGAGCGCGTCAACCATACTATTGAGGCGATTTTCGTATTGTACGAGTCGCTCGATACCGCGCATCCCAATCTTCGCAAGGCGCACCCGCTCTTTTTGTACCGCCTTTCGCAGACGTACCAACTCGGTATCATACGCCTTCGTGAGGGCTTCAATCATCATGATAAATAGTTTCGCCTTCTGGGTAGTAACAACCGACTCTTTCCCCGTAATAAACGGCTCAAAGCAAGGGACCGGACGCAATGCGAGCGTCAATACAAACGACTCACCTATCACGAGCAGCAATGGTGCTGTCTCACTATCTTCACCCTGGTCTCGGAACGGATACCGGGTAAAGAAATACGTCGCACCCATTGACTTCTCCAGTCGGGGAACCTCAAAAAAGTCTTTCGCGTCTTCAAGAATATCCTCATCAAGGCCAAATTCAGCCTGAATTTTAACTATCTCTTCCGGAGTTGGGTTGACTACATGGACCCATACCCCCGTCCGCACCATCTCGAGCTGCTTTAATTCAGTATCTTTAATGGTGCGAAAGTAATAAGTAATCATTGCCCCTACCTTACGCTTCTATGACTTTTTTGCAACTCACTTATCCCAGGAACAGCAAAGAAATGATACACAATACGACTGCGAGGACCTTTTTCCAATCAATATGCTCTTGATAGATGAGCACTGATAGTACGATTGGAATCACTATGTAGAGACCATGAATAGTTTGTACGATACCCAAATCTCCCCCATTACCGTACGCAAATAGCACACAGAGCATCGACAAACTGATGAGCGTCGATCGAAATAGAGCGGCTTTTACCAAATCCAGGTTGGTATGCAAAAGAACGTATTGAAACGGCAGAGATCTCAGCTTTTTACAGACAATTAATAACGCCCCAACGAATATACCCCATGACGCATACCATAACGTCAACCATTCACTCATACCAGCTTCAATCGCATATTTATTGAGTGCTGCTGCAATTGATGAGGTGGCAGATACTAAAACAACCATAATAAGTCCTTTGACAAGGTTATTTTGGCGTTGATTCTCGAGTTTATTTATCAATAGTAGTGGAACCACATGACCAAGTGCAATGCCAATCCATTCAATGTAAGTAAAACGTTCCCCAAATACTATAAGTCCAAACAAAACAGCCAAAAAAGGACTGAGGAGTTTAAAGAGCGGAAAGAAAATAGTGGTATCGACATATCGGAGCGCAAATACCTTTAACGTATTGCCTTGAGAGGCGGCGAGGCCGGATAAGAT
>CAZTWW010000039.1:0-5183 GCA_964618165.1 uncultured Candidatus Saccharibacteria bacterium | reverse complement strand
AACCCAAGCTACCGTATCGTAGTGGTTGATAAGCGTACGAGCGTCAAGAGTAACAAGACGGTTGACCTCCTTGGTTCATACGAGCCAAAGGCTGGCCGCATTTCAATTAATGGTGAAAAGGCGAAGCATTGGTTGTCTAAGGGTGTTCAGCCATCTGATACTGTATACAACATGTTGGTGAGTCAGAAGATTGTGGAGGGCAAGAAGAAGAATGCACTTCCAAAGAAGTCTCCAATCATCGACGAGGCAAAGCTCAAGGCAGAAGCTGAAGCAAAGGCAGCAGCCGAGAAGGCTGAGGCAGACGCTAAGGCCGCCGCTGAGGCTGCCGCCAAGGCAGAAGCTGAAGCTGCTGCTCCAGCCGCAGAAGAAGCTCCAGCCGCTGAGGCTCCAGCTGAAGATAAGCCAGCTGCGTAAGCGCATCTCACAAAACAGCACCTCCGTACTCCCGGGGGTGCTGTTGACGTTTCTTCCTTTGGCTCGTACCATTATGGTAGGTCATGTATCGGAAGCGTTTACCTCCGCTCCAGCATGTCTTTTACACGATAGTATACGAATGACGATATGCAGCAAGAAGATCAACTTTTTCTCGAGACGATTGTTAAGGCACTAGTAGATAACCCTGGTGCCGTACGGGTGAACCGCACGGTTGATGAGATGGGTGTACTCCTTACGCTCGATGTCCACGCTGATGATATGGGTAAGATTATTGGACGCTCTGGCAATACTGCCAAGGCAATTCGCACCCTCCTCCGCGTGGTGGGCATGAAGCACGATGCTCGCGTAAATCTCAAGATTAACGAGCCAGAAGGTGGTAAGGGGATGACTCGAGATATGAGCGATGCTATGGAAGATGAGGGGATTGTGACCACATCGACCAAATCTCTCGACGAAGCTATCGACGACCTGAAAATTTAAGTGAAAAGCAAAAGCGCCAGGAACCTTCGGTTCCTGGCGCTTTTGTGCTAGGCTTTTTATATGGCGAATACCGACCATCTTTTCTTTGGTTTACATTTTGATCCCAAGGACACCAGTCCTATCAACTTTATCGAGACACGTTTTCAAGATCTGTCTCCATTCTCAGCGCATGAAATCGTAGTTGATCATATTGTGTGCAAAACAGTTGAACACGGCTATCAGGGTCTGCGAATCCAACCTGGACCCGAACGAGATGAAATCCTTGCATCTCGTAGTCCGATGGATGCTTGGCGCGCCGGGCAGAAGTATAAGAATCGACCAGAACTTCTGGTTGAAGGGTATAATAAGTTTAAACTGATGGAACGTTTATGTTGTGAGAAGTTGAAGCAGCATCCTGACGTAAGAGCGGTATTGATGGCAACTGGTAACCGTCAGTTACTGAAAGTATATGATTCGGATTATTATTGGGGTACCGGAGTAGATGGTACGGGTGAAAATCAGCTTGGTAAAATTTGGATGAAATTACGAGATGAGCTAGATTAGTACTATGCAATTTCACGTTATTACAATTTTTCCTGAGGTTTGCGAAGCGTATACAAGCGCGAGTGTACTTGGTCGGGCCCAAAAAACTGAAAAAGGGAAGGGTGCTAAAGTCCGTGGCAAGAAGATTGAGGTTGCCTACTACAACCCTCGTGATTTTGCGACCGATAAACATAAGAAAGTCGACGAGCGCCCCTATGGTGGTGGTCCCGGTATGGTGATGCTTGCGGAGCCAATTCTTAAGGCTTGGGAGAAAGCGGTAGGGAAGAAGACGGCTGCTATAAAGAAGGGGAAGGTGAAAACCTTAATTATGTCTCCGCGCGGCACCGTCTTTACCAACGAGCTTGCAAAAGCATGGGCACATGAGTATGAACATATCGTCCTCATCTCCGGACGATATGAGGGGATTGATGCACGGGTAAAAGAGATTCTCGATGCAGAGGAGGTATCAGTTGGAGACTACGTGCTGACCGGTGGCGAACTCCCTGCACTCACTATCATCGATAGTGTCTCTCGCCAGATTCCCGGGGTGCTTGGGACCTTTGAATCGCTCGAAGATGAGCGTCCTACAAATGGAGTCACGTACACGCGACCAGAGGTGCTTACTTACAAAAAGAAGCAGTATCCCGTCCCGGAGGTACTTATCGGCGGTAACCACGCCGAAATTGATAAATGGCGCGCACAACAGGAAGCATAATCATAGAATCTGAATATAGTCTCATAAAACAACCGCCCCTATTCCAGTTAACTGGAATAGGGGCGGTTGTTTGTATCGTGTTTTTCCTTGCTGGTAACTAGATAATGAAAATACTACTATATATAGTAGTATTTAAATAAAAAAGAAGAACCCCCGATTAATCCGGTGGGGGATCTTCGGGGGTTACAAATCGAATATGATTTCGTGAGGGTACCGCCTGGAATCGACAGTATGCTCAAGACATTGACTTAGCAGATCTTGCCAGGTATGTTCTGACATACACGTTGCATTCATGCAGATGTTTACTGCATGTGAGTGGGTATCTGTTTTTGATTTAACCTGGATACCCATACCAGAATTTATCTCGAGTTCTCCTAAACAAAACTGCTCGTTACCTTTAAGATGATAGGTCACATCGTATTCCGTGGGGAATATAGGCAGATTCTGTACTGTCACTTCGATTGCCAAGTCGGATCCGCTGTAGCTTATGTAGAGACGTGCTTTCGAAAGAACTGTCATTTCTCGCTCCTTGAATGATTGGATTGTTATTAATATACAACCTTTTTAAATAATGTCAAGTAAATGTAAGTAATAATTACAAATTATGCTTGCCAAAAACCAGAAAATCCGTATAATTCCGGGCACAAAGGCAATCTCGAGTGAGTTCTGATTGAGAGATGTCGCGGGAGGTAAATCACAGACGTGATGATTATTTTACAAGCGCACCTCTAACACGAATAAGACGGCACCACCACGTGCGGTTTTTGTGTGTTATAGGAGCACCTTATAAGAAACGTATTGTATGAAGCTTAAGTACGAAGACTACGATTCGGTTGGCGCGATGCCACAAAAGCGCTTTGCGCTCAGTCCAGATCCGATGATTGATGTGCCGGATCTTATCGAGCCACAGCGTGAATCATTTAAGTGGTTTGTTGAGACTGCCCTCAAGGAGATTTTTACGGAGTTTTCACCAATTACCGACTACTCAGAAAAGAAGTTTGAGCTTCGCTTTAAGAAGTATGAGCTTGGTGAGCCAAAGTGTACCCCAGAGTTCGCGAAGGCGAATAAGCTTACCTACGATGCGCCACTGCGGGCACAGGTGATTTTGAAGAACAAGACCTTTGAAAGTGAGAAGGATCAGGAAATGTTCCTCGCTGATATGCCGGTCATGACCGAGAACGGTACCTTCATCATCAACGGTACCGAGCGCGTTATTGTGCCACAGCTCGCTCGTAGTTACGGTATTTTCTTCACCGCTACTGAGACAAAGGGACGTAACCTCTTTGGTGCGAAGATTATCCCAGCCCGTGGTGCGTGGGTAGAAATTGAGTCTGATGGTGACGGCGTGATTTACGTCAAAATCGACCGTAAGAAGAAGTTCCCAATCTCATCACTCCTCCGTGTCCTTGGAGTCGAGAAAGATAAGGAGATGGTAGAGCTCATGAAGGATGTTCCTCGTGGTGAGGAGTACATGAAGGCCACTATCGCCAAGGATCCCGCGAAGACCACCGATGACTCATTTATCGAAATCTACAAGCGCCTCCGCGACGGCGACTTGGCGACTGTCGAGAATGCTCGCGAATTCGTTCGCTCACTTTTTGCGCCTGAGCGCTATGACCTTTCTGAGATTGGTCGTCACCACTTTAATGAGCGGTATGGTTTGCCAACTGATAAGAAGGCAACCGATGTCCGCACTGTCTCAATTGAAGATCTCCGTCTCATCTTGAAGAACATCATTGAGATGAATCATGATCCAATGGCGGTGCCAGACGATATCGATCACCTCGGTTTCCGTCGTGTCCGTTACTTTGGTGAAATGCTCCAGCAGCGTGTCCGTGTTGGTATGACTCGCATGAAGCGAAATATTCAAGACCGTATGTCGACGATTGAGGCTGAGACCTCACTCCCGATGCAGATTTTGAATCCTCGTCCGCTTCAGGCTGCGATTAAGGAGTTCTTCAGCACGAACCAGCTCTCACAGTTCAGTCAGCAGCAGAACAACCTCGCTGAAATCGAGCACCTCCGTACGCTCTCAGCGCTTGGTCCGGGTGGTCTTACTCGTGAGCGTGCCGGTTTTGAGGTGCGTGACGTACACACCTCACACTACGGTCGTCTCTGTCCGATTCACACCCCTGAAGGTCCGAACATCGGTCTTATTCTCCGTCTCTCAATGTACGCTCGCGTGAACCGTTTTGGTATCATCGAGACTCCATACGTAAAGGTAGAGAAGGGTCGTGTCACTGGCGAAGCGGTATATATGAACGCGCATGAGGAAGAGAAGTACACCATTGCACATGCTGCTATCGAGCTTGATAAGGATGGTAAGATTAAGGATAAGTTTGTTGAGGCACGTAAGCGTGGTGACGCACGTACGGTGAAGCGTGAGGATGTTGAGTTCATGGATGTGGCAACGAACCAGGCGTTCTCAATTGCAACCTCAATGATTCCATTCCTTAACCACGATGACGCGAACCGTACCCTCATGGGTTCTAACATGCAGAAGCAGGCAACACCGCTTCTCATTACCGAAGCGCCGATTGTTGCGACTGGTGTTGAAGGATTTGCTGCGCGTGATAGTGGTCGTGTTATCTACGCTCACGAAGCGGGAGAGGTGGTTGAATGTGATGCCCGTCATATTGTCGTGAAGAACAAGGAAGGGAAGAAGCGTGAATACACCCTCACGACTCTTGAGCGTACAAACGACTTCTCAGCCTTCTATCACCGTCCAGCGGTTACCGTTGGTGATACGGTGAAGCGTGGTGACCTCCTCGCTGACACCACCTCATCTGATCATGGACAGCTCGCACTCGGACAGAATGCACTCGTTGCCTTCATGAGTTGGAATGGTGCCAACTACGAAGACGCGATTGTTATTTCAGAGCGTCTCGTGAAGCAGAGTAAGTTCTCATCAATCCACATTGAAGAGTTTGAGGTCGCGGTACGTGACACCAAGCTTGGACCAGAGGTAACGACTCCTGATATCCCGAACGTCAGTGAGCTCAAGCTCCGCAACCTCGATGAGAACGGTATC
>CAZTWW010000038.1:0-5798 GCA_964618165.1 uncultured Candidatus Saccharibacteria bacterium | reverse complement strand
TTTTTTTGAGGCAAGGGGGTGGGCGGGGGTAACTTGGGTAAAATCGGCAACTTATATTAAATACACCACAGACATAAAAAATATCTAGAGTGATATAAGCGCTACATACGCCATCTACGGGGTTGTCTGCTCTTCAACGGTTGGAGGCACCTCTTCTGGTGATGGAGTTGGTTCAGAGTCTACTCCTTCGGTTGGTGGCAGGTTGACTATCTCAGGAGTCTCTAGCTGCGCCTCATCAGTCACTGGTGATGGAGTTGGTTCAGTCGGAGAATCGGGTGGTAATGTGCCACTAGTATCTATACTCTCATCCCCTCCCCCGCCCTCAGCATCAAGACTACCGTCGCCATTTTGACTAACCTCACCACTATTCACATCACCTTCAGGCACGACCGGATCAGTTGTCGTCGCTGGTAGAGGTACTTCCTCTTCTGGCAAACTTGGCCCGGCTGTCTGTCCAAACGCCTCAAAAAATTCCTGTTCAGTTACACAGACACTACCAACACAGAGTCTGTCGGTCACAACCTCATCTGCCCGAATACCGATTACTGTGAGGACGCCATTGACGAAGTTCGCGACGAGTTCCGCGAGACGCTCCCAGATGGTGGTGGCCGTGAGCGCTATAGCCCCAACTACGTTCGTTGACGAACTGGTCGTGGCAATCACTGCCGGTGTCGTGAGGCTTGTAAAGAGCATTTCGGTTAAGTTATCAATATTGAGCCCTTCGTCATAGCGCACAAAGACAGTAATGAGTTGCTCCACCTCTCCACTCTCAGCGTTAAAATTGGTGAGCGCCACACCGACCGATGGTTCAAACTGAGTGGCCCGTCGCCCCACACCCGGTACCGTCGACGGAGTGATTCTATCCCCGGCCTGAATGTAGCCACCTTCGAGATTGACTCGCACCGGCACACGACCAGTAAGCGCGAGCGGAAGTGCACCCGCTCCCTCGGTCCTATCGCTCAAGACAAAGCCCGGGTCAGACGAAATAATACCCGCAAGCAAGTGAAGGTTGCCAGACGTTGCGTGTGTGAGGGCAAAGCGCTCATCGTTCGTAAACGCTACAATATCTCCGGCCGCGACGGAGCTATCAGCTACTGGGTAGAGCTCAGCCAAGTCAGCACCAGAGCCAGTAGCAAGTGAAGTTACTGCTTGCGCAGTACCTTGTGGCATGAACGGTGCAGTATCCCAGGCTATAACTCTATCACTGGTTGTCAGACCCAGTACAAACAATTTTTCACCATCAGGCGAAAAAGCGAGCCCACGCGGATCAGACTCAAACGTACCAAAGCCACCACCGGCACCGCTTGGAATTGTGTATACGAGTGAGCGAGAGGTAATATCCCATGGTCTTGAAAGTTCAAAATATTGCAACTCTTCAACAGTGGTTCCAGTATTGTACTTATTGAGGACCATACGACGTCCAGTGTCATCAAACGCAATGTCCATATTCGACTCAGCACCTGTTCCTACAGAGGTAACTAGTGTGACATTCGTGAGCGTCCATGGCGTAGGTAAATCGTAAACAGCAATACCCGCCGAAGAACTCACAAACAAGCGAGTACCGTCAGGTTTAAACGTGATTCCATAAATCGTTGCATAGACTGGTGCCACATCTAGGAATCGATTTGTGTAGGTGGTAGTCGCAAGACTAAATGCGGTACTAAGAGAATATTCATAGATATCTGCACCAGTTGCACCAAGTACAAACATTTTTGTCCCATCAGTACTGATTTCGACATCATATGGATTGGCATTTTGCGCGGCTACCGAGGCGGTTTGGGTTGCTGTGGCAGAGTGAATTGCAAATGGTGAAGATAACGTATACCGATAGATACTATCCGGTGTACCATAATCAGTAATGTACATGTAAAGACCGTCCGAACTAAAATCAATACCATACGTAAGCGTGTCTCCTACTTTTGCTGATATACCTTCAGGATAACTGGTGGAAACATCAAATGGGGTACTCATCGAAAATTCCAAAACTTCATCCCGAGTGATACCAATTGAAAACATTTTTGTCCCGTCGTCACTCATATCAAGACCGAAAGGTCGAGCATCACCATACAGCTGACCATAAATTGTATAGATACCATACGAATCAACAAATGTGACACCTGAACTCAAATCAAACGGTGTTGTGAGTGTGTACTCATTCACATCATCTCCCGTCTCACCCATAATAAACATCTTTGTACCACTCGCATTAAACTGAATCGCTGATGGACTTGCTTCTTGCGTAGCGACACTAAACGTATTCACATGAGTCACCGTTGACCCAAGATCAAACGGTGTACTAAGGGTGTAGGTTTCAACTTCATCCCCAACCGGCCCAATCACAAACATCCGGGTACCACTCGCGTTAAACACAAAGCCCATCGGTTGCGTCTCTTGTCCCGCCACACTGTACGTCACGGTGTGACTCGCGGTTGAAATATTCCAGGCAGATGAGAGCACGTACTGTTCAATAGTGTCACCATTAAAACCAGCCACAAACATGCGAGTACCACTCGCGTTAAAGCGTACCTCAGCTGGTTGTAAGTCTTGCGTCGCTACACTGAAGGATCGAATATAGCGAATCGTCGACGCATCGTATGGTGTATCGACCGCAAACTCATGCACACTATCAGTGATTTCACCAATGATATAGAGCCTCGTTCCGCCATCTTCAAAGGTAAGACCATACGGATTAGATTCCCCCGTTACATCACTGATGACATTGGCAAAATCAAAGGTTGCATTCTCAATATCATACCCGCGCTTACGGTATTTAATACTCAAGGTATCGTTGAGTGACGTTGTGAAGGCTGTAGACTCACCGGCGTCAAACGTAAGATTCTGCCCAAAGGCGCTTCCAACAATCACACCATCTGAGTAGGCAATGAGTTCACCGTATAAACCATTTCTTGTATCGAGAGTCACCTGTGCCACCGTTCCGGTCGCCACATTGGTGAGCGCGGTACGCGTCTCAGGACTCGTAAACGTAAAGGTGAATACCTGATCACCCTCATCAAGACCGAGGGTTGAGGTCGCCACCCACTGCACACCCGACGTCCCTCTCTGCAGGACCATACCTGGACTACCTGCACTGCCAAGCGAATCATAGAGTAGTCCGGTTAAGGACATATCCCCGGCAACAGTCAATCTGCGGCCCGGCGTCGTCGTCCCCACCCCCACATTCCCATTATCAAGAATCGAGAGCGCTTCAGTACCACCCTGGAGGGCGGCGTTACTAAAGGCGAGACGACCATTCGCACCATTGAAGATACTCCAGGTGCTCGTACCAACGTTTAAGGTTTCAGCCCAAATGTTACGGAAGCGGTTGGTGCTTGTACCGATGTCTAGGGTGAGGGTGGTTGCTGGGAGGAGGTTGCCGGTTAAGGTGGTAGTGGCAAGCGTGGTGGTACCGAGGAAGGTTGAGGTGCCGGTTACGTTGAGGGCAGCTAGTGTACTGATACCAGACACGGTGAGTGTGCCAGTGGCGGTGAGGTTGCCTCCGATGAAGGTGTTACCGGAGACAGTGAGACGAGATGATGGTGAGGAGGAGCCGATTCCGACGTTACCAGACAGGACAGCTAAAGATGTGTGCGTACCTGAAGAAAGGAGGGATGATGACGCAACACCAGATATCACAAGCGAACCGCCAATTGCAGTATCGTTACCAACCTCAAGGAATCCTCTAAAAAGTCCAGAGTCGCCGACAGTAAGATTTGAAACTATATTTACATCTGTCGCATCTACAGCACCCGCAAATAGAGACGAGAACTCTGATCCATTAACATCAACGATAATAAGGCCATAAAAATCTGAAATATAAGCATATCGGCCAGCTAACTCTATTCCAAACGGTGCGCCGAGTGTGTCATTTTCAGCCAGTAGTATTGGATTGCTAGAACTTGAAATATCAATAATTTGTAAACCTCTTACAGCGTCAGCAACATACGCATATCGGCCAGATACCTGCAGATCGTAAGCGGCTGAATTAAAAAGGAATAATCCTCCTGTAGTAGTAGCGGTAGCAGGATTAGAAATATCAATAATTTGCAGACCAGATGAAACATCTGCAACATACGCATATCGGCCAATGACATCAACCTTAACGGCAAAACCTGGCGTGTTTACCGTTCGTAACAAAGCAGGTGCTGTAGGCCGCGATATATCAATAATTTGCAGACCTGCAGTGTCATCAGCAACATACGCATATCGGCCAATGACCTGCACTCCATAAGCTAGTCCGGCGGTATTATAGGTGCCTATTAATATTGGATTAAAGGGGTTGGATACATCAATAATTAGCAGACCTGCAGTATCATCAGCAACATACGCATATCGGCCAGTAACATACACATCCCGAGCATAACCACTTGTATTAAACGTACCAACAAATGTAGTCGTTGCTGGATTTGAAATATCTAAAATCTGTAATCCTGATGGACCATCAGCTATATATGCATAATTACCACTAATATCAAGTTCATCAGCATTACCAGTGGTGTCAAAAGTATTTACTATTGTTGGATTAGCAGGATTTGAGATGTCAATGACTTGGAAACCGAGTGTATCTGCTGTTGCGTAGGCGTACCGACCCATTACACGTATTCGCTCAACATACTGCGTCGTAGAACCAACGAAGACCGGCTTCGTTGGCATATTTGCCGATACACCTCCACCTGCAACAGTTAAACGTGCATCTGGATTATTCGTACCGATACCAAACCGAGCATTCTTGTCAGTTACAAAAATTGAACTTGAAGCAATCATTGAGTACTCATAAATATTGTCATTAGTCTGACCAATTATATAGAGTGATGTGCCTTGATCGTTAAACAACATACTTACCGGAACGTCATCTTGATCACCTACCACTAGCGCAATATCGCTAAATGTTGCAGTCCCGATTTCATAAGGAGTAGCGAGTGAGTATACATTTACTTCAAAATCACTGGTCCCAATCACAAACAGTTTAGTACCGTCAACATTGTACTTCATAGCACGAGGAGAACTTTCTTCAAAACTTACATCTAACGTTGTAGTCGCAAATGTTGCGGAACTAATATCGTACGGTGTGGAGAGATTATATGAATCGATTGTATCCGGGGTTGAACCTAACACAAAAAGCTTACTACCGTCACCGTTGTATAGCATTGCTACTGGGAATGTCTGAGTGGCAGCAACCGACAAGGCAACACTATCGAATACTGCAGTACTAATATCATACGGAATTGAAAGGTTATACTTATTTATATCATCACCAGAAGTACCCGAAACATACAGTACCGTACCATTATTGTTAAACAACACATCTGAAGGTGCCGTCTCTTCTGCAGCAACAGATAAAGCTACTGAACTAAATACTGCAGTACTAATATCATACGGAATTGAAAGGTTATACTTATTTATATCATCACCAGTTTGACCAAGCATATACAAAACAGTACCGTCATCATTGAATTCGATGTCACGTGGGGATGTATCTTGATCAACAAGCGATAAGGCTACACCAAGGTAGCTCGCAAACGAGGGGTCGTAACTCTGTATGACTGAGGTATCGGTTAAAGACCCATTTATAGATGCCCATCTACCATTTAAATTTTTTACCTGTATATTTCCGTTTTTGTTTCGAAGGCCGTATCCCATTGCTCCAGATACATTTCCAAATGAAATATACGGGAATGAACCTGAAAGCAGTACGTTACCAGCAACAGTTAAGCGACTACCCGGCGTCGTCGTCCCCACCCCCACATTCCCATTATCAAGAATCGAGAGCGCTTCAGTACCACCCTGGAGGGCGGCGTTAC
>CAZTWW010000037.1:0-6136 GCA_964618165.1 uncultured Candidatus Saccharibacteria bacterium | reverse complement strand
CCAAATGGTAGAGATTGCTCTCATTTACTTGCGTAAGTGGTGCTCTTCTCACCAAATTCCACAATCACAATACTTATGTTTTACAAAAAGTCAATAGTTTTAGGTAATATGTAAGACTTCTGATATTTTTAACTTTCTAGCGAAAAAATACTTTCTCTCGCCAGGAATCGGTCACGCTCATGGCTATTTTATTTTAATTCATTCATAAAATAGCTCATTCGCCCGACCCGGACTGTTTCGGCCCTAAAGGGGACCCCGAAACAGTCTTTCGAATCCCTCCCGGCGCTACCAAATACAACAAAACCCAAGCAACGCTTGGGTGTTGGTATTTGGTGCGCCGGGAGGGATTCGAACCTTCGTAGACATAAGTCAGCAGATTTACAGTCTGCCCTCGTTGACCGCTTGAGTACCGACGCGGATATATAATTGGTACAAAGGAAACCTTTGTAGGCTACAACTTAGCACATATTGTGACTATTTTCAAAGGGGTTCGTGTGGTAGGCTTATATGCAATGAAACGACGTCTCGCGTCTCTTTACGTTTTACTCTTGTTGCTTGTGCCAGTGCTCGCATCAGCACGTGGTCTTGTGCCATGTGGTGGAGAGGGTGAACCAGTGTGCGACACCTGCACCTTAATGCAGCTTATTAATAACGTGATTGCTTGGCTTGTAGCAATTCTTGGTACTATCGCTGCTATTATTATTGTTTATGCTGGTTTTAAGCTCGTGACAGCAGGAGGAAATGGCCACGTCCGAGAAGAAGCTAAAGAAATGATAACAAATATCCTGATTGGCTATACTATTGTGCTTGCTGGTTGGCTCGTCATCGATACTGCTCTTAAGGCGCTATTAAATGAAGGAACATTTGGTGTATGGAATGAAGTACAGTGTTATGCGCCAATTACTCCTACCGATGCGCCTGATTGGCGAAGTCCAGATGAAGTATATGAGCCAAATGATGGTTTACCGGTGAGTCGGGACAGGCAGGATGTATACATTGGACCAGGTACTAACGTCTCAAGTGGTGGAACAGGTGTCCTCTGTCCACCGGCCAGTCGAGCGTGTGGTGTTACTGCATTACAGCGGTATGGACTCACAGAATCACAGGCGCGGGTAATGTCGTGTATTGCTATGACAGAAAGTTCCGGCAACCCAAGTACCCCACCGTATAATCAGAATAATCCTGGCTCGAATTCAACTGCGTGTGGTACGTTCCAAATCGTCGGCTCGACCTGGCGACAATATGCTCGGGGTACATGTGCCGATCATCGATCTAACTGCCAAAATGCACAGTGTAACGCACAGGTCATGGCAGCGTTGGTGCGAGCGAATGGTTACAACGATTGGACGTGTCCTAATTGCAATAGGAAGGCTGCCTCTTGTGTGAGTCGTTACTCTCAGTAAACTATATAGTATGAGAACTATCTTCGTTATCTTCTTTGCACTTCTTATACCTTTTAGCTTTTTTGTGTTGTATCAAAATTTTTTTACCACAGAAGTTATAAAAGACACCTCACCAACTCAGCTTCCAAATAACGAGTTATCATTACCGACTCAAAATGGTCGCGATGTAGTGATCCCAGATATTACCCGATTACCAGAGGTTAAAGAAGATGTCTACAACGATGGTTTGTATTATGTAGGAGTACCATTAGATCAAACCAGACCAACGGATCTTTATACTATTACCTACGATGAAACGAGTGGTTACTTCAACATAGTTTTATTGAAGACTCCGTTTGTTTTGGCACGTACTGAAGCAGAAAATAAGTTGCGGCAAGTGCTCGAGCTCGATGATAGTAGTCTTTGTGATTTAACGTATACTGTTACAGTACCGGGGTATGTTAATCAAGCAGCATCTGGCGTTGATTACCGCTTTAGTTTCTGTGACGATGCTGTTACATTAGAATCATGACCTCCTCATTCATTAAACTTACATTTGTTGGGAGTTTTCTGATTCTCTCGTTTGTACTATTACTGTCACCAGACAGTGCCAATGCTCAATCTCTTGCCGAATATGCCGGTTGCAGTGGGCCTGATTGTAGTACTTGTAATCTCGTTGATTTAGCTAATGGAGTGATTCAATGGATTATCGGTATTCTCTTTGTGGTGTTCGCTGGTGTGATGGCGTGGGCTGGTTTTGGACTCGTCACCTCAAACGGTAATCATCATGCGCTTGATGAAGCGAAAGGCTACTTTGTGAATGCTATTGTGGGCTTTATCATCATGCTCTCGGCATGGCTTATTATTGATACGGTGATGCGAGGCCTTGTCGGTACGAGCAGTAATCCAGGTAGTGTTCAGACCATGTCCGGTTGGCTCTTCTGGGCTGAAGTAGAGTGCTATGAACAGACTGAAGTGCAAGATCCTCCAGATTGGATTAGTCCTGATGTGCCTTACGAACCTTTGTCTGTCGATGAACAAGAGCGATTCTTGGTTGATGATGGCACGGGGAGGGCTGGTTCAGTGCAAGTTAATACACCTGCAGGTATGCAGAATGTTGATATCCAGGCTTGTGATACTTCTAATATTGTGAGAATCAATTTTCTCGGCCAGAGTGTTCAGATTCACCGGCAGTTTGCGCCGAGCCTCCAGCGAATAGATGCACAGTGGCGCAGTCGAGGTGGTAATAGCTTTTATCGTGTCACTTCAGTTGGCGGCTATAATTGTCGTAATATCGCGGGTACTAATCGACGCTCAAATCATGCTTATGGTTTAGCGGTCGATATTAACCCAGCACAGAATCCTCACACCTTCCCTGGGTCGCGTAATTATGGACAAACTAACATGCCGCCAGCTTTTGTACAGCTATTTACTAGAGAGGGATGGGGTTGGGGTGGTAACTGGAATTCTTCTAAAGACACGATGCACTTTAGTAAAGCCTCTGGTGAAGGTGGTAACATGCGTGGACAATAAACATTATGAAAAAAGTTCTTTTTATCATATTAGTAATGCTAATTGTCTTAGGAGCAATTCTACTGTTTCCAGAATTAAATAATGAGCAAGTCACACAAGAAGAAAGCCCAATCCTGCTCGGAGATAGACAAGATTCACCGTCAGGTAATTTTGTTGACTTCCTGGCCGTATCGCCTTCACCAACGCAACGACAGTTGCATGAAGAGATTTACACTGATGAGTATTATGTCTATCCATGTTTAGACGGTGATCAAAAAAGTAATGCGATAGTATTGGTTGGACAATACAAGCCAGTAAATGGGGAAAATACCTTTATACAAGCCCAGACAGCTGTATCTCGTTTTGAAAAGGATATGTACCGTGATTGGAGTAGAAATTTATTTGTTGGTGAATTCAATCAGTCTAACGATGATCCGGTAATTTCAGTTGTGCCTGTTAGTGATCCTCATGTGCTCGCAGATACCTATCGTTTATTGCGATATGAAGATACCAGACAAGAAATTAGATATGGTTGGCTCTTGAACTATCTGGTGGTGGCAACCACTGAACAGTGTTTATTTGCAACGATGGAATCAATTTATCATATCCACTAAGGATTCCGTCTACTATTTCAGGTAACAAACATAACCCGAATGGGTAATTTTTGGTGATCGCAGTCACGAGTTACTAAGTATAATGATTCGCTTTGCTCTCATTCTATTCAGTACTCATGACCTTGCCTCGACTTTTTTCAGCTCTAGGAAATGAGCTGAAAACATGTCTACGTCTCCCGCTCGAGTACGAAAGTAAAGTAGTTTGCTTTCTAAAACACAAAACCTCCCATTGTGATGGAAGGTTTTGTGTTTCACTCAAGCAGGCCCACGAGGAATCGGTCACACTCATGGATAATTTGTTCGTACCTCACAAATTATCTCATTCGCCCGACCCGGACTCGCCGACCCAGAGGGTCCCCGGCTTCGTCTTTCGATTCCTCGTAGTTCTCGCTCGCACAAACAAAAATAACCCGACAGGGTTATTTTTGGTGCTCGCGGGCCCACGAGGAATCGAACCTCGGCCGCTGGTTTTGGAGACCAGCATTCTACCTCTAAACTATAGACCCGAATTGGTTGCTGTATAGTACGCAAAAAAGAGTAAGAGCGCAACTTACAAGGCTGGATGAGTGCCGGAGACAAAATTACCTACGAGCTCATCGATACGAGTCGTATCATGCTTATCAATCCAGATTATTGAGGTATCGCGCTTGAGCCAGGTGTACTGCCGCTTGGCAAATTGCCGAATCTTTGTCTCAAGTTCGCGTACCATGGTCTCATAGTCGAGCTGTCCAGCGAGATGGCGACTGATGTAGCGGTATTCAAGACCAAGCGCTTCGAGGCGCTCATGGGTGACGCCGTTTTGAAGTAGGGTTTCTACCTCTCTCATCATCCCAGCTTCAAGGCGTTCGATGAGACGGACATGGATATTGTGATGGAGTGTCTCGGTATCGATGGTAATGCCGAGGGTGAGTGGGCGGTAGGGTGAGTCTGTTGTTGGTGTCACTTCAGGTACACTGCCAAGCGCAGTCGCGATTTCAATCGCGCGAATGAGGCGACGAGGATTCGCTGTATCAACGGTATCGGCACGTCGTGGATCAAGCTGCTTGAGACGCTCAAAAAGAGTCTCGGTATCAAGCGCTTCAAGCTCTGTTCGAAGCGTAGCGTTTGGTGGTACCTCTGGAAGCGATATACGACCAAGAAGACTGTCGATATAAAAGAAGGTGCCGCCCGCGATAATTGGGAGGTGGTGACGAGAGGTAATGGCTGCGATTGCCTCTCGTGCATCGCGGGTAAAATCCGCGGCGGTGTAGACGTCGTTGGGGTCAGCGATATCAAGAAGGTGGTGGGGAACGTCGCCCATTTCTTCTTTTGTCACCTTGCCACTTCCTAAATCAAGACCACGGTAGACTTGGCGTGAGTCAGCGGAAATGATCTCGCCATTAAATCGCTTGGCGAGTGCAATTGAGAGTGAGGTTTTGCCTGAGGCAGTCGGTCCCACAAGGATGATGAGAGGTGTTTTGTCCATTATTTTGGCAGTGTAGCGAAGGGGTGCAAAAAACGCAAATTACCGTATCATGGCGCTATGTACGGTGTAGATGTGGCCAGTGTGCGACTTGATGACCTCGATAAGCGGGTAATTGCTGTGGTGGAGGCGATGGTACGAGACGGTAAGCACCCCCGCGTACTCGATGTCGGGTGTGGACGTGGGGGACTAGTGAGTGAACTCGCGCGTATAGGAGTTCAGGTGACCGGTCTTGACGTTGGTGATTATCAAGCGGCTATTGAGTGTGTTGGTGCTGAGTTTTATCAAAGTGATATTCGTGATTGGCTTCGTGGTAACACCGAGACTTTTGATGTGGTTGTGCTGCAACGAGTGCTCCACTATGTACCGTATGGTGATGCCGGGGAGATACTGAGGAAGCTACGCGTTGTTACTGATACGCTCTACCTCTCGGTGACTGGTCTTCAAACTGCTATCGCCAACCATTATGACGCGGGGAAGCACCCGCTTCAGTCACGCTGGGGTAGTCTTGATGCAAGTGGACAAGAGCTTTTTAGTATTACGGAGCCACTTTGCCTGTATGCTGAATCTGAGATTCAGGATCTCCTCGTGGAGACAGGCTGGGAGGTGGTGTGGTCGCGGGTATCTGACTTTGGGAATATTAAAGTTGAGGCGCGTCTGCCAGAGGTGGTGTAATAGATTGTCATGCTCCTTGCTCGGTGGTTCATAACTCGCATTAACAACAATCGCCCAGTGTATGCACACTGAGCAATTTTGTTTTGTGCCGGAGATGGGACTTGGTCACGAGTCCAATCATAGATTTTGCTCGCGACCCCGCCTCATAGTCGCAGAGCGACATATTCCGGCTTTCAAGTTCCGTGCGTAAGCAAAGCAGTTTGTAATTAGGGACTTGGTCACACTCATGGATAATTTGCTTAGTACCTCACAAATTATCTCATTCGTCCGACCCGGACTCGCCGACCCAGAGGGTCCCCGGCTTCGTCTTTCAAGTCCCATTCCACCGACAAAACAATAATCGCCCAGTGTTATGAACACTGAGCAATTTTGTTTTGTGCCGGAGATGGGACTTGAACCCATAAGCCTTGCGGCACACGATTTTGAGTCGTGCGTGTATACCATTCCACCACTCCGGCGTCCCGCTACTCTAGCAGATTTATGCACACGGT
>CAZTWW010000036.1:0-6382 GCA_964618165.1 uncultured Candidatus Saccharibacteria bacterium | reverse complement strand
GGCGCTACAACACGTAAAAACACTTGCGAGATGCAAGTGTTTTTACGTGTAGCTGCCGGACAGGGACTCGAACCCCGATACTCAGGACCAAAACCTGATGTCCTACCTTTAGACGATCCGGCAAAAAGTGCGCGGGTGGAGGGTATTGGCTAAATCCTCCACCCTCCCAGCATATTGCAATCAAATGCCACCTCCGAGGAAGAATGCTGTCGCTCGGCAATACTACCGCACTTACCTGCTCATTTCAACACAATCGTGTTAGGCGCGACTCTTTTTGAAGCAGTCCATACACTTAAGATTGCTCGTATCGCGCGGTGTAAATGGAAGACTGGTAATCGCGGCCCCACACCCACTACAACTCCACGCCCCTTCTACGCGTGGCTTTGGTGCACTCGGATCAGCTCCCTCAGCCGCACTCCCCTCCTCACGCTTCTTCATAAAGCACGCCCGGCAGGTAAGTCCATCAGTCCGGCGTGGTTCAAACGGTAACTCAGTAATTGCTCCACCACACCCACTACACGTCCAATTACCTTGATACATACACGTTGATTATTGATTAGCTATCTAGTATACCCTACCGGCCTCGTCTCATCGCAGCTGCCTGTATAAAGGCAGTAAAGAGTGGGTGTGGTGCAAGCGGACGAGCGATCAGCTCGGGATGAAACTGTGACCCCACAAAAAATGGGTGGACATCCTTTGGTAGCTCTACCATCTCCATGAGGCGTCCATCAGGTGACGTCGCGCCAAAGACAAGCCCAGCTGCCACCAGGTCGTCGACATACTCTGGATTAACCTCGTAGCGATGACGGTGGCGCTCAGTAATCAGCGTAGACTTATACGTGCTATAGGCCTGTGTTCCTTTTTGAATCACCGCCTCATACGCCCCGAGTCGCATCGTACCGCCCATGTCACTGCTGGCGAGTTTTTCACGCTGTTCGGGCATGAGTCCGATGACGAGATGCTTCGCTTTTGGATTTATTTCTTCAGTTGAGACACTCTCAAGTTTTAAGACGTTCCGCGCGTACTCAAGGACAGCGAGCTGCATCCCGTAGCAAATCCCAAAGTATGGAATCTGGTTGGTACGAACGTACTCAATCACCTTGAGCTTCCCCTCAACTCCAGTCTTCCCAAAGCCACCCGGCACCAAGACACCGTCAAAGGCATCAAGCTCACTTAAGGCACGCTTCCCCGACTCAAAATCATGTGAGGAAAGATAGGTAATCTCTGCCTTCGTTCCAAGCTTGTATGCCGAGTACTTGAGTGCCTCAAGGACTGAAATATAAACATCAGAGAGAACAAATTCCCCGGAGCTGAAGTACTTCCCCACGACCGCTATCTTCGTGACTGAACCGGTCGATTTTGAACGCTTCACAAACTGCTTCCAGGCATTGAGATTACTTGGCTGCGGGGTGATGCCGAGGATTCCGCAGAGTGCAGTTGAGACACCTTCCTTTTCAAAATGGAGTGGAATATCGTAGATACTTGCCACATCTGGTGCTGATATCACGTGCTCTGGTCGCACGTTGCAAAAACGTGAAAGCTTTTCTTTACGCTTCTGATCAATTGGTTCGGTACTGCGCGCCACTATCATATCAGCAAAGACACCGGCGCTATTGAGTGCGCGCACCGCCGTTTGTGTTGGCTTCGTCTTCATCTCACCGATACTCCCTGGGACCGGGAGGTATGAGACCATGACGACTGCCACATCGTCCGGCATCTCACTCTTCATCATACGGACTGCCTCAAGGAAGAGTACGTTTTGATACTCACCAACCGTGCCACCGATTTCGGTAATTATGACGTCAGCTGCTGCCGCTGCTCCTGCGCGCTTGATTCGCTCAATGACTTCAAGCGGGATATCCGGCACCACCTCGACATTGCGGCCACCGTACTCGAGATTACGCTCCTTCTTAATGACCGAGAGGTAGACACTACCGGTGGTCATGTAGTTGAGTGCAGGGAGATCGATATTTAAAAAGCGCTCGTAGTTACCCATGTCCTGGTCGGTCTCAAGTCCGTCCTTCAGTACAAAACACTCACCGTGCTCAGTGGGATTCATAGTACCAGCGTCGACATTTATATAGGGGTCGACTTTAATCGCCGTCACGGCAAGCCCTCGCCCTTGAAGGGTGAGCGCAATTGATGAGGAGGAGATACCCTTCCCAACCCCACTCATGACACCGCCGACGATAAAGATGTACTTGGGACGCTTCGTGTTCTTGGTCGTGCCAGTCATCTTCTTAGTCGTGCGGGTGGTCATAGTGTGTGTGGTTATGAATTAAATGCGTAAGTATCGCGTGATAGCCAGGACACTTGAAACGAGTCCTAGTCCAACACCGATACCGACGATAGTAAGGAAGAGGGTAGAAAAATTAGAGACGAAGTAGGCATAGAGATCAAACTCGAAGAATTCAGCGGTGGCCGGACCAATCCAAATCATAATAGGATAGAGAATCGCGAGTGCGAGCACACCGGAGATAACCCCATACATCACCCCCTGGAGCATGAATGGTCCACGAATGAATGAGTTACTCGCACCAACAAGACGCATCACCGAAATCTCCTCGCGAGCGGTGTAGATAGCGAGACGGATGGTATTGAAGGTGATGAGGACGGCCGCAACAATCAGCACAATCATCGTCACAAAGCTTGCACGCTCCACTGCTCCAATGATATTGGTCAATGTCTCAATTGATTCTTTGTTGTCTGCATAATTCACCTCATCGATAAGTGGTGCAGCCGAGGTCTCAAGCGCTTTCTGCTCATCGAGGAAGCGAGCGATATTCTCATATTGGGAAGTCTCGCGGGCACGGACTGCGAGTGTCGCTCCGAGTGGATTCTCACCGAGCTCTTCAAGTGCCTGCATCGCGACACTATCATTTGCGTTCTTGAGGCGATACTCTTCAAGTGCTTCTTCACGTGACGTGTACGTCACACCCGCCACATCAGGGAGTGACTCAAGCTTCGTCTTTAAGGCCATGACGTCGGTCTCTGGTGCACTCGTGACAAAGTACACATTGATATCAACTTTCGACTGGATGTTCTGCAGAGAGACAGTGAGGAGCTGCTCGATGAGCATGGTCGACGCGATTACAAAAAGCGCAACCGTAATCACAAAAATAGACGCAAGCGACACATAGGCACTTCGCCAAAATCCAATAAATCCAGACCGTACGACACGTCGAAGACTCGTTAACATACCCATTTGTTATAGCACGTACTTGCCCGTGCTGTCGTCACGAATTATTCGACCACCATCCATCGTAATCACGCGTCGACCAAGCTCGTCAATTACCCCTTTGTTGTGAGTGGTCATGACGACTGTGGTACCGAGGTCGTTAATCTTACGGAGAATCTGTACCACCTCGTAGGTTGCGATCGGGTCGAGGTTACCGGTTGGCTCATCAGCAATGATAATATCTGGCTGGTTGACAATTGCTCGTGCAATCGCCACACGTTGCTTTTCGCCACCGGAGAGCTCATGGGGGAAGTTCCAGATTTTGTCTGAGAGATCAACGAGTGCGAGGGCCTGCGGTACATTCTCAGCGATTTCTTCATCACTGCGACCATTGGCCTCCATCGCAAAGGCAATGTTCTCATACGCCGTCTTATTAGGAAGAAGCTTAAAGTCTTGGAAAACGGTACCGATCTTACGGCGATACTGTGGGAGCTTAGTGCGAGGAATCTTGTGAATATCGAGTGATTCGAAAAATACCTTGCCGTGAGTTGGTGAGTCCTCGGCAATAATCATCTTGAGGATACTCGTCTTACCAGCACCGGAGTGTCCCACAATCGAGACGAACTCCTTCGGGTCAATTTGGAAGGTAACTTCTTCAAGTGCTGCTGAGCGTCCATCGTTATAGAGCTTCGAAACCTTGTCAAAGTAAATCATACGTAGTCACTATTTTACGTTACTTCCGGACGCGCGTCGAGGAACGCCTGTATATCGCCATCTAGTACACTATCAACCTGACGAATTTCAACCCCTGTGCGGTGATCTTTGACGAGCTGATACGGATGGAGCACATACGAGCGAATCTGGCTCCCCCATTCAATCTTCACCGTCTTCTCAATAGAGAGACCTTGGAGCTCACGGAGCCGCTGCTCTTCTCTGAAGGCGAAAAGCTTACCGGCTATCAGTGAGAGGGCCCGGTCCCGATTCTGTTGCTGTGAGCGTTCGGTCGAGACGTGGACAGAGATATTGGTCGGGAGATGCGTGACCCGGACCGCCGTCTCCCGCTTGTTGACGTTTTGCCCACCAGCTCCACCAGAGCGGGCGAAGCTAACCTCAAGCTCCTCTTCTGGAATCTCAGTCGCCACCTCTACTGGCACGTCTGGCGACACCTCAACGAGGGTGAATGAGGTCTGACGCTTTCCATTCGCATTAAACGGTGAGATACGAACCAGTCGATGCACACCGGACTCACGCGCGAGCATCCCATACGCCCCCTTCCCCTGGACCATAACAACCACGTTACGGTACCCACCATGGTCGTTCTCATTACTATCGAGCTCAACCACACTCCAGCCTCGCCCTTCGGCATAGCGCCGGTACATCATAAGGAGCATGCGCGCAAAGTCCTCAGCGTCATCTCCACCAGCACCAGCGACAATGGTGATGATAGCGTTATTACGATCATACTTCCCTTCACCAGACGCTTCAGCTTTCAGGTCTTGCAGCTCTTTAATGAGTGTCTGCGCTTTTTGTGAATCTTTCCAAAAGTCTGGCAGAAGCATGAGCGCTTCAATTTCAGCCATCCGGGCGATAGGGTCTGTCATACTATTAGGTTCTTTTGCGGGTTTTCAATAACATCTGTGCCTGATAGAGAGTAGTAAAGAGATTACAACATCCCATCACAATGAACAATACTGTAAAAGATGTATATGACACGATCAGACCTCCAATAATGATGGCGAGGCCATTGGCAATTTTCATAGCGCCATCAGATAAACCCCATAAATACCCCTTAGCACTTGGCTGCGAGTACTGATCAAATAATGCGCTCCAGGTAGGATTAGAAAACGCCAGAGCTACGCCGAGACCCGCCTGCACCAACAGCAACTCAAGCGAGGAGTCAACGACAAGATACAAAAAAGTAAAACAAGTTGTGAGTGCATATCCAATGGTTAACAACATTGCTTTATTACACCGATCAGACCAGCGACCAATCAGAATCACACAGATACCCGTAACAATTAAATATATGGCCGAGGCAGACGATACCGCCAAGATATCTCCACCAATTCTCTGAGCAAATACGGCCAACAGTGGACCAAGTAGTCCATTGGCAAAATTCCAATACGTGGCACCAAACAAAAGAATTTTTTCATTTCTGGTCAGCATTGGAATAGTATAGCAAAAAAGAAACGAGCTTGCTGATGACACGCTCGTTTAGAGTAATTTAGTGTAGCGATGACACATATCGCTACAGTAACCTATCGCTTCGTATGCAGACTTAGCCAATTGGACACTTCAGCTTTCAAATCTTTAGCACTTTGATGAGTACCTTTGCTTTTAGAAAGCATCCCTAAAAAAAGATGAGTATGCCTAAAACACACTCTTCTTTAGTATCTTTGTATGCGCATCGTTTACCGCAGTGGTGTACCCGAGACTCTCATAAACATTATTGAGGAGTTTATCCTTATGAGGTGATGCCACCATCCTCGCTGGCAGCACCTCGAGGAAACGCACCCTCACACTTTGCTCAATACCCATCACAAGCTGTTGTCTCAGGTATAGAGTGCGACAGTCAGCGGCGACAGCAACAGCCTCCACCAACACGACCGGTCTACAACCCGGAAAAGTGAGCGACGCATGCGCGGTCGCCACCAAGCGTTTACCATCAAGGACAAGTACGATGAGTTCGGACTGTCGTTGAATGGTCTTTACAAACCGTGCCAACGAGACCGATGCATGCATCTCCGAGAGTCGGGCCTGAAGCTCATTATACGCACGCAGTACGGCATTGATATGATTGCCTTCACTCTCGAGGAGCGCCAGCTGGTACCAGGTACGTGCGTCTTTTACTTGCAACTCTTGTGGGGATCGATTCAGTAAATCCATTGTTTTATCCTCCTGTGACTCATCTACACAGATATAACCACACTTTGACAATTTTTGTTACTACGCAGTAGCAGAGCATATGACACAACAGACGTGATACTTATCACGTCTTCCCTTGTCACAATTTTATTCAAAATTGAGCCAATGGTCGGGCTTGGTCACGAGTTACTAACGGCAATTGTTCGCTTCACTCCAATTACCCTAAGTACTCTCGACCCCGTCTCGTCTGTCGCAGAGCGACATGACTGCGACTTTCAAGTCCGAACAGACGTGATACTTATCACGTCTTCCCTTGTCACAATTTTATTCAAAATTGAG
>CAZTWW010000035.1:0-6467 GCA_964618165.1 uncultured Candidatus Saccharibacteria bacterium | reverse complement strand
TAAGTTTTCAATCAACTCCGAATATCTCAACAAAACATCCCCACACGTGTGGGGATGTTTTGTTGAGATGCTATCGCGCACCAATAATTAAAATTAACATTGTGATCTCTACCGTGGGAGAATAGGTCCCGCTTACTTTTACAAACGAATTAGTAAATGGATGCTTGCATACATTTATCTGATGAGTGCAGTAAAAGCAACGAAGTTACAGCGGCTGTCTACTCATCTGACTATTTTGTTCGTTCTCACTCCAAAATATTCTAGATGAGTCTTGCGAAACGGGGCCCCAACCCCATTTCTCACGCCAACATTGCTAATTTTGGTTATTGGTGTTGGCAAGGGAGGCGCCCGTCGCTCGCATATGGTATTTTCTCCCTCGGAGGTCGAAAGTACCATTGCGCCGACAGAAGCAAAGACATAGTCGTGGCCCTGCCACTCCTTGTTTTGCTTCACATTAAGTTTTTGATCCTACGGCAAGGTAGTTTTTTGCGAAATGGTTGGTTTGGTGTACTGTATTGGGGCCGAGGCTATTGCCGGAGAGTCGGTGATGGTAAAGATGTTCCGTGATGGAACCACTCGGATATGGGAGAAGTAATCGCTACGAGACGTATACAGGGCCGTAACCCTGAAGAAAAGGTGCTTGATAGCACAGACAGTGTCTCGAAAGAATGGCGGTAAAGCCGAGGCTGGTAGCGCAAGCGCCGGTCGATCTCCAATTCAGCTCGTGGTGTCGTATGGCTGCCTGGTCAGACTTTTACTAACATGATGCTGGAGACGTACCGAGGGCAGAAGAAGTACTACGGTAACACTATAGGAACATCACCTCATGATGCTTCTGTACCTCGGACGTTATAGAACAGACAGGAAACCTAATCTGATACGGTTGGCAGGTACTGACCCTGAATCCATAATGGGTGCCAATACGTCATTGATCGGTGGTTTGGGCTTGCCTTTTCGTCACGCCGCGTAGAGAGAATTGACTCTCATGTTGACGAAACCTGTCGAGCGCCGTGACGTGGTACCGTGGATTTATTCTACTGGTCCGTCACGGCGTTTTAATATTGCATATCGTGGGATGTCTAGGATTGCTTCGCTACCGCTCGCAATGACGGAAGCAATCAAGTCGTAGGGGAGTTGTATACCATCTTGGCTGATTAATTTGCTACAATACAATTATGATACAACTGGAAGGAGTTCGCATGTGGGCGTTTTGGCGTCGATTGCAATATGGGGCGGGGTATCTCACGGTGCTCTGTAGTCTTCTCTTTACCGTCTATTACGTCTATTTCTATAATGCACCCACCTGTTTTGACATGAAGATGAATGGGGAGGAGATTGGAGTTGATTGTGGTGGGGCGTGTACACGCATCTGCGCCTTTACGGTGACGCCACCAGCAGTCCGTTGGACCGAGAGCTTCCCGGCGAATGTGGGGCAGTATAACGCGGTGGCGTATGTCGAGAATAGTAATAAGCTCGCTGGTGCGCCTGAACTCCGCTACACCTTCACCCTCAGTGATGAGGATGGGGTGATTACGACACGTACCGGCAAGACCGTCTTACCGCCTGATAGTACGTATCCTGTTTTTGAAGGGCGAATTGATACTGGCGGACGGGTACCAACCAAGACCTCGCTCACCCTTGAGCCGGTTGATGTTTGGCTTCCGTCAACGATTAGTCGACAGCAGTTTAAGACGAGTGACTTAGATCTCACGGGAGCAGACGACTTGCCTCGTCTCACTGCCCGCATTGATAACACCGAACTGACCGCTGCTGAAAATGTCGAGGTAGTGGCGACTATCTTTGACTCACGAGGGAAGCCACTGACGTCTTCGCAGACGTATATCACTAATTTTCCCGCCCGCAGTAGCCGCGATGTCATCTTTACGTGGCCACGACCAATTGCGAAGACACTCCGCAGTTGTGAGGTGCCGACTGATGTCATTCTCGCGATTGACCTTTCTGGGAGTATGAATAACGACGGTGGTACGCCACCACAGCCGATTTCTTCGGTACTGACCGCTGCACAAAACTTCTCCTCCCAATTGCGTGAAGACGATCAGGTGGGTGTGGTGACGTTTGCGACGAAGGCTAAGACTAATTTGCCCCTCACGGGCGACGTAATTGCCGCTGGCAGTCTCGTTCGGGGTCTTACTATCGATCCGGCTGAGGAGCGTGGTAGTACCAACACGGGTGATGCGCTCCGGGCGGCCCAAGCCGAGCTTAATTCAGAACGTCATAATAAAGATGCTCGCAATGTGGTGGTGCTTCTCACTGATGGTCTTGCGACTGCACCCGATGAGAAGCCAGAAGAGTTTGCGCTCTCAGAAGCGGCGAAGTTGAAGGCGGATGATATCACCATCTTCACCATTGGGCTCGGTGCCGGTGTTAACATGGATTTCCTCCGGAGTATCGCGAGTTCACCAAATCAAGCGTACTCAGCTCCGACTACGGCTACACTCTCGTCTATTTATACGGCGATTACCGCAGCAATTTGTGAGGAAGGGGCGTCACGTATTGATGTCATTCCAAAGACTGACAGTAACTTTGCTCCACTCCGATAAGGACTTTGCGTCTTTACCACTTAAGGGCTAGACTAGGGCGGTATGCACGGTATTCGGGTCTTTTTCCGTTCGTTTGACCCGCTCCTCTTTGGAGCGATGCTCTTTTTGACGTTTATGGGACTGATTACGATGTACTCGTACCAGGGTGATAACTTTTACTTTAATCGCCAATTGATATGGATTGCGGTCGCGTGTGGGGCATTCGTGCTCGCACTTCTACCTGACTATCGATTCCTGAGGACGGGGAATACTACCTTCTTTTTATATATATCGGTCCTTGCTGCACTCCTCCTCGTGCTCTTTATTGGTGAGATTACCCTTGGTGCACAAAGTCGTTTTGACTTTGGCTTTTTTTCGCTCCAACCGGCTGACCCGGCTAAGCTCGTGCTCATCATCGTGACAGCCAAGTATTTTGCGAAGCGACACGAACATATAGGTGATTTTCGCCACATTATCATTTCTGGTATTTATGCCTTCCTCATCTTTGGTCTTGTCTTCATTCAGCCAGACTTCGGGTCAGCAATCATTCTCTTCTTTATCTGGCTCGGGATGATTCTGGTGGCGGGTATTAAGCTCCGGCACCTCCTCATGGTATTTACGGTTGGTGCGCTCGCGTTTGCGGTGATGTGGCAGTTTGTGTTTCTCGATTATCAGAAGGCGCGAATTATGACCTTCCTTGATCCGCTGGCTGATATTCAAGGCGCTGGGTACAACGCGTACCAATCGACCGTAGCGGTTGGGTCGGGAGAGCTCTTTGGTAAAGGGGTGGGCTACGGGACGCAATCAAAGCTCCTCTTTTTGCCAGAATATGAGACTGACTTTATTTTTGCCGCTTTTGCTGAGGAGTGGGGCTTAGTTGGGGTGCTCCTCCTGTTTGGTTCATTTGCAGTCGTAATTTGGCGCCTTCTCCATCATGCGATACAGGGAGCGAGCAACTTTGAGACTCTCTTTGCGACGGGGGTGGCGACACTCTTTGTTGCACACTTTTTTGTGCATATCGGGATGAATATTGGACTCCTTCCCGTAACCGGTACCACGGTACCATTTCTCAGTTATGGTGGTTCACACCTTGTGACCGAGTTTGTAGCGGTTGGGATGGTCTTATCAATGCGCCGCTACGCAAAACTCCGCGGCGTGTCCGCGGAGTCGTCTGAGATTTTGATTACGAGTGCTCGTTAATTTACGATGGGAGAATTGTTTGGAACTGATGTTGGGCCAAGTGACTGATTTAAGAGAACGATTGAGATTGCCATCCCGATAACTATAAAAGCAATGAGGACAAGATTAGCTCCACGTTGTGTTTTAACAATCCCAAGTCGCATGAGTAGTCCGGTCATGCCAGACCCCTGTACTTTTCGTCGAGCGGTAGTATTGACCTGATCATCAAATTGAATGGTTGGCATAGATACCTATATGGTATGCTACGAGTCACTTCGTTATACTAGATTTCCCCAGTTAGATGGCATTATCTACCGTTGCTTCTATATACTAGCAATATGCATTCCCGCGGTTTTACCCTGATTGAGCTTTTGGTTGTAATCACCATCGTTGGTCTTTTGGCTGCTTCGGTACTCGGCGCTACTTCGAGTGCTCGCGCCTCAAGCCGTGATGGTTCTCAGAATAACGAAATTAAGCAGTTGCAAAATGCCCTTGAACTCTATCGTAATGCAAATAGTGGTAATTACCCCTGCGCGACTGCCAACCCTGCGTGTGCTAGTATCGGGGCTGCCGGTGAAATTCTTGTTAATGCTACCACTACTAGTGTCGCGTTGACAAACTTCCGCAATGCAATCGCACCATATTACAGACCAGAGCCGAATGACGTGACTTCTTGGGATAGTTCAATTCGGTATCGTATCCGTTCTAATAGTGGTAACAGTAATGATAATCCTGATCGTAGCTCATATACCATTATTGCTCGCTTTGAACGTGATCGGCGCAATGTTGCTGGAGTTACCATTCCGGCTGGTACCTGGTGTCGTATTGATATGGGAGCAGGGCATGCGGGCTGGTCATCAAATCCACCTTGTTACTAAGCTAAATTTTTTTTGTAGAGT
The DNA here is from genome assembly GCA_964618165.1 of uncultured Candidatus Saccharibacteria bacterium. Classification (GTDB taxonomy): domain Bacteria; phylum Patescibacteriota; class Minisyncoccia; order Phycocordibacterales; family UBA918; genus OLB19. The sequence goes on along the minus strand of CAZTWW010000035.1, from coordinate 1,849 downwards.
TATGTAGTTGCGATGATTATATTTTGAATCGTCTATCTGGTGATATTCAAGATGTGTCTTAAATCAGCGTGGTTGCGCGATAGTAATTGTGTATAATCTCTAAACATGTTGAAGAATGACGGCTTTACTCTCATTGAGCTTTTGGTTGTAATCACCATCGTTGGTCTTTTGGCTTCATCAGTGCTTGCTGCCACGTCTAGCTCACGAGCTTCAGCTAGAGATGCGTCGCAAGTCAATGAAATAAAGCAGATTCAAAATGCACTCGAACTATACAAAGTGAGAAATAGTAGTTATCCCTGTTTAGAGGGATCTGATCCTGGATGTGAAACCGTCAGTATTAATCCGGTAGCGGTATCAGATCCAGACGATATATATTTTAGCAACGTAATTGCACCGTTTTATAGAGTGTCTCCTTCAGATACACCTAGTTGGGTCATGACAATTACCTACGACGCCAATACTTTAGATAGAAATGCCTATCGATTAAATGCACGCTTCGAACGCGATCGTCGTAATAGCGCTGGTGTAACCATACCTGCGGGTACGTGGTGTCGCGTTGATCATGGACGCATTGATTCTACCGTCACGGGTTGGGCAAACCCATTGTGTTTCTAGAAGTGTACTAAATGTTAGACAAAGTGAGACTTTATACTATTCATAGAGTTTAGCTGTTGTAGTAACCATACTTTTAGTCGTACGGCTAGATAGGGTGTCGTAGAGACGTTTACTTCGTTCTATTGTGCCTGGGGTGTCTGAGAGGCTGGTGGTGATACCAGCTGCGAGTGCTGTCGGCGAATTTGGCATCACGAGGATACCTTCTTCCTCATGTTTTACAATATCGGGAATGCCACCGACGTTAGTAGCAACCACTGGTACATGAGCAAGACCAGCTTCGTGGATGACATAACCGTATGATTCAGATGTACTCGCAAGCACGAAGATATCAGCTGCCTTGAGATAGCGGGCTGCTTCGTGGATTGAGCCGAGGAGAAAAATATGTTCTTCCATACCGTGACGTGTAATCCAGGACTTGAGTTTTGCTTCCTCTTTACCGTCACCGATGCACATGAGGCGAATTGTAGGGTAGACCGCAGTGAGGCGTCGTACGGCATCAAAGAGTACAGTATGACGCTTGATGGGGTGCAGTTCTGCGATGCAGAGGAGCCATGTGTCTTTGTAGTAGGGGGTGACAGCAGGGAACATCTCGGTCAGATGAACCCGTGCCTCTTCGCGACTATACATTACTCCAATGGTGCGGCCGGGATTGATAACCATCATCTTCGAGGGCGCTTTTGGCCAATTCATCTGAGTTACAATGGCGCGTGAGACTGCTATTGTCTTATGGCTCATGAGTACCGTCAGGTAGTGGAAACTTTTAATTATTAACCGTTGCCACCACGGTCTGTCTTCATTAAAAGCCCAGCCGTGAGCAGTAAAGATAATACGAGGTACGCGAGCAAGGCGGCCTGCGAGTGCACCGAGGAATCCAGCTACCGAACTATTCAGATGTACTATGTCCGGCTTCTCATTTTTGATAATATGAAAAAGATGTTTTGTATTGGTGATAACGTTTTTTAATCCAGCACTGTTTTTCAGTGTATCAAGCGGAATAACACGTACTCCAGCGTGTTCAAGCATGGTAATGAGGACACCATCACCACCAAGTGCTACCACCGGCTCGTAGGCTGTTTTGTCGAGGTTGGTGACGATATCGTAGACGTAACGTTGGGCGCCACCCCAGTTACTTTTCGTAATAATAAATAGGACTTTCTTTTTCATGTTACACAGTATAAGCAATCAGAGTCGCGTGTGGGGTGGCTTGGCGCCGTCTTAACAGACGCGGTCCACT
>CAZTWW010000034.1:715-7339 GCA_964618165.1 uncultured Candidatus Saccharibacteria bacterium | reverse complement strand
CCAATAAAGCCAAATACCGTATCGAGATGGCGGTCACCCTCCATGTTTATTGACGCAATCGAAATCATTGTTCGCGAGTATAGCATAGGGTCTGTGGTTGGTGATATACTACTCGCGTAACCCATTGTATATATGTTAAAAGTCGGCCGAAAAGCACCAAGTTTTTCATTAGCAGATCAAGACGGTGTCACGCACACCCTGAAGCAGTATGCAGGACAGTGGACACTTTTATACTTTTATCCAAAAGATGACACTCCCGGCTGCACCAAAGAAGCGTGTGCCATCGCTGATGTCTTTAAAGACTTCAAGCGCATGAAGGTGAATGTGCTTGGTGTCAGTAAAGACAGCGTGAAGTCACATAAGAAGTTTGTTGAGAAGTACTCGCTCCCATTTACTCTCCTGTCAGATCCAACCATGGAGATGATGGATAAGTATGGCGCGTTTGTCGTGAAGAAGATGTATGGTAAGGAGGTACGCGGCACGAACCGTATCTCATACCTTATCGGGCGCGATGGTAAGATTGCGAAAGTCTATCCTGAGGTTGATCCAGCTAATCATGCGCTCGAACTTATAAAAGATCTGAAACAGATTTTGAAAGAAGAGAAGAAAGCTGCTGTCGCGACTGAGATATAAAAAAGCCGGATCGGTGTCCGGCGAGGGGGACGAGCCATTACATGGCTCGTTTTCTGTTTTCAGGCTCGCTTGCCTTTGCGGTACCCGACACTGAAGGCCTTTAGGTAGAGACTACGGTCGGGGTCTTCTTCGGGCAAAACCTTTTCCAAATATTCCTCGATGTCGATATCGAGTTTGCCGAGGATGTGTCCCTCTTCTTGACCTTGCTTGATAATGACGCTTCGTCGTTTTCGTTCCTCTCGAGCGCGATGCAATTTTATGCGTCGCAGCATGATGCTGTCTCCTTATGCTTGGGGCGAGTACTATGCCATAGAATCCGGCTATTGAGCAAGGGGAAAAGTATTTGTGAACGGGGAAGTACTTGCAATATCTTGCTCGTGTTGTACGCTATCGCACGGACAAGTATAAGAGGGGGCTCAAGTAGTGTCTGATGAATCAAAAGTATTCGATGTCATATGGCAGTATGAACCGCTCATCAATCGATGTGTGGCTAATACGTGTCGACGGCTCGGAATATCACGGAATGATCCACGGCGAGATGATGTCGTTCAGTCATGGCGTTTGGCCGCAGTTATAGCAGCCAAAAAGTATGATGCTTCTCGCGGTGCGTTTTCGACCTATCTCGTGCAGTATTACACACATGATGCGTTACGGATGTCTGGTGTCGTTTATGACGCACTCAGGCTTTCTCCCAAAAAGCGTCGCGAAGTAGTACGAGTAGAAAACATTCTCGAAACACACCCAAGTCTTTCTGACGGAGAGATAGCGTTACATGCTAAGGTGGAGCCATCGCTCGTGGCAGAAGTTCGCTCGGGTCTTCGTACGGGAGGTGTTCTCTCACTTGATGCAAAAATCAGTGACAACTATGATGAGGCAACCCTTGTCGACATGGTGCCATCGACTGACGAGCATGTTGACGAGCAGCTGTATCGAGAGCAGCTCCTTGATAAGGTGCAGGACTTGGTAAAAAGTAAACTGAGTGACCGTGAGCGTCAAATCATCGTGGCAATGTTCTATCGTGAAGAACCCGCCACTCTCGTAGAGTTGAGTCAAGAAATTGGGGTAACCTCTGAACGGATACGTCAAATCAAGCTCAAAGCTCTCGAAAAACTGAAAAGAGCGGCTCGTTCCGCCTAAAGAAATCGGCCGACCCCATGGGGTCGGCCTTCTGCTTTCTCTTTAGGCTGCGATGAGATGCTTGTTGAGCATCTCTTGCCACCGGCGCTGGCGGTGGCGGTAGAACAGGGTGGCAAACTTCGTGACGAGAAGGGTCTGGTAACCTGCTTCAAGCATGATGCTGTCACTGTATTCACAAGAGCTCTCGTCAATCGGTTTCACCTCCATGGTGTGGTCCCAGCGGGTGATGGTACCACCATGTTCCTTTGTCTCAATGATGAGTGCATCAGCATCAACACGAGTGATGGATACCAGGTGGTCGCCGAGCGGCTTGGTTCGTCCGAAGAGCTGGAGCGTTGGCTTGATGTTGAGTTTCATTCCTTCGTTCCAGACTGGGTACCGCTTCGCATCAAAGTCGTACGTGACATATGGTCGAGCGATATACCTCAGGTTTTTGGTTTGTCTGAGGTGGTCAAAAAATTCACTCGCACTGCACGGCATGGTGCGTTTAACTACAACGGTCTTCATAGGTAGCCCCCGATGATATTTCCGCCTGAAACTATACAGCACTTATGACGTTTGTCTATGGGTTACAGTAATTGCACTCTGCAGGGTCGGCAGTGGTGGCGAGCGATTCTGTCTCGGTATGGCCACAGTGTCGGCAGCGGGTGGCTCTGGTGGTAGGGAGACTCGTTGCCTGGCCACAGTGAGCACAAGGGAGGTTGCCACTAAATGTGTGTTGACTAAATCCAGGCCAGCAACACGCTGGACAGCGCTCAGTAATACGTGCGATGAGATTATCAGTGGCGGCAGCGATGGTCTCCATACGCGCTCCACAGCGATGAGCTCGCATGTCTGTTTCGAGGTATATCTGCCGACGCCACCACGGTCGGAGGAGGCGAGTGGTCGTGTCGAGGAGGTTATCAATACTCGTTATCTCTTTATAGATACCGCGCCTACCCTCTTTACTAACTCGAACGATGACTCCTTGTACCGGGAAGCCCCAGGCGGTCGCTGTCGCGACCGCCTCTTCTGCACTCGTGACCCACTGTCCTTTTGGTGTCACGTTGGTGGCGGTCGCGGTACCTACCGTCTCAAACCCAGTCTCGCTATCGATAAGGACGACGACCTCATAGTTCGCCTGCACAAACGGGATGGTTGGGTGTGGACCAAAGCTCCCCTCACTTGCGATACCAATCCGGGCTCCAGTCGCTTTGATGCCAGCGAGCGCCTTTTGGCGTGCGGTCTCGAGTTGGTCATGAGGACGCTTTACCTCGCGGGTGAACGTACCAAAGGTGTCGGTATTGAGGGTGGTGGGTACGAGTACCGAAATACCAAATGCTGCTTCGAGCCGTGGACCGATGACGCGCTCTTTGCCATGCATCGTCGCAATGACCGCTTGTGATTGTCGCCATGATGCAATGATGTCCATAGGTATTGGTATCGTACCTAAAGATGGTATGAGTGTCACGGGCGCTTAGTAAACCATTTCGCTGCTTCTGGTTTTCGGTGTGGGCAGCCGGGCCAACAGCACGGTCGACGCTTGCCACGTTTGAGGTCCTCATCGAGTCGGATGAGGTGGGCTTCACGCGTCTTCTCTTGTTTGACGATAGTGACCCAGCAGATCCATTCGTTTCGCCCGAGTGGGGTGAGATTATTCCAGATGTCTTGGAGCGCGGTATCGTGCTCAAGTACCTGGCGCATGTCGGCGGGTATCCGGTGGTTGACGCCAGTTTTAAGAAGGGAAGTCATGAGTTCAGTATAGCAAAACGGCAAAAGGAAACCGCCCAGCACATGGAGTGTGGGCGGCTCGGTCGCTTAGGCGACCTGGCGTTCTTCGGTTTGCATTGACCGGACGAGGCGGAGGAAGACGATCTGTTGCTCGCTCGGAAGAGCTGAGAAGATGCGCGCGACCTCGATGGTCTTCGGGCAGGTCATCAGCTCGGGCAGTTTCGGAGACATGCCGCAATCAGCGGCAAAGAAGAACGTAATCGATACCCCGACCGCACGTGCGATATCAGCCAGACGCGAGGCAGAGACGCGGTTGCGCCCGTCCTCGTATTTCTGGATCTGCTGGAAGGTGATGCCAATGGCTTTGGCCAGCTCTTGCTGGGTCATGCCGCGGGCTTTGCGACAGGCTGCAATGCGCAGGCCAATCTCCCTGTCTTGTTCTGTTGCTCGGTTGCTCAAAGGACTGCTCCGTATTTTGTTGTAGGGGCTTGGCAGCTACTTACATTAAAGCACGATTTTCAATAAAATCAAGTTCTGGTCAGAACCTTTGATCGCTCTGTTGTTTCTACAAGCCAACAGCGGTTGCACCATATTCAGCCTCTGCTTGTGTAAATCCGTTAAACATTAGTTCTTTGACGAGCTCGTAGCGTGAGGGTTGATAATAGACCATATACGCTTCTGCTATTTTTACCGCTTGTTCATTCCAGTCGGCACCTAAAGTATCCACAGCATTTGTTGCCTCCATATTTGAAAATCCATCTGATTCAAGTTTTGCAATTAAGCCACTGCGCGAAAATGCTGATACGTTGAGATAGGACTGAGCTTTGCTGAGTGCTTGTGCTTGGTTGAGTGATGATGATATCTGAGTGCTCGGGTTACCCTCACTAAGGGGGATGGTCTCATTGCTACCAGATTGGCTGTTTTGGCCAGTTTCTGATTCAGGCACCTGTGGTGTGAGGCAGTACGTTTGATCGAGACTTAGATTGTTATTAAGACTGGTCACTTCACCCTGATTATCGACACAGTAGTGTGTTCCGTCACTCAAAGAGACAGTAATAGCGTATGAGGCGTCATTATCATAACAACTATACAATTTACCAATGAAGATGCCGGTGAGTGATGGGTCTTTGCAGAGATCAAGGTAACTATCACTATTATTGATATTATAAATCTCAGCTTGTGCGCGTGCGGACATGACTGCCGCTCTTGCTGCAGCGTCATTTCCAGCCTCGCGTGCATCGTTCATCGATGCAAGGAATACTGATGATACTATTCCAAGTATCATCAGTATAAAAAGTCCGCTTGCGATGACGATAAGAATAATCATGAGTACGCTACTCGGGTAGTGTTTTTTGAGAGTCTCCTGATTGATAAGTTGTACCTCTGCTGGGGTGAGTCGGTCTGGTACAACGAGGGTACCAGAAATGCGGTCGTGCCAGCCGTGAATTGGATATTTCCCGTAAAATAGGAATGAAAACGCTTCAAATGGAATAAAGCGACAGAGCGTACGAATAGCAATTGTTCCTGGACTTGGTTTATTTCCATAACGGTCGACCACTTTGGTGCCCGTAATAAGTTTGCCGGCGGTTTTTTGCGTGAGTGACTCAAGGATAAAATGGTATCCAAAAAAGGCGAGAAGCCCACTCATAAATCCGCCATCAATTTGGATTGCTACGATATAGACTATGACAATAGAAAATATCTGCGCTGCAATACCGTCAACGATTAGGTTTACCAATCGTTGTGGTGCCGAAGCGGGAAGGATGATTGTTTCTGCTACGGGTATTGTCTGGTTTGTTGTTGTAGATACTGGCGATGGAGTCGAGGTGGTTTGGTCCCCGACTTGTTGACCACAGTTACTACAAAATTTACTACCGTCTGGTAATTCACTTCCACAAGTGGTGCAAAACATATTGCTCGTACTAATGCTAGGTAATAGGTACATCATAACGCACTTAGTGTTCGTACCGCTCGTGCACTGTGTATCTGTCCAATTAATGTTCATGCAGAGGTGATAGTTCAAAAGGCCACTACTCGGTAGCGGCCTTATCTTTATCTGCTTGAGAGTTTTTCATTTCGCTATTTTACGGTCTCGGGGCGCCCAAGGCGCTTCGCACGTTCGAGAGTTGTGGCCGTACTCAACCGACGCTCACAAACCCGCTACCACCTCGCATTGGCACGCTCGCATTCGCTCGCGCAGCCTGCTCGGTGGTGACGGGTGTTCGCTAACAATAATTGCAACCTTTCCTACATCTGTCGCATATAATATTTACATGACTGCAAAAGCTGATATTACCGCCGATACACTAGTAGTATCAGGAATTCTTGACTCTGACGACCAAAAGTCTTTTGAGGTTTTTTATAAACACTTCTATAACCGAATTTATTTATTCCTTCTGCGCAAGGTAAAGGATGTCGCTCTTGCTAAAGAGCTTACTAACGATACGTTTTATAAGATATATTTAAACAAACATAAAATCCAAAGAGATACCAACTTCATGGGATACTTCTATGCAATTGCCTGTAATGAGCTGAGACAATTTCTTCGCAAGCGTCGAGATATCATTTTAGAGGACGACATCCTGGAAATATTGAGCAATAGAGATTCAGAACAAGCATACATGGCATCAGAAGGCGACGAAGAGTTATCCGTGCTTATACTGGAAAGTGTGAAAGAATTAACTATTGAGGAACAGAAACTCATACAGCTAAGGTTTTATGAAGAGCGCAGTCTGAAAGACATCTCCGAATCATTATCGCTACCTATCGGAACAGTAAAATCAAAGATTTCTAGAACTATTACAAAACTCCGAACCATTATTGCAACCAAAGAACCCGTAACCGCATATACCTAGTATGAAGATAAGTAATACAAAAATAAGAGAGCTACTAGAACAATCTGGTACCGTATCACAACCACTTCCTAAAAGTGAGGTAGATAAAGAGTACTCGTTGTTTCTTCGTAAAATAAACACTTCACCATCTGTTGTTGCACCTTCAAAAAAAGTAACTATTAATCAGCTATCCAATATAAATTATTTTATGTCATTAACATCAAAACAGGTCACGGCATTTGCTCTTGCTTTGGTAGTAGGTGCCGCTTCACTTTCTATGGGGTATGATCGCGCCCTTGCGTATAATCTT
>CAZTWW010000034.1:0-705 GCA_964618165.1 uncultured Candidatus Saccharibacteria bacterium | reverse complement strand
CCAAATATCTCAGAGTATGACGTAGATATTAGCTTCACAAACGTACTTAAAAATGGAGAGGATGTAACAAAAGAACAAGTGAACGCAGCCTTTGCAGAAAATCAGGACAACATCTCGTATTTTGGCGGCACAACAGAGGGTGTCTTAGCAAAAATGACTGAAGAAGAGGTTAGGAAAGCAGCAAAAGACGCAGGTCTTTCAGACGAGGAGCTCGCTAAGCTTTTAGAAGATAAGGCTGTGGAAGATAAGATGTTTGATCTGAACTCTCCGGTTGATAGCAACAACGAGATAGGTGACGCAGACGATACAATGAATGCAACACTAGATGCTACTGATGTTCATGGATTCGATCAGGCAGAGCGCTTCCTCAAACTATCTGACAAGAATGAAGATACGTACATTGGTCTAGACCCAAAAGGAGAAATCGTGTTCTTCTCGGGGATTCAAAAGTAATAGCCAATAGTAAAAAATATAAATAACACATAACATCCGGCAAATGTCGGGTTTTATGTTGTGTTAATTAAGCGGGGGTGTGGTTAGGCTCTCCCTTGCACGCCTGCGGCGCGCCGCTGCCTGATGCTATCTTCCGAGGAAGTGGCGATTTGTGACCCCACGGAGAATCGAACTCCGATTACCAGAATGAAAACCTGGTGTCCTAGCCGTTAGACGATAGGGCCAAATATATCCTTGCTTTTGGGCCTGTTT
>CAZTWW010000033.1:0-7511 GCA_964618165.1 uncultured Candidatus Saccharibacteria bacterium | reverse complement strand
AGTCATCCGCGGGTAAGCAAAACGGGCGCCAGAGGCGCCCGTTATCCGTCATGGTAAATACCAGTGCGGATAGCCAAAGAGTCTCCCATACCGCAGCCAGAGCTGCCACTGCCGTTTCCGTGGCAAGTAGTAAGCAGGGTTGGTGGGGAAGTCAAAGGTATTCATTGCTGTGCTCCTGTGTCCGCCCCGCATTATGGGAGAGTGTGCGAGCGACGTCAATCTTCGTTATACTTAACTTATGCGTCACTTGATTGTATTGTCTGGCAACAGCCTAAAGAATAAAGCCTGGGGTGAGTTAATCGTTGAACACTATGGTCCGATGTACGACAGTGTTTTCATGCTTCACTACAATCACTGGGAGAGTGGGGAGCCTTTGATTGATTTTGTATCCGAAGAAGCGAAGCTACGCGAGCATATCATGACACTGTCACCAGACATCGAAGTGATACTCTTTGCCAAGTCTGCCGGGTCGCTCCTCGCGCTTCAGGCAATTGCGCACGGTGCGGTTACTCCTGCCCGGTGTGTCTTCTTTGGTATGCCACTTGATATGGCAGTGGAGGGTCTCTTCAAAGATGACTGGTCGCCACTCACTACCCTCATGGTGCCGGCTATCGCGTTTCATAATATTGAGGATCCAACCACGAGCTACGCCTTCACTAAGATGACACTTGAAGAAAAGGCTCCAAGTATCAACCTCATCACCACTCACGAAGCCGACCATTGGTACGGAGACCTCACCACCTACGACCCACACATCACCACCTTCTTCACCTAAACCTTTCAGTTAACTGAAAGGTTTAGGTGTTATTATTTCGTCGTGTTTTTGCCTCGCGTGCCTTTTTAAATGCTTCCGAGCGGTGAGTTTCACCGTAGTGAGGAAGAATGCCTCCGAGATGGAGAATGTCATCAATAGCCTGAATGACTTTTATAATAGATGGTGTAGGTTTTGCTAAGGTTTGAATGATGTGTTCGTACTGATTTTGTTTGAGTAAGTTTAATTGGCGAGCAACAGTAGCGGGGCTAACGTGAAGATGTTGAGCAATGAAGTATAAACTTTGCCTTTTGTATAGCAATATTATTATTGCTAAACGTTTGGCTAACATAATTTTTTCTTCTGGTCCAAGGAGATCATTAAACAGACCCTGAGCCGTGCTCGCGGAGCGGTCGGAAAATAAAATCCCAAGTTGATCAAATAATTCCTTCTCTTGCTTGGTAGTGAGTGGTGATTTGGAGATGTTAGTCACATAAATACTCTACCAAACCTTTCAGTTAACTGAAAGGTTTGGTACGTGGTATACTGGTTAAATATGAAGTACATCGACACTCATGCGCATCTCAATTTGTCGGCATTTAGTGATGATGTCGAGGCGGTAATCGCTCGCTGTGATGCCGAGGGTGTCGGGGTCATCAATATCGGTACCAAGGTGTGCACGAGCAAGCGCGCCGTTGAGCTCGCTGCTACCTATGATTCACTGTACGCCATAGTGGGACTCCATCCCATACAGACGGTCCCCGGGACGCATGATGAGGACGAAATTGGGGAGGGTGGGCAGCCGTTCACGAGTAAGGGGGAGGTTTTTGATACTGAAGTGTATCGAGCGCTCGCGACTGCACCAAAAGTCGTTGGTATTGGTGAGTGCGGATTTGATTACTGGCACTGCGAGAACGAGACGTATGCAATTCAAGAAGAGGCGTTCTTGGCTCAGATAGCACTCGCCAATGAGCTCTCACTTCCACTTATGATCCATACCCGTGGGCCGAAGCCGGGTGAGTCGAGTCCGACCGGACGGAGTGTTTATGCTGATGTGTACGATATTTTAAAGCAATACGCCAAAGTTCCGTTTAATGTGCACTTTTATGCGGGAACAATCGAGGAGGCCAAGCGGTTTATTGATATTGGTGGCACTATCTCGTTTACTGGTGTCATCACGTTTGCGAGGCAGTATGAGGAGATTATCCGTGAGATACCACTATCATATATACACGCGGAGACTGATTGTCCGTATGTGGCACCGGTACCGTACCGAGGTCAGCGTTGTGAACCATGGATGGTAAAAAACGTTTATGAGAAAATTGCCGACATTACAGCGGAAGATGTCGAAGTGGTGCGGTTACAATTACGCGAGAACGTAGCGCGCCTCTACAAGCTTCACTAGTTAAATCGCGCGTCAGGAGACGCGCGATTGTCGTTTGAGTGTGTACTCGATGTTCTCCCTCGTGAGGGCAGTGTGCGGGATAATCTCTGAGCGCGGCGGCCAGAAGAGACCCCAGGTGGGCTGAGTGGGCTCGACAAGATGAGCGTTGGTGACATATACCACCGGCAGCTTGGGTGCCATCACCAAAATCTTTCCGTAGAGCACCTCGAAGGGGAAATCGAGTATCGGGGTAGCTACGATGAGACTGGTTGGCCGAGTGGCACGTAGACATTCACTGAGTTTGCCGGTGGTTACGGTGACGGTGTGTTCGCTGTAGAGGTCGGCAATTTTGCGGGCGGTCCTGCCGTCCCAGACATCGTGGACGAGGAGTCGTTCAAGCATGTTATGTATCCTGTGCTGTTCCAGGTTACTAGTACTTAATGTTTCTTCATGAGGTAACAGGAGTTAAAACAGGCCTAGAAGGCCTGTTTCATTTTTACCCACATGAGGTGGTGCCACTGCCGGTCGAGCCACTCACGATGTCTGAAGGCGTGTTCAACTGAACGTTTACCACGACCACGCAAAAATGATTCATGCACCTGTTTGCAATGTGCAGTGATAGCGGCGATGAGCTCGCTATCAATTGTATGCCACCGCTCTTGGAGACCAGGGTTATTCTTGAACCATTTTTGGAGGAGATTATAAAATGCGTACGCATCCATATCTCCTCGTAGTCCGTTACATAAAGAACAGGCGAGTGCTAGATTTTCAGATACGGTCGGACCTCCATGCACTCGTGGTTCAAAATGGTCTCGGGTGAGTGCATTGCGAGGGAGCGGTTCACCTCGAGCGGGCTTATAGACCACCATGATGTGCTGGCAGTAGCAGCATCGATCTCGTTGCACCTCAGCAAGGTGCATGACATATCGTTTCATGTCTACCTTACTTTCGGTTGTTGTGTCTGTCTTTATACTACGAAACTCTTAAAAGACACGCAAACATGTCGTGTGCTTATTCAAAAATCTCAACGAGATACTCATCAATCTTGCGCTGGTCCCAGTCGTAGAAGTTAGCACCATCGGCCTTGAGGTCGGCAGCGAGGTCTTGGCCGACGAAGCGCCAATGCCAGGGCTCATAGACATAGTAGGAGTTACCTTGAGGGTATGAGAGGATAAAGCCGTATTTATGGGCGTTCTCCTTCAGCCAGGCATAGGCCTCTGAATCACCAAAGCCACCGAGTGTCCCGCCAAGGTCAGGGGTAGAGAAGTCGATAGCGGTACCAAGCTGATGCTCTGAGTACCCTTGGTCGGCAGAGAAGGTGTTGGCGCCACTGCCGTAGGTCTGTGTATAGGCGCCCTTCAGTTCCGCTTGTGTCTCAAATGAGCGGTAGGCAGATACAACAGTAATCGTTATCCCATCATCTTCAGCAGCAGTCAGGAGGCGGTTGAGGAACGGGAGTGCGTCTGCATGGAAGTATTGTTCTTGCCGGCCGGGCGCAAGGTGTTTGCTATCAATAGTCTTCAGTCGTGAGGGGACATAGTGCTCACTTAAAAAGTAGACCTTTGAGTACTTTTGGAGGAGTTCCTCATCTGTTTTTGAGAGTTTATCAAGACGACCGACGGTATTTGAAATCCGACTAATTTGCCGCTCAAAGTCGCTATTCTTGTCTTGTTCACGAGCGAGCTTCTCCATGAGCTCGTCACGCTCCCTGGTGAGGGTAGCGATGGTGGTTGAAGCGGTCTCAGCTTCAGCTTGAAGACGTTCAGTCGTTGAGGCGTTTTCGAGGAGGAAGTAGTTACGGTCGAGCTGGAGAGTCTCGATCTTCGCTTTTTGCTGCGCCCGCTCATAGTAGAGCCAGCCGGTGGTTCCGAGGAGGATAAGACTCGCTCCGCTCGTAAGGAGGATAAGGGGGCGAATGTAGCTACTTTTACTCATGATATGCGTCATTGTAGCATGACACGAGGGCTTGAACAGCCGGTCTTTCTATGGTAATGTTCCGGCGTTACAAAGTCGTGGTGGATTGGTACGGTCACGTACCAAAACACCATAAATAACAATATATGTCAGATACAAATATGCCAGTTACCGAGGCAGAACGTGAGCTCGTCGCTTACGAACTTGCCTACCACGTACTTCCAACGGTAGCTGAAGGGGAAGTAGACAGTATCGAGGCGGAGCTCAAGGGCTTCATCACCGCTGCTGGTGGAACCATTACCGATGAGGAGGAGGCACAGCGTTTCGAACTCGCGTACGAAATCGAAAAGTACCTCGAGGGACGCTATCGTCGTTTCAGTAGTGCGTACTTTGGTTGGATTCGTTTCCACCTCGACCCAGCACAGCTTGCGACCGTGACCGAAGAGGTTGAGACACATAAGTCTATCCTCCGCTCACTCATGGTCCGTCTCACAAAGACCGAGGAAGCTAATCCATTCCGCTTCCACGAGTCAATCGCAGACCGCAACGTGCGCAACATCATCATTACTGATGAAGAAGTTGAGGCTGAAGCAGAGGCAACCGAGGAAGTAGTCGCAGATGACGAAAAGGCCAAGGAAGTGGTAGAATAGGGTATATCCTTAACACAAACCACATTTTTGACCTATGTACCTTAACAAAGCAATGATTTTTGGAAACCTCACCCGCGACCCTGAAATGAAGGCGCTTCCAAGTGGTATGCAGGTTTGCTCACTCTCGCTCGCTACCAATCGCGTCTACAATGACCGCGATGGCAAGCGCCAAGAGTCGACTGATTACCACAACGTCGTCGTATTTGGGAAGCAGGCTGAGACTTGCTCAAAGTACCTCACGAAGGGAAGTAGTGCTTACGTCGAAGGACGTATGCAGACTCGCAGTTGGGACAAGGACGGACAAAAGCAATACCGTACCGAGGTGATTGCCGACCGTGTCCAGTTTGGACCGCGTTCAGGTGGCGCCCCAGCCGGCCAGAGTAGTGCGCCTGCAGCCGCTACCGGTGGCGGTGCACCAGTCCTTCCAGACTACCCAGAAGAGGAAATCAATCCAGAAGATATTCCATTCTAATTGAGTGGAGTATTCCATCATTGCAATCCTTATTGTAATCAATCTCTATTATGGAAACTGCCGAAAAGCAAAACATTCACAAGAAGGCAAAGGTTGAGCATATCGACTACAAAGATATCGTCTCACTTGGCCATCACATCAACCCACACGCTCGCATGAATAGTCGCAAGCGTACTGGCTTCAGTGCCAAGCAGCAGCGAGACTTCGCTCGCGCTATCAAGCGTGCACGCTTCATGGCCCTCATGCCATACATCGCGCACTAAGACCAAGGTGACGAAAAAGCCCAGGACCGACGGTCCTGGGCTTTTTCGTACCCCAAAGAGGTAAGAAATATTGACTTTAATATAATAGTGTTGTATTATATTAAAGGCTATATAGGAGGTAGTCATGAACAACAACAGATCACGCATCTTGTCCGGAGCACTTGTCTGCGGATTGTCTATGTGGGTAGCGTTCTTCAGGGCACTACTCGACATGATGACTTGGTCATCATTTTTTCTCTTCTCGTTCTCTATCCTCGTTGTTCTTGTTATCTTGCTGGTTATATTTCGTGATCCTGACGAGGATGATTGAGGAAAGGCGCTACTTCAGGGGCGTCTTTTTCTTTTGGTGGTTGGAAAAGGGAACATAAACGGGTGGTCTGCAGTTGCAGACCACCCGTTTATGTTAGAGGTAACTCACTTACGCCTTCTCAATACGCTCTGAGTACGCAGCATCTTCGGTGTTGATAGCGATGATGTCTCCTTCATTGATGAACATCGGTACCATGAGTGTCGCTCCGGTTTCAAGCTTTACTTCCTTAAGCGCACCACTTGAGGTGTTACCCTTAACCGCTTCAGCGGCCTCCACAACCTTGAGCTCTACCTTGATTGGGAACTTGAGTCCAATTACTTCGTCTTCGTAGACGAGCGCCTGAATCTCACTGCGGTCCTTGAGGAATTTGCCCTGATCACCGACGAAGTCTTCGGTCAGCATAAAACGCTCAGCTGGCTTGCCGGCATTATGGAACCAGTACTCACTGCCTTTACGGTAGATAAAGGTAACGAGACGAGTCTCCATGTCTGCCTCTTCGGCAGTCTCGTTCACGTGGAAGGTGTTTTCCACCACGCGACCAGACTTGATGTTCTTAAGCTTCGTAATATTAACCGGCTTGCGCTGTTGCTTGCGGAAGACGTGGTAAGAGATAACCAAATGCGGCTCATCATTAAAAATGATGACCTTCTTTGGAGTAATTTCGTTGTATGAGAGTACTGCCACAGAAATATGCTTAGATTGAATAACGCCACTTTATACCAAAATTACACCTGAAAAGCAAAGCTTTGTACAACATCCAAACCCTCATTTTGGTGGTATTATAAGATATATGTCATGGTTCGCATCGACTGATGATGCTCGCGAATTACCGGACGAGGAGCTCCTCGCACGCTCCGCGTCTCACCCGTGGCTCTTTGCCGTCCTTCTTGATCGCTACGAGCAGGCCTTTATGCGGCGGGCAGTAGCCATTATTCGCGACGAAAAAGACGCCGAAGAAATCGTTCAGGATACCTTTACGAAGATTTACCTCAACGCACATACCTACGTCCCACACGAAGGAGCAAAGTTCTCCTCGTGGGCGTATCGTATTCTCCTCAATACGAGCTATACCTACTACATGCGCCGAAAAAAGACGGGGGAGCGCTTCACTGCGCTTGACCCAGAGTTCGAGGCCTTTGTTGCAGATAAGTCCGTCGCACCAGAGCGGACGGTCGAGCGCGATGCTATCGAGCGTATCCTTGCGCGCATTCCGGGACACTTCGCGACGGTGCTGCGCCTCCACTACCTCGAGCGTTGGCCACAGGAAGATATTGCGCGGCACACCGGTGAAGAGGTAGGGACCATCAAGGCGCGTATCCACCGCGCCAAGGCCGCCTTCCGCAAGGCGACCAAGCCAGGCGAGCTTGAACAGCCCCTGTAACCTTTTTGGCCCACGTGCCGTTATAATCGACGTATGACCACCACATTATCCCAAAACTTCAAGTCTAACCGGCGCCTCAAGCGCGCGATTATGCGTCGCGTCTGGTATGCGTATACGCTCAGTATCGTATTGCAGCCGGCGTTACTTCTCGGGTTTGTATTTGGGGCGAGTGCGATAGCGTTTTGGCGTCTGGTGTCTATTTCGAGCATTATTGAGAATATTCTCCGGGTTCAGGTAGGGCAGTTGCCAGCTTATACTGCTAATGCTCTCACGCAGGCTGATATTGCAGCACTTATCGCGTTTTGTGGTCTCGCAGTCGTTGCTGGCACCGTGACGGTTCGTATGGTGATTGGACTTCTCGCGGTCCATCGCACCTATACAATTGC
>CAZTWW010000032.1:0-7517 GCA_964618165.1 uncultured Candidatus Saccharibacteria bacterium | reverse complement strand
GCTCGGCTCGAAAAAGAAAATCGTGCACTTATCGAGCAGGTAGCAGCGCTTCAAGATTCGCTTGTGAGTGCAAATCGACGGGTCACCGAGTGGAGTAAAAAGTATCAAGAGTTAGATACTAAGCAGAAAGATTCCGCGCGACTCCAGCAAAAAGAGCGTCGTGAATGGACTGAACGTGAGACGACACTACTTCGTGATGTACAGACTCACCAAGAACTCCTCGCGTTCTATTCCTTGGTCTTGATAGGGTGGGTGAGTGCAGGACCGCAAGTTACTGCTGCTGATGCATCTTATATCAAGCAACTCGAGGGTACGATTACCCAACTGAGAAGAAAAATCGATAAGCTTAAAGAGAACCGCCTCACCGAAGCAAAGATTCGACGTGAGATCAAACGGGTACGGACTGAGCTCTTTGCTTTTATCGCTGAGCGAACCAGTCGTATCGACGAGCTTGAAGAGAGACTTGGTCTGTCTAAATAAGTGAACCACCCCCTCATGCTTGCGTGAGGGGTTTCTTTTTGTCTTCGATAGTTGTGCTGCGCTTGTGGTGTATGTAATCTAATTTTGATTACTCAACTAAATAAACACATTTAACACACCCAAGGACTTTTTATGTATGTGGTGCTAGACAAAAACTTTTTGTTTTAAGCGACTGATTTGCAATTTTGTCAAATGAGCGTACTATATCCGTAGACTGACGAGAAGGAGAGCGCTATGCTCACAGAACAGAAAATTATCGCCGGCATCAAAGCGTGTCGCGGTAAGAAAACTAGCGCCCATCAGCATCATGAGCCGGGGGTATCAATCGCTCGGCTTGCTGACGCAATCGGGCCGTATGAGAAGGTAGATGTGGTGCTCTTCAGGCGACTCATCGCCGAGGGTGTCCTGACGCTGGCGTCACACTCGGTATATACGGCGGTGCGTAAGTCGCGGGATGTCTGGGTGCCGACGGTTGCCGAGGTACCACTTGAGTACAACTACGCTGATTCTCGCTTCGGGCTGACCGATGACGGTGGCTTCATTCCGAGTGAGGTGGTGCAGCAAGGCTCTATGTCGAGTGAGCGCTGGCGCATCTGCTATGAGGCGCGGTGGTATATTACCGCCGATGGCCTGCCGAAGGAGGTGCGACAAGCAATAGAGAAAAGGGGTCGCGCTCGCTAGGGCGCGATCTTTACTTTTTACATATTTGTTGTTGACTGCTGATTTTTGTCACGTTTGTGTAAGATTTTGCCATTACCTACACAAGAGGTTATTACGTAGAACAATTTATGACGCAAACATCAATAGTACAGCGTGTCGTATTGGCACTTATCGTCGCGGCATCGTTCGGACTCTTTGCGAGTACCGCGATGGCAGCGACGGTATTTACCGATACGTTTGAAACGCAAAATTTTACTAAGTGGACAAGTGTCGACAATGGTACCAATGGTACCTGGAAGATCGATAAGACTCGCTATGCTGGCCGGTACAGTGCGCTCGTGGTCGGGCCAACTGGCACTACCGATGACGTACTCCGCAAGGTCTTGCCAACGAATCTCTATTCAGATGTAACAGTCAGTTACTGGTACAAGGCATCAGGACTGGATAGTAAGTCTGATGGAACGTTCGATCGAGTGTTCGTTGAATACACGCTTGATGGTACGAACTGGGTACTCTTAAATGAAGTTAATCCAAACACTACCTTTAGTGCGAGTGGTTGGAATCAGGGTGTGCACACCGTTCCTGCAAGTCAGAACTTTGCCCTGCGCTTCCGGGCTAACTTGAGTGATTCAGGTGATCGTGTCTGGTTTGATAACGTGACGGTGGAGGGTACACCAACCGAAAATACCCGTGCTCGTTGTATCGACGGTATCGATAATGATGCAGATGGTTCTGTCGATCGAGCTGATACTGATTGTCTCTCATTTTACCCGACACTCACGGTAGAAAAGGATGGTCGTGGTACCGTTTCCTCAACACCAGCCGGTATTGCCTGTGGTCTTGATTGTGTTGAGCAGTTCCTTAAGGGAACAGTGGTGAACTTGAAGGCGATGGTGACCCGTGGTGTCTCATTCCTCGGCTGGGGTGGAGCCTGTACCGGTACTGGTGACTGTAGTCTCCTCGTGAGTACTGATACAACCGTGACGGCATCTTTTGCTGATGTTGCCTCGTTTACCCTCACGACACTCATTGATACACCAGCAAGTGGTGTAGTCACCTCAGCTACACCAACTATTGCGTGTGCTGATGCGTGTGTCACCACTGTCTACGAGAACGAAACCATTACGCTGACTGCGACCGCCAAGCCTGGATTTGAGTTCGTCGGCTTTAGTGGAGCGTGCGAGGGTCTCTCAAGTACTTGTGTCGTTACCATTACTGGTGATACAGAAGTTACCGCTCACTACATTCCAGTAGCATCAGGTGTCTGTGGTGATGGAGTTATCGACTGGAACGAAGGTTGTGATGATGGCAACCAAACTGATGGCGATGGCTGTTCAGTCGCCTGTACCGTTGAGTCAGGCTTTGCCTGCCAGGTGGGTACCAATGGGGCGAGTGCCTGTTACTGGGATTCAATCTGTCCTCCTGGTACAACCTTTATTTCACCGAATGGTTGGTACGGCGTTTGTCGCTAGAGAACGCTCCAACGATGTAACAAAACCGCCTAATTTGGCGGTTTTGTTTGTTTTATGAGTGGTTATTTCGCTTGTGACCAGTAGGCAAGCTCGCCGAGGAGTCGACCGAGGGTGGCAAAGAGGTCGTTAATACTGCCGTAGATGCGGGCGATGCGATCTTCTTTCGTGAGGGTAACGACCTCACCTGACACCTCGTTGTTTGCCTCAAGTTGCTTTAAAAAATCGACTGCAACCGAGTCTTTGATATCAAGGCGCTGTGTCACCTGGTACATGCCCAGGGCGTCGCGCTCAGTGACATAGAGGCCGGTAGTGTTATTGCCCTTTGGGCCATTGTTACAGAGATAGCTCCAGGTCTCATCCTTTTGGTGGTAGACCATCACGTCTGATTCGACATAACCTTGATGACTTTTTGTGACAGTGACTGCTTCGGCAGTGTACCCGTCTTTCTCCATGGTGGCTTTGGTCGAGGCGGTAAAAATGACGATCTCTTCGTTGCCGACCGTGGTCTTGAGGTACTCCTCAACCGAGAGACAACTGAGCGCCTGGCTCTCGGTCGGGAAGGAGACGAGTAATACAGCGACGAGAATAAAAGTGCTTAATGAAAAACGCATATATGACAATAAATTATGAGAATAGACAGACTATCCTTAGTAGGGTAGACGATCTTGAGCCCTCGCCCTTACCGCTCTGTGGTCTAGCCGAGGGTCTCTTCCTGTGGTAGCGTGAGTGGTATGGAAGTCATGCGAAATACCATTTATGAGCACCGCTCCAAAGCTGGCTTGACCCAAGAAGGGCTCGCTCAAGCAGTCGGAGTAACACGCCAGACCATTATCGCGATGGAGCGAGGTAATTACACACCGTCAGTTCTTCTCGCGCTGAAGCTGGCGAAAGAGTTTAATGTACAGGTAGAAACCTTATTTTCATATGAATAAACAAACAATTGTGCCGGTGGTGATCGCGAGCGTTCTCTGCTTTCTCCTTTTAGTGATAGCGGACCTGGTGCCATTTTGGATGCCGATGATGGGGGAGTTGGTGGCGCTTGTAATTGTTGTGGTATTACTCCTGGGGTGGTCAGCTTTTATCTTGTTTGAAGCCAGTCACGATGAACGTGAAGTATCTATTCAGATGCAGTCAGGTCGGGTGGCGTACCTTTGTGGACTGGGATTTCTGGGTACTGCACTTGTCGTACAGAGTCTGGCTCACATGGTTGATCCCTGGGTTGCTGGTGCTTTAGCTGTCATGGTGGCGACGAAGATTTTGTCACGAATATACCTTGATTAGTAAACATACTTGTGTATAGTCTACTTTACATTAGTGTAAAGTAGACTATACTTTGTATATTACAAAATAGTTTTGGATATACATGCAAAAGGTAATTTTAGGGGTAGTCGGTGTGGGGGTTGTTGCTGTTGGAGGATACTTTATGGTGACACAAAGTAATTCTGATCAAGCAACCGCGGACAGTGAGGGTGCCATGATGGAAGCGCAAACAATGGACTCAGAAAGTATGATGAAGAAAGATGACACGATGATGGAATCTGATTCGGTCATGAAGAAAGATGACGCTATGACCAAAACTGAAGACATGCAGATGGACTCAGAAAGTATGATGAAGAAAGATGACACGATGATGGAATCAACTGGTGATACGATGATGCAAAAGGGTGTATATGCGCCGTATGATGAATCAAAGCTCGCAATGGCAGCAACGGGAGATGTCATCCTCTTTTTTAAGGCGTCGTGGTGCCCAAGTTGCCGGGCGCTTGATGCAAATATCAAAGCTAATCTCGACCAGATTCCAGCTGGACTCACTATCTTAGAGGTAGATTATGATTCATCGACGGCATTGCGACAAAAGTATGGTGTCACCACGCAGCATACACTAGTGCAGGTAGATGCTTCTGGTACTCTGATTCAGAAGTGGTCTGGTACACCAACGCTCGCTGGTCTGGTAGACAAGGTACAATAGTCTCATGACCCTGCTTCTTGTCGCCTTTCTGGCTGGAGCATTAACGGTGCTGGCACCATGTATTCTCCCAATGCTTCCAGTGGTAATTGGCTCATCGCTCATCGGTCGTAGTCGAGTCACGCCGTATATTATCATCGGTTCGTTGTCGGTATCAATTATAGTGTTTACCTACCTGCTTAAGGTCTCAACATTATTTATTTCGATACCGACGAGTGTTTGGGGGTATGTGTCTGGTGTAATCGTGACACTCTTTGGTTTGAGTTTAGTGTTTCCATCACTATGGACGCAAATACCGGGCGTGAATCGTTTATCAGCCTCATCCAATCGGTGGGTAGGAAGTGGGTATCAACAACGGAGCATTAAAGGTGATGTCATTATTGGCGCTGCGTTAGGTCCGGTCTTTTCGACCTGTTCCCCGACCTATCTCCTGATTCTTGCGACTGTACTTCCAGCAAGTTTCTGGCTTGGCACAGTCTACTTAGTGGCGTATGTGGCCGGGTTAGCACTCGTACTCATACTTATCGCGCATTATGGCGATAAAGTGACACAACAATTACTGCCCGTTGCGGATTCACGCGGAAAAGTAAAACGTGTCATTGGAGTACTCCTCGTCACTGTTGGACTAAGCGTCGCGTTTGGTATTGATAAAAAAGTAGAGACTTGGCTGATTGATAAGGGATTTGTGCTGAGTAACATTGAGTACTTATTTCTCGAACAGATTCAGATACCAAGTGAAACAACAGATACTCCGATAAGCCTCAGTGAACCATTGACGCAGACGGTGGCTGGTGTCTGCGGAGGTAATGATGGATCATGTGCGGTATCGGAGGAAGCCACACAAGAGGTCGGTCTGAGGCCAGTATTATCAGTTGAAGACAAGCGTTATATAGAACTGGTAAGCCCTCATGCCTATCTCAATACCGACGGCGTGCCTATTAGTATCGGTGAGCAACTGCCTGATAAGTTAGTACTCCTATCGTTTATGACGTACTCTTGTATCAATTGTCAGCGCACATTCCCATATTTGCAACAATGGCATGAGACTTACGCTGATGAGGGGTTGGTAGTTATCGGGATACACACACCTGAATTTGCGTATGAACGCAATAAAGAAGCCGTGCAAGAGGCACTTCTGGAGTATGGTGTAACGTTTCCAGTAGTCCTTGATAACGATTATCAAACCTGGAATGCCTATGAAAATCGGTACTGGCCACGGCGGTATCTGATTAACCGAGACGGTACAGTAGTATACGACCGTATTGGTGAAGGAGCTTACGAAGAAACGGAGGTAATTATAAAATCATATCTGTCGCATCGATAAACATATGAGACGAAATCGTATTAGCTGGATGGTTGGCGGGGGATTGCTCCTTGGTGTGGTCGGTGTGCTCATATATCAATCAGTGGTGCCGGTCGCTACCCTGCAAAGAGTAGGAGAAGAACCGACCGTGAATACAGAGATGCAAGACATCAGGGTCGATACACCTGTTGTTCCGAATATCAAGGACAGAGAAGTAGATGATACTTCAGTGGTGACTGAGTCAGCGTCTCTTCCGACAATAGCGACAGCAATACTTGCTAACGGTTGCTTCTGGTGTGTAGAAGCTGACTTAGAGAAAGTCGACGGTGTCATCAGTGTCGTGTCTGGGTATGCAGGTGGGACTGTGCCTAATCCAACCTACGATACGTATCAAAGTAGTGGGCATCGAGAGGTGGTGCTCGTGACGTACAATCCGCAGGTGGTGAGTTATGCGAATTTAGTTGAACACATTATCAAGCATGGTGACCCGACTGATGCCGCTGGTTCATTCTATGATCGGGGAGTTGGGTATGCGCCAGCTATTTACTACACAAATGCAGACGAGGAGGCCGAAGCGAGACGTGTCATTGCTGCTGTCGATGCTGCCAAGGTATTCCCGAACCCACTCCCGTTAGCCGTGCTCCCACGCCCCTCGTTCTACCCGGCTGAGGACTATCATCAAGATTATTACAAGAATCATGCGTTAAAATATACGTACTACCGCACCGCATCTGGACGGACACAATTCATTACTGATACGTGGGAAGATACCTTGAAATCGTTTACGTTCTCAGAGCAACCAATATCAAGCGATGTATCATCAAAAGAAACTACTATGAATGAAAAACAAGTAACACAACTTACTCCAACATTTTGGGTAAATTATGAGAAGCCTGCGGAGTCTGTGCTTCGGGTCACACTATCACCAATCGCTTATTCAGTAACGCAAGAAGATGGGACTGAACGAGCAGGGACGAGTCCACTCGATAAGAATTATGAGCGGGGCATTTATGTCGATGTTGTGTCTGGAGAACCGCTCTTTTCTTCGCGGGATAAGTTTGATTCAGGTACCGGGTGGCCATCATTTGTAGCCCCGATTACGCCTGAGGCTGTGACTGAACATGTCGACAAAAAGCTATTCTCTACTCGTACCGAAATCCGTTCACGCTATGCCGACTCTCACCTTGGGCACGTGTTCCCAGACGGTCCGCGTGACCGTGGTGGCTTGCGCTACTGTATGAACGGCGTAGCTTTGCGATTTATTCCTGAAGCGGAGATGGTGGCAGCGGGGTATGAGTATTGGCTTAATACACTCTAATTCAATGCGACTTTTCTTAGCGCTTGGTATTGTCTTGGTGATACTTGCTCTTTACCAGACTGGAATATTGAATGATATCAACCCAGACAGTATTCGTGCTAACATTGAAGCAGCTGGATCGCTTGGACCCCTGCTCTTTATCTTAGTGTATTGTGTAGCGACGGTACTGTTTATTCCAGGGACACCCTTCACATTGCTTGGCGGAGTATTGTTTGGGGTGGTGTTCGGGAGTCTCTATGTGATTATTGGGGCGACGATTGGAGCAATGTTAGCATTTTTACTGGCACGGTTTGTTGGTGGACGATGGTTGACGTTAGT
>CAZTWW010000031.1:0-8622 GCA_964618165.1 uncultured Candidatus Saccharibacteria bacterium | reverse complement strand
CAATCAGAGTCGCGTGTGGGGTGGCTTGGCGCCGTCTTAACAGACGCGGTCCACTTACTCGCTATTTTGTTCCAAGTGTTCACAAAATACCTTAGTAAGTCTTGCGAACCGGGTCCCTCATCCCGGTTCTCACCCCCGTTTCTCTTCGTAATGATAAATAAGAAGTTCGGTTTCATGGAAGAGGTGTGTAGGGTTCAAATATACCGTATTTTTGTGCGCTTTGCGACTAGCGTCTCCCTCTGGTACCATATGAAGATTACAGTATGGGTGAACGCGCACGCGAGTTAGCAATTCTGATTACGGGAGACAGTATCGCCTTTATATCTGCCCTCTGGCTAACACTGTTTGTCCGGTACTTGAGCTGGCCTGATAGTGCTACCTTGGCCGCCCACCTTGGTCCATTTCTTCTCCTCTCTAGCATCTGGCTTCTCGCGTTTTACATTGGTGGCCTCTATGATAAGCATACGGCGATTTTAAAGACATTTCTGTTTAGTCGAATCCTCAATATTCAAGTGGTGAATATTCTTATTGCCTTTGTCATATTTCTCATTGTCCCGTTTGCAATTGCGCCAAAAACCAATCTTGTCATCTATTTATTCATTTCGGTAGCGCTCATTACGTATTGGCGCATGTATCTCTTCCCACGCTTTGCGCCGGTGGCACACAAGCGAGCGATTCTCCTCGCTGATGGTCCAGACGCCATTGAGCTCGTTGATGAGATAAATAATAACGACCGCTATACGTATTCATTTGTACGGATTATTGATAGCTCAGCAGCGGAGAAGATTGAAGATTTTAAAGATAAGCTTCTTAGTCTCATCGAGAAAGAACGGATTGATATCATTGTCGCCGATCCGCATAGTCCATATCTCGAACAGGTGATGCCAGCCCTCTTTGATAAAGCCTTCATTGATTTTGATTTTACCTTCCTTGATTTCTTTAAGGTGTATGAAGATACGTTTGATCGGGTGCCACTCTCAGCCCTCCGCTACGACTGGTTCTTGACCCATGTGTCCCAGTCAAAGAGTCTTGTCTATGACACCATGAAGCGAGCGATTGATATTGTCACGTGTCTTATCCTCGGCTTCTTTTTCTTGCTTTTCTTGCCATTCATTTATCTCGCGATGCGAATTGAAGGGAAGGGACCACTCTTCATTACCCAAGAACGAATTGGGCAGTACAACAAGCTCGTGAAAGTATACAAGCTCCGCACCATGACCAAGAATTTTTCTGGCAGTGCCACTTGGACTAATGAAGATGCAAAGCAGGATAACGTCGTGACAAAAGTTGGCGCGGTCTTGCGTAAGCTCAGTATTGACGAAGTGCCGCAGATTCTCACGATTCTCAAAGGTGAGATGTCGCTCATTGGTCCACGTAATGACACCGTCGGGCTCGGTGAGCGTCTTGCGACTGAGATTCCGTACTATAAGATTCGCTACTTTGTGAAGCCAGGAGTGACTGGCTGGGCCCAGACGAATCAGCGCTATATTCCTGGCAACATCAGTCCGCAGTCAATTGAAGAGTCGCGGATTCGCTTCTCGTACGATTTGTACTACGTGAAGAATCGGTCGTTTTGGCTCGATCTTGCAATATTCCTCCGCACTATCAAAACGGTCCTATCTCGCTTTGGTGTAACTATTCAGTTCCCGTCGTAGTTTGCTATACTGTAGCCCATACGTATGCAAACCATTTTTATTGTTGGAGGCGCCGGCTATGTCGGTGAGATGCTCTGTGATCAGTTGAGTAAGCGTGATGATGTCACTGCGATTGTTGCGCTCGATAAAGAGCCACAATCAGAATTCTCAAAGCAGATTCCGAAGGTGACATACATTCAGCACAATATGGCTGATGATGGCTGGCAAGAGAAGGTAGCTGCCCTAAAGCCAACGACAGTGGTACATACTGCCTGGCAGATTCGTGCCATGTATGGACAGCCACATGAACAGTGGCGTTGGAATGTTGAGGGTTCAGACAAGATTTTTACCTTTGCAATGGAGACGGAGTCAGTTGATAAGCTCATTTATTTCTCAACCGCGTCGTCGTACAGCGCCAGAGCAAACAATATGATTGAACATCGCTTCACTGAACTTGAAGGCTTCCGCGATGATGACTACATCTATGCTCATGAAAAGAAGGTGACTGAAGAGCGGCTAAAGGCACAGTTCGATGCGCGTAAAGCTGAAGGGAAGCCGGTACCGCAGGTGTTTATCGTGCGTCCAGCTGCTATTACTGGTCCGCGTGGTCGCTATATGCGAATGCGCTTTGGGCTCCAGTCAGCGCTTCAAGGCAACCTCAAGGGTGGTTTTGTTTACAAGCTCGTGACCGCCATGACAGCGTTTGTGCCGGCGACACCACTGTGGGTACGACAGTTCATCCATGAAGACGATGTGACCGATATCGTAACGAAGTTTGCCTTCGAGCCGTTTAGTCTTGATTACGTGGTTTTTAATATCACGCCTGAAGGGGAACCTGTCCTTGCTCCAGACATGGCTGAGGCGGTTGGGAAGCGTATTCTTCCAATTCAGCCATGGATGGCCCGCTTCGCATTCTTTGTCTTTTGGCATGCAACCCGTGGTAAGGTACCGACCTGTCCTGGTTCGTGGCGCTTTTACTCCTATCCAGTCGTCATGAGTGGCGCTAAGCTCGCGACCGTCTACCAGTGCAAGTACTCAAGCAAAGATGCGTTTCAGTACACTGATGGTCGCTACGAGTCGTTTGTGCCAGAGACCTTACGTCGACCAAAGCCGAAAGCTTCCCTATAATTATTTACAAAAGTATTGTATAGTGCGGACCTATGATTATTGATGGTCGAGCGCTCGCACAAACAATTATCACCGCGATAAACGAAGCGGTGACACATATGCCAACTCCACCGCGGTTGACGGTCTTTACCTGTGAGCCGAATTTTGAGACGCAGAAGTTTTTGGCACTCAAAGAGCGGAAAGCACGTGAGGCAGGGGTAGTGCTCGAGGTCGTACAGCTGCCTGGTACCGTGACTGTGTCTGAGGTAGAGGCAGCGATTGCGGAGGCAGTTGCTGTCAGTGATGGTATCATTCTCCAGTTTCCATTTCCGCACCTCCGTACTGAGGTGCTCTCGATACTCATTCCATCGACGCATGATGTTGACGTGATGCAGTATGACGGACGCCTGGAGGCGCCATTACCGCCCGTGGTTGGAGCGATAGATTCTATCAGTACTGCGCATGACGTTACCTTTGCTCAAAAGTCGGTCGTGGTCGTGGGGAATGGTCGTCTGGTCGGCGCCCCAGCTGCCTTGTATGCCGCCTCACGGGGCGGGGAGGTGACTGTTCTCACGAAAGAGACATTTACGACCGAAGTAGTTCAAGCTGCTGATATCCTTATTCTCGGGGCTGGTGTCCCGGGGCTCATCACACCGGCTATGGTGAAGGAAGGGGTAGTGGTATTTGATGCGGGTACCTCAGAAGAAGGTGGTGTACTTGTCGGTGATGTCGATCCGGCGGTAGCCGAGAAAGCTACGCTCTTCACCCCAGTACCAGGGGGAATTGGGCCACTGACAGTTGCCATACTCCTTAAAAATGTGCTCTATTGTGCTAAATCTCATAGAAAATAAAGGTTTTTTGTGGTATAACTGGTCATTATTCTTAAGTACTTTTTATGAACAAGACTCCGACCAGTCAGAATGAAGCGACTCCGGGGGTAGCGGCATTCATTCGCATGTTTCGGGCTACAGTGGTGTTGCTTCTCGGTCTTTTAATTACTTATTTTGTGTACCATAACGCGACGGCGGATGGTGCGCGTTTCCCATTTAAGCTTGGTCTTGATCTGGCCGGTGGTAGTCACCTTGTCTATGAGGCTGATGTCTCGAAGATTGCACCCGCTGAAGTACCAGCCCTCATGAATGTGCTCCGTGATGTGATTGAGCGTCGCGTGAACGGTCTTGGTGTATCAGAGCCAATTATTCAGGTTGAGGAAAGTAGTTTTGCCGCTGAAGAGCAACAGCATCGTCTCGTGGTGGAGCTTCCTGGTGTGACGAGTGTAGAGGAGGCTGTTGCCGAAATTGGCCGGACGCCACTCCTTGAGTTTAAGCTCATGGACGCTGAGGCGGTGATTGCCGCTGAGCAAGCCGAGACACTCCGTGCTAATGCGTCTGGCAGTGGGGCAGTCATTGGGAATGTTGAGGTGAATGGTGAGTCAGTCGATACGCTTAATCCATATACCGATACCGGTCTTACTGGACGCTATCTTGAGAGTGCAGCACTCGAATTTGCTGGTGGTCAGTCTGGCCAGCTTGCAAATGAGCCCCTGGTCGCAATCACCTTTACTGCTGAGGGTGGGGAGCTTTTTGAGAAGATTACCCGGGAGAATGTCGGTGAGCAGCTCGCTATCTTCCTCGATGGAGAGATAATCTCAGCACCGCGTATTAACGAGCCGATCTCAGGTGGTCGGGCGACTATCTCTGGTGGCTTTACCCCTGATGAGGCGAAGGCGCTCGCGCAGAATCTCAACTTCGGTGCCTTACCAGTACCAATTACGCTCGCGAGTACTCAGACCATTGATGCCACTCTTGGTGTTGGTGTCATTAACCAGAGTCTTATCGCCGGTATTGTTGGTTTTGCTATCATCTCAATCTTCTTGATTGCTTGGTATCGTGTCCCTGGAATTATTGCGAGTATCGCCCTTATTCTCTACATTGTCATGAATATGGCCGTCTTCCAGCTTATTCCGGTCACTTTGACCGCAGCGGGTCTCGCCGGCTTTGTCCTTTCGCTCGGTATGGCGGTAGACGCAAATGTGCTGGTGTTTGAACGTATGAAAGAAGAGTTCCGCAGCGGAAAGCGGAGTCGCCAAGCGGCAGAGGAGGGCTTTGCCCGTGCCTGGAGTGCGATCCGCGATGGTAACATCACCGGTCTTATCTCAGCGATAATTCTCTTCTGGTTTGGTACGGCGATGATTAAGGGCTTCGCACTCGTGCTTGGTATCGGTATTATCATCTCAGTTATGTCGGCGATTGTGCTCACTCGCACCCTCCTCATTGCGCTCCCGGATGTAAGCCGTGAAGATAAGGGAGTGTGGCCATATTTACTCGGAACTGGTCTAGTCAAAAAATAGTATGAAGATTATTTTCTATCGAAAGTTATTTCTCCTTATCGGAGCGGCAATTGTTATCACGAGCGCACTCATTGTTGGCATCCTTGGACTCAAGCCTGGTATTGATTTTACCGGTGGTTCACTCACTGAGATTCGCTATGGAACGATGCCAGAGAAGTCAGTAGTGGAAACGTCGCTCATTGAGCTTGGCTACGATAATAGTGCGGTCCGTGAATCATCGAGTGAACTAGGCTCAAGTTACATTGTGACTACCCGTACACTTTCAGTTGAAGAACAAAAGACCCTTGAGACCAAACTCACCTCAATTGGCGCTGATGCCGCGATTACCCGAACGACCACGGTTGGTCCAGTGATTGGGCAAGAGATGAAAGATAAAGCGTTCTGGGCTATTGGAGCAGTATTATTGATGATTATCATTTATGTGGCGTATGCCTTTATGGGCATTGGTAAGCCGGTGAGTTCATGGGTGTACGGCTCGATGACGGTGCTCGTACTTTTTCATGATATCCTCGTGCCGATTGCGGTGATGTCGCTTCTTGGCTACTTCCTTGGGATTGAGGTTGATGTGCTCTTTGTGACGGCACTCCTTACCATTCTTGGGTATTCCGTAAACGACACGATTGTTATCTTTGACCGTGTGCGTGAGAAGCTTGTGCAGAATCGTATCGAGCACCGTACCAAGGTAGAAGAACCGGGTGGTATCACCCGCGAAGAGGTAGATTACACTATTACGCGACCGTTTGCTGACCTCGTTGGTGAGGCGGTTGATGAGACAATGCCACGTTCGATTAATACGTCACTCACGGTACTCTTTGCACTCCTCGCACTTTACTTCTTTGGGAGTGGTGTTACTCAGACCTTCGCTCTGGTCTTGATTGCGGGTGTCTTCGCGGGTGCCTACTCATCTATCTTTATCGCGAGTCCAATGCTTGTCGCCTACGCTGAATGGCAAGCAAAGCGTGCAGTGCAAACTACTACCACAAATAAATAACATGGTATTGCTCGGCATCTCAGGTACTGATGGGGCAGGGAAGGGAACGGTGGTTGATTACCTCGTTACTCACCATGGCTTTACACACTACTCAAGTCGTTCAATTATTCTTGAGGAAATTCAAAAGCAGGGACTCCCTGAAACACGTTCGCAAATGCGACTGACCGCCAACGAGCTCCGGGCTCGCTACGGGAACGACTTCCTCGTCACTGAGGCACTTAAGAAGATTACTGCCGCAGGTGTAACTAAAGCGATTGTAGAGTCTATTCGAGCAGTAGCTGAAGCAGAGACCTTGAAGCAAGTTGGTGGCGTACTTCTCGCGGTAGATGCGGATCAAGCAATACGCTTCGAGCGCGTGCAGGCACGCCGATCAGAGACCGATCAGGTGACATTTGAGCAATTTGTTGAGCAGGAAGCGCTCGAGAAAAATGATCCTGACCCTCACGGCATGCAAAAGGCGCGCGTCATGGAGATGGCCGACTACACTATCATGAATAGTGGCTCGATAGCAGAGCTGGAAACTGCCATAGAAACATTTGTGGCTAGCCTCAAGCTCTAACCATCAGCGTTACACTATAACCAAAAACCTTTCAGTTAACTGAAAGGTTTTTGGTTAAGTGCGTAATCACCGTCTCGTGATGACGCTGACGTTAGGTGAATTAAACACTACTATATATAGTAGTGTTTAATATTAGTTATGGATACGCGTCCCGACAAACGGGCGACCAGCGAGATAGTCGCGGAGGTGATCGAGTTTGAGACCATTAATCTGAGCGACCTCAATCTGGTCGCGTTCGGCGACCTTGGCCGCTACCGGATCAAACGGGGCCGAGAGCCCCGGTTCCCACTCGTCTGGAATAAGCTTGCGGAAGTCGCTCCAGGTGATGTCTTCGATCTTCGTGGCATCAGGGTTGGTGTGCGGGTTGTCGGTGTAGACGTAGTCCGTATTGGAGAGATTGATGACCTTGGTGGCGCCGAGCTTCTCGGCGATCTGTATGGCACGGAGGTCGGTCGAACAGCCGGGGCGATAGCCTCCTGCGATTATGACTTGGTAATTTGCAGGCACATCAATCACATCGTCAGGGTTCTTGATCATGATGTGATACGCAATATCGCGGAAAATGGTACGAAGCAGGTGGCCGTTAAGGTGAGTGGCGTGGATACCAAGCCAATCAAGATCGTCACGGGTGAGGGTCGTGACAGCCCCTGCAGCGTCTTGGTAGCGTCTAGCGGTCTTGCCTCCGCCAGCGATGATAATAAAACGACGACCGGTGCCGGTCGTTTCTGCGGTAATCAAATCTTTAAGAGTGGTCAGGAAGGTGGTGTCGATGCCGTCTGGGACAATCAACGATCCGCCGACAGACATTACGATGGTTTCGGTCATAGTCATACAGGTTGCATTGTACGCTATTGTGGCCGAATCATAAAACTATGAAAGGACACGTATTCCCCAAGGGGTGGCTTCGGGTAGTCGGTGACGACGGGTAATACCGATGAATATGAGTGAGATACCAGCAATTGCACAGCCTCGCCAAAATTGGAACCCAATCCACCACTCCGGCGTCATATAGATACGGACGAGTTCGTTAGTAACCCCGGCAATAATAAACACCGTAATCCATGACCAGGTAAGGACGCGCCAGCCGGTCTGTGTGATTGCAAACGAGGGAGAGAATAAGACTTCAAGCAGTGTGCGGCGCCTGGTGAGACTGTACCCAAGGACAGCGGCTCCAAAGAGGAAGTAGACAGTATCAGAAAAGATAATTATGTCTGGGTTCTCACTAAAGATGGTAGCGACCCCAGAGGCAATCACAAAAAAGCCAAAGATAAGCGAGAGGTAGGGAAGACGCTTTTGGAGAAAGAGCATGAGCGCCACTACAATTGCGGTTGCGACCACATAGATAGCGGTAGAGGTATGAAAATCGTAGCGAAAACTCACCACATAATAGAGCAGCATTGGGACACATTCGAGCCCAAAATAGAGAAGCGTTTTAAGCATATGGTACCGGTATCATAGCATAGTAATGAAGCCTTATTTATGATGAGGACACTCAGTCTGGGGTGTGCGAGATAAGGGGTGGCAGAGGAATGGACGGTCCGTGCCCAGGTAGGTACTTGCAATTATTTTTGATATCTGTATAATGCTCGCACTGTTCATCGGAGGTTATCTCAGCTGGTTTATCTAGCTGATTGGCTTTCGAAGGGGGCACTGCAAATTGACAAGCCGAGGTTACTCACTGCGAAAGCATGGGTAGTCACGGAAGTCACGCTGACTGGGAGTCGCGTGAACTTAATATCAGTACGTATATTGTTTTTGATAGTTTTTTAAAACTGTTTGAAAACGGTATGCATCAGCACAAATGAGACAATCGATTGTATTCGTACATTCTTTTGTCTTATCCTTAGGTAAATTGTCGAATGAGTGCGTCGCGAATAAGTACACGCGACACATATACTCTTCGGCGCAGATACATGAGAAGTTTACTTCTCAGTACCTGTCTTTAATTAGAGTTTGATCCTAGCTCAGGATGAATGCTGGC
>CAZTWW010000030.1:0-9664 GCA_964618165.1 uncultured Candidatus Saccharibacteria bacterium | reverse complement strand
AGAGCGTTTCATTGACATTGAAAAGGCCAGAAGTTCGATCCTTCTATCGCGCACTAGATACTATGGAAGTCACCCTCAATAACATTGTCGTCATCTACCATGGCGATTGTAGTGACGGCTTTGGTGCCGCCTATGCCGCCTGGAAGAAGTTCGGCGACACCGCCTCATACATTCCTTGGAAGGACCACGGTACCCTCCCCCAGGGTCTCATCGGTAAGACGGTCTACATTGTCGACTTCTCGTTTCATGCACCGCTCTTAAAGAGCCTCAATGAGCAGAATGAACTCGTCGTAGTTATTGACCACCATCAGACGGCCGAAGCAGCTGTCCGCACGTACCCGCAGAATATTTTTGATAATAATCACTCAGGATGCGTTCTCGCCTGGCAGTACTTCCACCCTGGTGTCCCAGTACCGAGCATCCTTCTGTATGTCGAGGATCATGACCTCTGGCGCTTTGCCCTGATTGAACACCGCGAGTTTAATGTGGCACTCCATCAAGTCCCGATGACATTTACTGCCTGGGACGAGCTCATCGAACAACTCAAGAACGATAACAATCTCATCAACTTTATCGCCAAAGGTGCGCTCCTTGCCAAATTTGAAGACGGACTCATCGCAAAGCTTATGCAGTATCGCGAGCTTGTCGAGTTTGAAGGAGAAATCATGTACGCCATCAATGCATCGCGCCTCTATCGCTCAGTCCTCGGCAACCAGCTCGCAGAATTGAATGAGGCTGAGGGTCGACGTCCCATTGGCATCGTGTATTACCGCAGTAATGGCGGGGTCAATATTTCTCTCCGGAGTAAAGATGATGTCGATGTAGCCGCAATCGCTGAAGCTCATGGTGGCGGAGGACATAAGAACGCAGCCAGTATCAAAGTAAAAAGCTTCCGGGACCTCCCGTTTGCGTTTTTATCTTAATATTTATTTTTACCTAATTCGTGGTATAGTAATTGACCTGAGAAGAGACGAAAAGGTCGTACCGAATAAAGGGTAACAGTAGGACTACACATGAGTACCCTCGCAAAACCCGGGCAACCAGTCCAGCTCCTAGGTGTAGTACTGTGAGGTGCAAGTCCTCACCTTCTCATTTGTATTTATGCGTATCCTCTCTATCGAAACCAGTTGTGACGAAACCGCGGTCAGCATCGTCGACGTGACGGGTGATTTCCCAACCGCGACGTACACCCTCAGTGGTAACGCGCTTTTCTCTCAAGTTGATATCCATAAAGAATTCGGTGGTGTCTTCCCGGCGGTCGCCAAGCGTGAGCACGCGAAGACCCTCGTCCCCATGCTCCTAAAAGCCCTTACTGAAGCCGACCTCCTAGAGGCAGGTAGTACCCCTATTAGTGACGAGGCAGAGCTCCGAGAGATACTTGCCCGCGAAGACGGCCTTGCCGACGATCTTATTACTTTTCTCCAGTCACACTCACTTCCTGATATCGACCTCATCGCGGTCACGAGTGGTCCAGGGCTTGAGCCAGCCTTATGGGTGGGTGTGAGTTTTGCCAAAGCACTCGCGAGCATCCTCAAGTGTCCCGTCGTCCCTGTCAACCACATGGAGGGACACATCCTCGCCTCACTCTATGATGTTGAGGTTGATGATGCACTCGCGCCGATTCCGTTCCCGGCGCTCGCCCTCCTCGTGTCTGGTGGCCATACCGAGCTCATCCTCATGACGGACTGGGGTCGCTATGAAAAGATTGGCGAGACCCGTGACGATGCGGTCGGTGAAGCATTTGATAAAGTTGCCCGTCTCCTCGGACTCCCCTACCCAGGCGGACCAGAGATCGGAAAGCGCGCTGCGCTCGCTCGCCAAGCCAACCTCCCACCATTTGCCGGCAAGACCCTCCCCCGCCCCATGGCCCAGAGTGATGATTTTGATTTCTCGTACGCTGGGCTTAAGACTGCAGTGCGCAACCTCGTCGACGGCAAGACACTCTCTGAAGACGACATCAACACGCTCGCGCGAGACTTTGAAGACGCAGCGATTGAATCGCTCTACACGAAGACAGTAAAAGCAATTGACCACTACAATATCGCCACGCTCATTATTGGTGGCGGGGTTTCGGCCAATACCTTCCTCCGGCAGACGTTTACTGAAAAGCTCCTCGCGACTCATCCACACATCGAGGTCTACCTCCCCCACCGCCACCTCTCGACCGATAACAGTGTCATGATAGCCCTCGCGGGACACGCCCAAGTAGCAAGTGCTCGCACCGCTGGTGCCATCGGGCTCATCCGTGCCGAAGGTAATCGCTCGCTCTAGCGCGTGTTGCCGACTCGGTTTCCTGTGCTATAGTATTTTTATACCTATGTTGCACCTTATTGCCACCTCATTTTATTTTTGGTTTACGAAGCGGGAACTCCGTGGTGCTTTCGTGACGATATAAAAATAAATGTCACAAACACAAAGGCGGGGTTCCCTACGGGAACCCCGCCTTTGTTTGTTATCGCTCGCTCCGGCTCCATTTCTCATCATCTAGATACGGACCCCGAGCGGTCGATAACGACCGCAGCCACCAGAGAGGAGGTACTATGACGTACTTTGTGACCAATAACCATGTTCCCAATTCTCATGAGGAGACAGAGGCTTCGCCCGCCCAACTCCCGCCCATCCCACCGCCGTATGCCGGCGAGGACTACTATGAACACGGCGAGGAGTCAGCCACACCTGTGGCAATCACGAAGAACAGAACGCTGTCTTCGTGGGAACAAAATGAGTTTTTGGTCGACCTCTAAGGTCGACCCGCTCCCGGTCCGCGCCCTGCGCGGACCTTTCTTTATTTCACCCTGTATTCATGCTACGATGCGAAGACTATGAGCGAGCAAAAACCAAACATTCCCGAGGTATTTTTAAGTCCGTATAACCCTGGAGCGACGGAGGACACCCTCTATGCCAAATGGCAAACATCAGGCTACTTCAACCCTGACGTTTGTATCGAAAAAGGAGTCACGAAGCCTGACGCCGAGCCGTTCTCTATCGTCCTCCCGCCACCAAACGTGACTGGCACCCTCCACATGGGTCACGCTGCCATGCTCGCTATCGAAGACATCCTCGTCCGCCATGCGCGCATGCAGGGTAAGCGCACCCTCTGGATCCCTGGCACCGATAGTGCTGCCGTAGCCACCTCAGAGAAGGTGGAGAAAGAAATGTTCAAAGCTGAAGGCAAGACTCGGCACGACCTCGGCCGCGACGCCTTCCTTGAACGCGTCAAAGCCTTTGCTGAAGAGAGTAAGGAGACTATTATTGAACAAACGAAAAAGATGGGCTCAAGCCTTGATTGGTCACGCTACGCCTACACCCTTGATGATGCCCGCTACCGCGCCGTGACAGAGGCATTCATCCGTATGTATAACGGCGGACTCATCTACCGTGGTGCCCGTATCGTAAACTGGGACCCGAAGATGCAGACGACTATCTCAGACGATGAGGTCGATTATGTGGAGCAGAAGGATCCCTTCTACTACATCAAGTACGGCCCATTTACCATTGGTACTGTGCGTCCCGAGACGAAGTTTGGTGACAAGTACGTCGTGATGCATCCAGACGATGCCCGCTACAGTGAGTACACTCACGGGCAGCAGATTGAGGTCGAGTGGATTAATGGTCCAATTACCGCCACCATCATTAAGGACGAGGCTGCTGATCCAGAGATGGGCACTGGTGTCATGACCATTACCCCCTGGCACTCAGCCGTCGACTTTGAAATCGCCGAACGGCACAATCTCGACAAAGAGCAGATCATTGATGAGCGCGGTATCCTCCTCCCAATTGCGGGCGAGCTTGCCGGGCAACACATCAAGAAGGCGCGCCCACTTATTGTGGAGCGCCTCAAAGAAAAAGGTCTCCTCGTCTCAGTCGATGAGAACTACGTCCACAATGTCGCCACCAATAGTCGTGGTGGTGGCATGATTGAACCACAGATTAAAGAACAATGGTTCATTGATGTAAACAAGGAGTTCACTATCCCCCACTCAACAATTGCCGGTATTGAGAGTGGCAGTACCACCACCCTCAAAGCCCTCATGATTGCCGCAGTCGAGCACGGCAGTGTCTCAATCTACCCAGACCGCTTTAATAAGACCTACTTTCACTGGATTCATAATCTCCGTGACTGGTGTATCAGTCGTCAGATTTGGTACGGACACCGCGTCCCTGCCTGGTTTAAGGATGGCGACGTTAAGGTACAGATTGATTCACCAGGCGAAGGCTGGAATCAAGACCCAGACACGCTTGATACCTGGTTCTCATCAGGTCTCTGGACGCTCTCTACACTCGGCTGGCCAGAGGATACCAAAGACAGCCTCACCTACCACCCGACCACCATCCTCGAGACCGGCTACGACATCCTATTCTTCTGGGTGGCTCGCATGATTCTCATGAGTGGCTACCTCACCGGTGAAGTGCCGTTTAAGACGGTTTACCTCCACGGTCTCGTCCGTGACGAAAAAGGCAAGAAGATGAGTAAATCACTCGGTAATATCATCGACCCCCTCACCATGATTGCGAAGTATGGTGCTGATGCGACACGTCTCTCACTCGTCATTGGTGCAGCGCCCGGCAACGATATGCCCCTCTCTGAGAACCGCATTAAGGGGTACAAGAACTTCGCCAACAAAATCTGGAACATCAGTCGCTTTATCCTCACCCACACGAGCGACTTTGATAACACTACACCAGTCACCCTCAGTGCCCGTGATGAAGCAATCCTCGCCACACTCCGTGAAAAAGTAAGTGACATCGATGCTGAGATTGCGAAGTTTAATCTCTATCTCGCCGGTGAAAAAGCGTACCACT
Source organism: uncultured Candidatus Saccharibacteria bacterium (assembly GCA_964618165.1). Classification (GTDB taxonomy): domain Bacteria; phylum Patescibacteriota; class Minisyncoccia; order Phycocordibacterales; family UBA918; genus OLB19. The sequence continues at coordinate 4,861 of CAZTWW010000030.1, read as the reverse complement.
ACGTCTGGCACGAGCTTGCAGACATCATCCTCGAGGAATCAAAAGATATCCTCGCTGGCGAAGACGCGAGCCTTCGCGCTGCACGGCAGCAGGTCCTTATCACCTGCCTCACCACGTCACTGAAGCTCCTCCATCCATTTATGCCATTTGTGACTGAGGCTATCTGGCAAGAACTCCCGACTCATATGAAAGATGCCGATATGCTCATCGTCGCCCCGTGGCCACAAGGCATTAAGTAACTCAAAACCCCGCCACCCTGGCGGGGTTGAGTTTTACATGGTGATTTGTTACGCTTCACCCCAGACAGCATCCAAGGGGGCTTTAATGCTGAAAATTGTCGAGTTTGATGTAAACGATCGTCGAGTAGTACTCGAAACATCTGGCAAGCTTAAAGTGCGTATCGAAGGCTATGCCAGCATGCCGCAAGCTCATGTCGTCACCGTCTACAACCAACCAAATGCAGTGACTGAGGTGTACTACAAACTCCAGCTCGGAGATAACGAGATAGACCTCAAAGCTGGTAAAAAATACCAGATGGTGAACTGATGGCACTTGTTTTCAGTAAGAGGAAGACTATTCCTGACGAAAAAGGTGACGTTCTCGTCGACATCCTTATCAATCGCGCCACACCAATCTGTTGCTATCTGCTTTTAGATGCTCGAGGTGAAGATTGGTATGAGGTGGTCGGGGGTGGACGCTATGCGACCGAACTGTTTTCGCTGAACAGCACCGTTCTTCTCAAGCAAATCGAGCGCGCAGACTATTCGCACATGGTCACGCAAAGAGAATGACGACAAAGGCGCTTACGGGCGCCTTTTTCTTTATCCTGTCTCCCCACCACACTGAGTCTTGAGACACATCTCCCCTGCTACAATACAGACATGGACATCACGCCGCAGGCGTTTGCAATTGCCTTCACGAGCGGTCTTATACCCGCTATCTTTTGGCTATGGTTCTGGCTTAGAGAAGACAAGAAGAAACCAGAGCCGCTACTCCTTATCGCCATCACCTTCATCGCAGGTATGGCGGTCGTACCCCTCGCTCTCCCGCTTCAAAAGATGGCAATTGAGCTCTATACCGGTATCGACCTCATTTTCGCCTGGGTAATTATCGAAGAGACCCTTAAGTACATGCTTGCTGTTGGTGTCATCCTCTGGAACCGTGCCGTCGATGAGCCAATAGATATGATTATCTACATGATTACGATAGCGCTTGGGTTCGCAGCCCTTGAGAACACCCTCTTTCTCCTCTCTCCACTCATGGCTGGTGATTACCTCAATTCTACTCTGACTGGTTCCTTCCGTTTTCTCGGTGCCACCCTCCTTCATGTCCTCGCTTCTGGTACCGTCGGTGTCCTCTTGGCTTTTGCCTTTTATCAAAGTAAGGTCATGCAAATCGTCGCCGGCATGTTTGGGTTATGCCTGGCTATTGTATTGCATGCCCTCTTTAACTTTTTTATAATGGATGCACGTGGGGAGACCATCCTTGGTGTCTTCCTCTTCGTTTGGATTGGCATCATCGTGCTCTTCCTCTTATTTGAAAAGATCAAACAGCTAGAACGTAAGACTGTATAGTTCATTCCTATGAAAAAACCATCATTCCTCGAACGCCTCACCGGCAACGTCCAACACGACGATTACGATCGTGTCCTTAATGACGACCATGCCTACGGGGACGAGGAAGAAGAAGTCGACGAGTACGCTGAACCAGAAGAAGACTCCTGGCAGGATGGTGATATACACGACCACGCTCCACAAGAGGGCGAACTCCCCGTCGATATGTACCAGACCGCAGACGCTATTGTGATACGGGCGCTCGTCGCTGGTGTGAGTCCAAACGATCTCGACATCTCAATCACCCGCGATATGGTGACCATCCGTGGTATCCGTGAAGAGTTCCAGGAGACGGCGGATGATAACTACTTCCACCGTGAGCTCTTCTGGGGTTCGTTCTCACGTACCCTCCTCCTCCCGGAAGAAGTCGTTATCGATGAAGCCGATGCTCAGGAGAAGCACGGACTCCTCGAGATTCGCCTCCCGAAGCTTGATAAGAACCGCAGCACCCAACTCCGGGTCAAATCCCAAGTCCACGCTAAGGGCTAGGTAGACAAGAAAACCGGCGAGACCATGATTGGTCCGCCGGTTTTGTGTTCACCAGTACCCGTCATGGTACCGAGCAAGGAGCTTCCCTTGCAAACTCATATCGCACACCACCCGATAGACATTGAATTGCCATGCCCCGTCTTGAGACAACGTCGTAAAGTGGACAACGACTCCGTCTTTGGTTGGAGCCGTACGGTGTGGCGAACGCACCTGCTCGGTCGCCAGCACCCACTCACACACCGCCGCGCGGAGCGATGGCAAATCAGTCACCGCCTCGGTAGCCGCGACCATGATGCGCCGAAGCGACTCATAGGCAACATCATAGTCAGCCACACCCGATTCCGAAAGTTGATGGCTAGGAACATCCTCCACCTCATCACGATGAATGTTATGGACCGGGGTTGCATCCTCGGTGTAGTACAGAGACTCACACATACTTTATCTCCCTCTTTTCTACTTTCTCAATGAACAATTCTGAGCATCGTCTTTTGAATGTAAAATCCGCCTCAGACGGCGGATTTTGAATAATTGAGAGTCAACGATTCAAACGCTACCGTCCAGTGCGGATACGAGATACACAGGATGAGGAGAAACTGCTCCAGGTAGCGATGTGGTGTGTCAACTTCATAGCAGATTTATGATATGCCACAATAATTTGTTTGTCTAGGGCGCTATTTGAGTAAATCAAATACGCTCAGTGCACAACTCCATAAAACCTTGATAATCATGGATTATATCATTTGAAAGAAGAACATTTGTTTGCCCGTCAATTTGATACCAGCCATCATCTCTAAATGTCACAGCAACATCATCAAACGTAACATACTCTCGACCCAAAGCGACTGATGTTGCAAGTGGATCATGGAGCGCTGGCCAAATACCGCGCCGTTCATAAAATGCCAACAAATCGGCAAATAACATTCTATGTAACGGTTCTGTCGAAGTCTCTAATTTTTTGTAAAGCGTAGTCTGCGGTGTAACTCGAATAGCATCTTGAGTGGTGGTATGACCACCAACCACAAATAATTTCTTTAGGCCGAGCTGATACACAAAGTGTGCAGCGTTTAGGTCAGCTTCCATATTTGTGCCACCGCTACTATAGATCTCGGTGGGTCTACGCATACCCATATGCACCACAGTGAATGCATCTTGGTACATTGGATACGTATTTAAGAACGTAGCGAGATTAGACATCCCCTGAATACATAGATAGACAACTTCGTTAGATGATTCAATAATTCTCTTTACTGCCTCAATATAACTATCCTCTACAACCAGATCAGATTGGTATCTCTGTCCATAAAAATCAATCGTACCAGTTTTTTCTCCAACATAACTTGGTATATGCTCGTTCCCAGATTTTGCGAGTATATGACCCATCATCTGTGCTCGTTCTAGCGGAAAGTTATTACCGGAAATTGTCATAGCAAGAGATACCTCAGGACTGTTAAGCAGTAAGAGTAACGCAAAAAAGTCGTCAGGATTAGTACCTATGTCATGATCAAGAATGATTGTTTTCATAACTAGATTCTACAGGTGTACTTAGATCCATAGACTCCACTGGCACACATACAACTGGAGTCACAGGACCCGAAGCAATATATTCACCCTCATCAATCTTTGTAAAACTATCGCGAGAAACTACATACACAAACCCATTTCGACGAGCGTTATCAATTGATTCTGTAGCATAAAGTTTCGCTATCAACTGACCATCCTCATGGGCGGTACCCCAACCGCTGGTTACAGAAGTAAATTGGGACTCTAATACCTGTTGTGAGACAGTAGCCTTAAAGAGAGCTATCGCTGGTAGCGACGTGGCATAGACACCAGTAGCCCGCTTTTCTTCGTCATGATCATCATCACCCGCAAACGGTTCAAGAACAGACACCTTAATGCCAGAACCGTGAAGTAAGTACCCTTGTTTAACGAAATCGTTCAGGAGCATTTCAATCGACCCTCCGCGTTCACGATAGCGAGCGAGATCTGATTCAGAAACAACTCCAGCATCTAAAATCTGGTTCATAAAGGTTGTTACTTCGGTTTTTGGTGGTACCCAATCTTGTTCAAGATACATGTACTCATTATATATGAAATAACGCAAGATGAATGCATCAATAAGTTACAACGACATCATCCGGAGCTTCGAGCCCGCCACGGACGACATATTAATGTCGTCCTCCCAAGCACATATGAAAAAAACTCCCAGGGGGGAGTTTTTTCATATGTGCTTGGGGGCGGGCTCGAACCGCCGACCCCTTCCTCTTCAGGGAAATGCTCTACCAACTGAGCTACCCAAGCAGTGTGGCACATTGTACCTGTTTATAGATATTTTTCAACCATGAGCCCTGTGGGGCGAATAAATAGATATAAATACGCTCTACCGTACGTTATACAGCTCTAAGAGCTGATTGAGTGTCTCTGGAGTTACTGCCCCCTCAGTAGGAGACACCATCCCACCACTGAGTGTACCCATAAACATACTGTAGAGGTAGTAGTACGCAATCATCGGGATACCAAGGAGAATGGTGTACCAGACCACCTTAAAAATAAGTCGTCGTCGCTCTCGCACTTCCTGCTTATGCAGAAGCTCGTTATTCTCAAGTAACAACGCCTGATTCTCACGGAGGAGCTTCACAATTTCGTCATGGTTGTGAGTGGACGGTTCCATACCCTTCTAGTATAGCAGGGTTTTGTGCTACGATACCCGCACCTGCCCTCATAGCACAACGGATAGTGCAGTCCCGTCCTAAGGGAAC
>CAZTWW010000029.1:0-10090 GCA_964618165.1 uncultured Candidatus Saccharibacteria bacterium | reverse complement strand
GGACTTCTACCTTTACCGGTACCTCAACCTTCAGTGGACGAGTGGGGATTGGGACTACATCGCCAATCGGTAACGCTAGATTGACCATTGCCGCTACTAACTCACTTGAGACGTTGTACCTTGATAGTGCTGGTATTACAAATGGTGGCAATCGCATGAATGCGCAAATGATTACGCGTGCATCAGCAGGGAATGCGGTTAATAGTCTTGCTGGCGCAACCAATTTTGTGTCGCTCATCGATCTTACCAATCTAAATCTACAGGCAGGTGCCGATTTTATTGCAACGGGAGCGTCCATAGAAATCATCGATGCAGGAGCGATTAGTTCATCGTCTTCACGAACCCTTATTGGTCAAGATATTGTAATAAACGCTTCGACTACAGGTACGAATAGTATTGCCGGCCAGGCTATCCAAGTCTCTGGTAGCACAGCAATTGGACAAAGTATTGTGGCGGGAGCGTCCGATATCGCAATTGGTGTTGACTCAAACATTTATTCAGAGTTGATTCCCAATAGTACTGGAATTAGCTTTAATGCATTTGGTTACAACAATGATAATTATTTTGGCTTCCTCGCAAATGATAATGGAACGAATAATAACGCGTTTGCATTTTATGCTTCGGGCACGATGCGCTCGTACTTTGGTGGCAATGTTGGGATTGGAACGACGACACCGGTTGAGAAGCTGACAGTCGACGGTACGATACGAGCAACTAATCTTCTTGGTGGTGCGACGAATCTCACGACTGACGCCAACGGTAACATCATTCGAGACCCGTCTGATGCACGCTTAAAGACTAATGTGACGGAGATAACTGGTGCGCTTGATCAGGTGTTGGCACTCCGTGGTGTGCGGTACAACTGGCTTGATACTGACCGCTTTGGTGAGCAAACGGAAATCGGCTTTATTGCGCAAGAAGTTGATCTCGTGGTACCAGAGGTGGTGAGTAAGGGAGGGGAGTACTGGTCACTTAACTCAAAGAATTTGATTGCAGTCGTGGTTGAGGCAATTCAAGAAATGTGGGCGAAGGTGACTGAACAAGATGCACGTCTCGATGCACTGGAAGCAGAGAACGAGGCACTCCGTTCACGTATCGAAAATCTAGAAGGCATACCAGCGTCTGTGCCAGCGACTAGTCAGTCGACTAGTGACTCATCATCAAGTGGGGGAGGTGAGGTAGTTCCGGAACCCGTACCTATTCCAGATTCAGAGTCTGTACCGGTTGTTGAAGAGTCACCGGTGCTGAGCGAGATTCCTGCGGTAGCAGAACCGTCTGAGCCTGCTCCGGAGCCAGTGCCGGAAACTGTAATTACAGATAGTGTCGAAAGCGGTGTATAAAATAGTGATAGGTAAAGTGGCGTTCTATGAGAAATGCAAAAAGCGCTACGTTCTCACGTAGCGCTACACTTATTACGACATCGCCAGCAGTATCTCGTAGCGATGTTTACGTTTTTCCCAACATGAGCGAGAACTCGCCCACGGTGCTGTGCCAGACTCCTCGTACATTCTGCGCGCAAAGCGCATATTTCCTTCGAGGGTGGTAATGTTGGTCGTGTCACTGATCGACCAGGCCGGCTTGTGGGTGGTGTAGAGAATCTGAAATAGACCAGAGGCGGTCGACTTCGGATCGGGGTTCACGAGCAGGCGACCGTCAGCTTCGTACTGTCTGAAACCAGATTCACACGACGCAATAGCCACCATCACGGGGATATCCGCAAAATATTCGCGAACGCGAGCTTCGACATATGCAGGATTGACCATCGGATTCGATGGTTCGACCGCATATGTCCTGGACAGTTGTTTGTCTGCTATCGCAGGGTTGGCAATGAGTAGCCAAAACCCTAGTAGACATACAACTAGCCGGTTGAACATGCGTATCAACGCAAGCATCGATGTACTCCTTTTGGGACTTTTAATCTCCTCCAAGCCCTATGACGCGTCAATTACCGACTTCTTACACGAAAACGAGTCGGTTTTGCCTGTATCAGCAAAAAAACGTTTATTTATAAGGCTTTAATCGAGTGGTTGGTAGGGGAATGATCCAAAAAAATCAAGTTTCCCGTAGTTTGATTGATAGAGGGCACTGCCAACGGTGTGATTCCTAAGGAGTTGGTGACGGGTATCTCTTTCGCTGATTAGACTAACGGTTGCCATGATATCTGCCAGAAGAGCATTTTTGGCAATAATAAAACTGCCGCCATATCCACTCTGTTCACCGATGAGATGATTACGCTCGGTTACATTGCTCTTCCAGCGACGCTTATATGGACTTGAGGCAGCGAAGCCTTGGTGGTAAATGTCTGTCGTGCCGAGATACTGGCCTTCGTTGAGTGGATCTTCAAGATACAGGGTAATCGGCTCACCAGACTCACTCGTGCCATAGATGTCACCGCCACCATTAATAAGATACTCTGTTACACCGTATGAAGCGATGAGTGTAGATACTTTATCTATCGCCCAACCCTTACCAATTCCACCGAGGTCTATTTGTCCACGGCGGAGGGTCCAGGTGGTGTTGGTGTGCTCGAGGTCAGTAAGCGGATTGCCGATAATGGCCGGGGTATCACGCTCAGTAAACGAATAGCCGCTATCGTACCCTTGCGCAACCAGAACATCGCCAATGAGGATGTTAAATACACCGCTGGTTTCTTTGTAGAACTGTTGTCCTAAAGTGAGGAGTTCGTGGAGGTCAATATCATTGGTTGTAACCACTCCTTGTTGGTTAAGTTGTGATACGTACGAATCTGTTCGAAAACGCGAGAAGCGGGTTTCGATACTATGCAAAAGCGCCTCGCAGTCCGACTGGATAGTTGCGAGACGCTCAGTATCAATTGCGTCAAAGATTTCAATCCACCAGGTTGTCCCGAGGGCACTCGTAGTGAATTGCTCCATGATGAGTTAGTTCTTGGCTGAAGCCTTGATTTGATTGACGGCGTTATTAAACGCGTTTGAGGTGAGTGAGGCACCACCAACTCGTGAGAGGGAAATACTGTCGAGCTTTTTACCAATCACTTGTGCTTGGTAGGCATTTGAAAAGCGGTTTTGAAAGTTGGTTGAAGTGTCTACTTTGTCACCACTGTATGACACAGTTGCTCCTGTTACGATGTCACCGCTGAGAGTAAGTGATACGGCTACATTGTGCTTGGCATTACCTGGTGCGGTGTAGGGTGCGGTCGCTGAGAATGTACCATTTTCATAGACAGTTACTGGCGTTGGTACTGAAGGGGTAGGGCTTGGGATGGTCGGTGTCTCTGTTACCGTTTCAGTTTCAATCACCTCATCAGCTGGTACTTCAACTGGCATTTCGATTGGAGTTTCCTCAGCCGGTACTTCAACTACTAAATCATTTCCTTGATTGGCAGTTTCGTCTGGTCGGAAGAAGTAACTTCCAAGACCAACGGCGACTGCCAAACCGACGACAATAAGAACGATTGGCATAACTATGGTTTAAAAATAACAGCTATAGTATAGCGGTAAGCGACTCATTTTCCAACTCTGTTGTATACTTATACTACTTACTCGTTTTGCTGTTACCTATGCATATTCCATTTGTGAGCACGTATCTTGATCGGACATCAATGTATCAAGTGGTGCTTGAAGGATTGGTAGCTTTATATGGAGTTGCTATTGTGGCGAGTTTTATTGGTGCTGTTGGTTTTACACCAACGGAACTGATTCTAACTGGTCTAGTGGTCATTGGAGGGTCGATGTTGATGAGTTACCTCTGTGCTGTAGTCATGAAGGCGCCGGCACAACATCTCTCATCGCTCATCACGGCTCTCATTTTAGTTCTCCTCTTGCTACCTTCGGCATTACCGTATGATCTGTTTACCTATGCTGCTATTGGTGCTATTGCGGTTGCGAGCAAGTATGTTCTCGTGTGGCGGAAGCAACACGTCTTTAATCCTGTAGCCGCTGGTGTAGTGATTGGTTCATTAGCTGGTTTTAGTGGGGCTTCATGGTGGGTAGCAAACCCGATTCTATTTATCCCCCTCATCTTAATCGGACTCCTTGTCGTTCTTAAGGTGCGTCGAGTAGAGATGGTGATGTCATTCATCGCGGTTGCTTTTATTGGGTATATAGTGAGCGAGTGGGGAAGTCAGCTCTCGAGTACCGAGCTTATCACCACGTTTTTCCTCTCGTACCCATTTATCTTTCTTGCCTGCTTTATGCTCACCGAGCCATTTACGATGCCGGGTACCAAGCAGGCACAGGTATACTATGGAATTTTTGTAGCCATTGTCGCCTCGTTGCCTCCACTCGGTTCATTTGTAGTGTCGCCAGAGTTAGCTCTCGTCATCGGTAATGTAGTATTTTTCTCGCAGTCTGTTCGACAAAAGTTGATACTCACCCTCGTGAGTGTGCGTGAGCTCACGCCACGTATCTATGAGTTTAGTTTCAAAAAGCCTGCCGGTATGACATTTGTTGCTGGTCAGTATCTCGAGTGGATGCTACCGCATACGAACGCTGATAATCGAGGTGTTCGTCGCTACTTCACCATCGCGTCAGCACCTGAAGATACTATGCTTCAAGTAGCATTAAAGGTGCCAGAAAAAGCAAGTACCTTTAAGCAAGCATTAGTTAATCTACCGTCTGGTGGGCAAGTAATTGCGAGTCAGCGCGCTGGAGATTTCATTCTACCGCTTGATGAGTCTGTTAAGCTTGGATGGATTGCGGGAGGTATTGGGGTGACACCGTTTGTGAGTCAGTCCAGACATCTCCTTAAGTCGGTGTCGACACGAGACATTGTTGCACTTTACGCAACGCAAACCGCTGCTGATACTGCATATCTTGATGTATTAACCCAGGTGGCAGAAGTTGTCTCGGTGGTTGGTACTGGTGAACCATTACCGGGTGGTGAGACCGGCTACGTGACAGCTGAGCTTATCAAGCGTCGGGTACCTGATTATTCTGACCGTGTGTGGTACGTATCTGGTCCACCAATGATGGTAAATGCGGCCACCAGTGCGCTCCGCACGCTCAAGGTCCCTGCCTCTCAGATTAAAGAGGACTTTTTCCCAGGCTTGGCGTAACGAACACTTGGTTCAATACGTTATACTAGAAAAACGTATGGACTATAATCATAAAGCGAGTCGCGCACTGCCGGCAGCAGCGGTCGAGACACTCGGCGTCTCCCTCCTCCCATACCTCAGTGAATTACGACGGGTGGTTGAACATGGTGGATATGATAAACCCGAATGTTCACTCAATGTACCAACCGATGAATATATGCTCCCGATGGTGGAGCAGATAATAGATGAGGTCTACAGTACTTCACTCCGACATATTTTTGTAATTGGTATCGGCGGTTCGAGTTTAGGTACCAAGGCTATATATGATGCCATGGCTGGTGTGCGAGACTTGGTACCACACCATCTCCCACGATTGTATTTTGTAGAGAGTACTGATGCGGCTGCGTTATCGGTGTATCAAAAAATCATCACGAGAGCGGAGTCAGCAGCCGAGCTCGTCTTTATCGTGATAAGTAAATCAGGTACAACGACCGAGACGGTAGCCAATGCTGAGATTCTCCTTGCTACATTTGCCGAAAAATTCGGACGTAATGCAAAACGGGTGGTTGTACTGTCTGAAACCGGCTCGCCATTGCTGACTGCTGCGAAAGAGCAGCAAATGCGCACCATTGAGTTGCCACCTCGCGTTGGCGGTCGATACTCGGTATGTACCCCGGTCGGACTCTTGCCGCTCGGGCTCGTTGGTTTTGCGCCGGCTGAGCTACGTCAGGCGGCAGTGCGTACAGTTGAGCGTTCGCTTCATCCGGATATCGCCCTTAACCCCGCAGCCCTCATGGCGCTTACAAAGCTCTATGCATACCAAGAGAAGATACGGATACATGACACGTTCTTTTTTGCACCACCGCTTGAATCACTGGGTAAGTGGTATCGGCAACTACTCGGCGAGAGTATTGGGAAGCCAGTCAGTGGCGATGCACTCCGACGTGTTGGGATTACCCCGACGGTGAGTATTGGGTCAACTGACTTGCATTCGGTTGGGCAGCTCTACCTCGGTGGACCAAACGAGCGGTTTACCACATTTGTGAGTGTGACACAGCATCAAACACTCAGTGTGCCGACAGAGCGGGTGTTCGCTGGGGTGGTACCGATGGTTGATGGGAAATCACTAGGTACTATTCTTGGTGCGATTGAGGCTGGCACCAAAGCGGCCTATGACCAAAACGGACTCATGTATGAAAGTGTTACATTACCAGTAATCTCACCAGAGACGCTTATGGAGTTTATGCAGTGTCAGATGGCATCAACGATGATGCTTGGTTATCTTCTCCATGTAAATCCGTTTGATCAGCCACAGGTTGAGCAGTATAAAGTTGTGACGAAGCAATTATTGGGCGGTTAATGAGTGGGTATATGCACGAATCTAAATGGCGAAGTGTAGTCAAAGGGGTAACCTGGCGGATTGTGGCTTCAGGGGCAACGATGACGATTGTATTTTTAGCGACCGGTAATTTGGCATTGGTGGCCGGAGTAGGACTCATGGATATTACGGTCAAAATCGCGTTTTACTATCTCCATGAACGACTTTGGGGTCGAGTTCATTGGGGGATTGTTGGTCCGGAGCCACGACCGCCGCATACCCAATAACGAGGTTATTCACGTTGCATGAAATGGCTTTTCTGGTATGATGCGGGCGCATAAGGGTCTCCTTCGTGCACCATATTGTTCATGTCATTGATTGCTACTGCACATGCCGCTGAAGGCGGAATCCACGTCGCTCTCGCACCTTATGTGGTGGGACATATATTTGGTGTACCGATTACCTCGACACTCATCACTGCCTGGGTCGGCATGGCACTCCTGACACTTTTAGCATTTGTCGTACGACAGCGCCTTGCGCTTGTGCCTGGCAAATTGCAGAGTTTAGCTGAACTCACTATTGGTGGCGTGTATGACTACATGGCTGATGTGCTTGAGAGTCGTGAATTGGCTAGCAAGTATTTCCCAATGGTGATGACTATTTGCCTCTTTATTTTGACTCTCAATTGGTTTGGGCTTTTTCCTGGCGTGACCTCAATTGGACAATACGTTATGTATGACGGTCATGAGAAATTTATCCCGTACCTCTATCCAGCAGCTACCGATCTCAATATTACCCTAGCATTCGCTCTTATCGCGTTCTTCACCATTCAGTTTTCTGGCATTGCCGCTATTGGCGCCTTTAAGTACGCGGGGAAGTTTATTAACTTCTCATCTCCACTTGCGTTTGCGGTGGGTATCATCGAACTTATTTCTGAGATTGCTCGACTCATTTCATTTTCATTCCGACTCTTCGGTAACATCTTTGCGGGGAAGACGTTGCTTGTCGTTATCATGTTCTTTGTACCGTATGTGGTGCCGGTGCCAATCATGGCATTTGAAGTATTTGTTGGATTTATCCAGGCCTTTGTGTTTGCGATTTTGACGTTGTTCTTTATTAAGATTGCAACCGAAGAACCAGCTCATTAGTTTAATGGCCAATAACGAGCAGGGAATACGTTCTCTCCTCGCGTTGTCCATTAGAAAAGTAATTCACACAGTATTATGACAGAAATCGAATTGGCCCTTCAGGCATCAGAAATGAGTGCTGAGGCTATCAAGTCAATCGCTATGGCTATTGCTATCGGCGTCGGCGTATTTGGTCCAGGTATTGGTATTGGTCTTCTTGTGTCTAAGGCACTTGAGTCAATCGGCCGCAATCCAGAGGCAGCCAAGCAGGTAATGACTCCGATGTTTATCGGTATTGCAGCGGTTGAGGCGCTTGCGATCTTCGCCCTCCTCGTAGCATTCGTTATCAAGTTCGCGTAAAGATTTTTTAAATTGGCGAACTGCTTCGTTGTTGCTCAAAAATTTTTATTCATTGTACCATTCAGTACACCTCATAAAAATTTTCTCGCACGCCTCGCATTTCATCCAATTTTAAAAATCTTATAGAGCAAATTGTATACGCAGAAGAATTATTAGTCTCACGCAGAACATCATGGAAGAAATCATCAAAGCCTTCGGTATCGACGCTCGTCTGATCGTCATTCAAATCGTCAACTTCGCCATCCTCATGGGTATCTTGGGGTACTTCTTGTACAACCCAATTCTCCGTATGTTGGCAGAGCGCGAAGCCAAGATTAAGAAGGGGATTGAAGACGCTGAAGCGGCAGCAAAAGCCAAGGCTGAGGCTGACGTCGAGAAGCAAGCGGTACTTACCGCTGCCCATGGTGAAGCTGGCGAGATTAATGCTCGTGCGAAGGCTTCCGCTGACGCGAAGGCTGAGGCAATCACGAGTGAGGCTGAGGAGAAGGCAAACGCCATAATCCGGAGTGCTGAGCTCCGTGCGAGCGAAGCGGCAGAAAAGATTCAGAAAGACGCGGAGGCAGAGATTGCAAAAACTGCGATTCTTGCAGTTGAAAAGATGCTCAAGGAACGCGCTTCATAGTATATGCACGAAGTATACGTCACTGCAGTTATTGAATGTATCAAAGCTGGTCAAAAGCCAGGAGATATTTTTGCAGGCCTCAAGTCAGTGCTCGCACGTCGTGGCCATGAGCGATTGTTGTCACGGATTGTACGGACACTTGAGCGAGAGCTCGCACGTGTCGGCACGAGCGAGGGTGCTGTCCTTACTGTCGCCACTCACGATGATGCTAAGAGTAAGCTCGTGCAAGCACTCATGACCGAACTTGGTGTCGCTGTGACACCGCAAGTGGTGGTTGATGAGACCATTATTGGCGGAGCTAAGCTCCGTCATGGTGCTGTTGAAGTTGATGCCACCTACAAAACTACCCTTATTAATCTCTATCACACAATTACTAAGTAAATTACCATCCGTATGAGTACACCAATTATTGAACGTATCAAAAAAGAAATCGAAGGGCTCGACCTCAAGACTGTCCCGCAATCTGTCGGTGCAGTAGTGTCTGTCGGTGACGGTATTGCCGAAATCGAAGGGCTTCATGATGCGCAAATGATGGAAATGGTTGTTTTTGCTACCGCCGAGGGACAGACCCTTGAGGCGGCGCTCGCAACCGAAGGTGCACTCTACGGTCTCATCCTGAACCTCGAGGAGGACAGTGTGAAGGTGGTGATTTTGGGTGATAGTGGTCTCGTACGTGAGGGTATGACGGTGTACCGCACCAAGAAGCTGCTTTCGGTACCGGTTGGTGCTGGGATTGTCGGTCGTGTGGTTGATGCCCTTGGGCAGCCGATTGATGGAAAGGGAGGAATAAAAACTGATCGCGATATGCCAATTGAACGTGTGGCGTACGGCGTGATGGATCGCTCGAGTGTGAATGAGCCGATTCATACGGGTATTAAGGCAATTGACTCAATGATTCCAATTGGACGTGGACAACGCGAACTCATCATTGGAGACCGTGGTACTGGAAAGACCACGATTGCGATTGATACCATCATCAACCAGAAGTACGAACCAGCAGACAAGCGACCAATTTGTATTTATGTCGCTATCGGACAAAAGCGCTCAAAGACAGCAACTATCATGGCTGAGCTGGAGAAAGCCGGAGCGATGGAGTACACCATCATCGTTGCGACCTCAGCCTCAGAGGCATCACCGATGCTCTTCCTTGCACCATTCACTGGTGCCGCTATTGGCGAGTACTTCATGGAGCAGGGGAAGGATGTGGTGGTGGTGTTTGACGACCTCTCGAAGCATGCGGTCGCGTACCGTCAGATGTCCCTTCTTCTCCGTCGTCCACCAGGACGTGAGGCGTACCCAGGTGATATTTTCTACCTCCACTCACGCCTTTTGGAGCGATCAGCAAAGCTCTCGAAGGAGCTTGGTGGTGGCTCGATTACTGCGCTCCCAATTATCGAGACCCAGGAAGGTGACGTCTCTGCCTACATTCCAACTAACGTCATCTCAATCACCGATGGACAGATCTTCCTCGAGGGTGACCTCTTTAACAAGGGTATCCGCCCGGCCCTTAACGTTGGTATCTCGGTATCACGTGTAGGAAGTAGTGCCCAGACTAAGGCGATGAAGGCGGTGGCTGGTAAGATTCGTCTCGAGCTCGCACAGTTCCGTGAACTTGAAGCCTTTATGCAGTTTGCGAGTGACCTCGATGA
>CAZTWW010000028.1:0-12268 GCA_964618165.1 uncultured Candidatus Saccharibacteria bacterium | reverse complement strand
CATGCGTAAAGTATATCAAAAAGCCAACATTTACGCAGCCAATATAAAAAGAAAAACGAGACTTTATGTCTCGTTTTTCTTTTTAGGCATGATTACTTGAGAGTAACCTTAGCTCCCTCACAAGTTACTAAGTGTTCTCACCAGCTTCGCTGGTTATGAGCACTAAGTACTTGCGAGCCCGCCTCGCTGGTTCGTCGCCCTAGGAAATGGGCTACTCACATCGCTGCGGCCCTGGCGCGAAAGTCACACACAAAAACCGGCATACGCCGGTTTTTGTTATAAGTAATTTCGAAGAAATTACTTAAGTGTGACTTTCGCGCCAGCTTCTTCGAGCTTAGCCTTGAGGGCTTCAGCGTCTTCCTTCTTCATTCCTTCCTTGAGGACCGCTGGAGCGCCGTCTACGGCGTCCTTAGCTTCCTTAAGACCGAGACCAAGGGCTTCCTTCACAACCTTGATAACAGCGATCTTCTGAGCACCTGCTTCAGTGAGTTCAACTGCGAAATCAGTCTTCTCTTCTGCAGCGTCGCCGCCAGCAGCTGGACCGGCTACTGCAACAGCAGCAGCTGATACTCCCCACTTCTCTTCAATAGCCTTTACGAGGGTATTGAGCTCGAGAACGGTCATCTTCTCAACCGCTTCGATGATTTGTTCGTGTGTCATAAAATAAATATAACGTTTTAATAAGAGTAACTATTTGGTTTCTGCTACCTTGCTCAAGACCACCGCAAATCGCTGACGTGGAGAGTTGATGAGCTGAGCAAACATACCGCGGAGGACATCGAGTGATGGGATTGATGCAATCGCCGTCATTTCTGCCTTATCCTTGTATGCACCCTGGAATACGCCACCGACAATTGACACCTTGTCCTTAAACTTGGTACCAAACTCCTTCATATTCTGAGCTGGAGCCATGGCGTCGGTACTGTACGCAACAGCGATTTCGCCGTCGAGTACTGGCATTTCGCCTGTGAACGCACCGTCAAAGGCTCGGGCGATGAGGGTCTTCTTGGCGACGAAGTATGAAACTCCAGCCTCACGAAGACTCTTTCGCATTGCAGTCGTATCAGCGACTGAGAGACCCTTGTAGTGAATGAACACAATAGCGTCTGAGGTATCCTTTACGTCTTTGAGACGAGCAAGGATATCTTCCTTCTTTGCTTTTGTAATTGCCACAATAGTATGGATTACGAATTGATAAGTATCAGGCCACACGTCCGAGACCGGACGGAGGCTGTTCGACCCCAATATCAAAGTGAGATTGGACCTCGGCTGGCGCATGGCGGCTGCCACACATTACTGGGAAGTGACTCTCCCCAACCGGCTGTCTTGAGCCTGACGTCGCCTACTATACCAGAATGTATTAAAAAATCCAGTCGTTGCTAGACTGGTTACCACAGCAAGGTTTGCTATAATCGAGCCTATTCGGGGTTGTAAGCAAAAGCTAGCATCCCTTATTCGAAGGCTACATGTGATCCAGCTCCCATGCGCCTTCTCATTCGGGGTGTAGCATAGTGGTAGTGTGCGCCCATGGGGTGGGTGCGGTCCGGGTTCGATTCCCGGCATCCCGACACTATATACGACTAGCCATTGATTCCGAGCCACGTCACTGCGTGCTTGAATACTCTTTTATTAAACAGTCCGATGATGGTCGCAAGCGATACCACGAGTCCTGCGATTGAGAGAGCTGGCACGAGTAGTGGATGAGCTCCGCCAAGCAATAAAATACCTGTCCCGAAAATCAGGACGATGCTCCCGATCATAAGGAAGAGTCCGGCGATAATTGCTATAGCATTACTCATAGGCTACCCCTCCACCTCCTGCTTCAACTTCTCTGCTTGCCAGCCAATCATATTGGTGAGTATCTGGAGGAACGTCGCCACTGACGAGATAGCGAGGAAGAGTGTCGCGTAGTAGGCGTACGGGGTGAGGAGGTAGAAGAATACTACGAGTGCCGCTGCCCACATGCCGAAGCACCATGGGCACGAGAGGAGGTCTGCGAGCGTCCGGCGCGGACCGTACTTTGGCTTCTCAAGCGTATATCCCTTCCCCACTTTCTTTACGTCATAAAACTGCTCCCGGAGGAACTTTGTGATGTTGTCGTAGACGAAGAGACGGATCAGGCGCCACGTTGCGAGTGTGATGAGCGTGAAGTCTACCAGGGTCAGTTCGGTATATGCGATACGCGCTTCTGTCTCGAGGATAATCGTCCCCATAACAACAAGCAGCATAAAGAAAATGCCGAAGATAACATTCCAAAAGTACTGATCAGTAATGCGTATCATAGTCTAAGCACCGAGACCTACCACCACAATAAAGAGGAGCACCCCCGCGACCACTGCCACAAAACTGAACAAGAAACTGTAAAAGGTCTTGTTAAACATTACTTACGTAGTATAGCGCACCCGCTTCCTTTTCTCCAAAAGTAGTCCCCTAGTTTTTACTTCAGCCGGTATCCTCGATAGATTTGCACTAGCGACCCTATGATAAAAATAAGATATAAAATTCCCAACCCAACTAAATCAAAATAGTTGTCCATATTAAAAAATCCTCCAGGATTATGGTGCAATCCAAGACTGATGAGCCACGACCCTAACAGCACTCCCGGTATAGTAATTCGAGCAAACTTCCACCAGGATTCATAAACATGAGTTGGCATCTTATATAAAAGCGCCGAAGTTATAAGTAAAATCGGGAAAAATAAAAAAATATTCTGATATCTACCGACCCAATCACCGCACGACATATCACAAAGTCCAACCTCTCTACTGTTGAATAGAACGTATGTAATTAGTGAACCGATCAAACTAAATACTGTGATTATTATTTTCATATGTTACTTACTAAGTGATTAATAATTTTTATCAGGTCATCTTTTTGTGTAGTAGAAAGAATTTTCTTGCGATGATAGAGATACACCTGCTGTTTTAGCACCTCAAGGGAGATCAACTCGAGTCGACTAAATTTTGCCGATGATAACGATTTTAGATCATATTTTTGGGCCAGTCGCGCGTTTTCAAGTAGTAACTTTTTGTATATTGGCTTAACTTCAAGTGACTGAATTAATTGTAGCAAACTGTCATATGTCACCACTGGAACAACCTCACCCTTAGTATCATACGTAATATCGGAAGTACCATTTCCATCATAATCAACGAAGACGCGACTTGAATTGGGAGGAGTATCAGTATCGACCGTCAGTAGTACTTTGGTACTGGTGCCCGATGGTATTGCTGCATAAGTGTCTCGTGGAGTATATACGCCATCAACTACCGTCGCCACCTCAAGGGTAAATGAACCTGCGGCTACACCATTAAGCAACACTTCGACCTCGAGACCTTCATCGGGCAGAGAAGCATACTGTATCTCCCCAAACCGACGATATAAGCCACCCTCAATACTTTGTGTGGTACTACTAATCACCCCGCGAGAGTCACGTACTTGTAGATCAAGTGGTGAATGAAGCGTGAAGGTGAGACGCTTGGTATTTGGAAGGACTGGTGGCGTTTTGCTTATATACTCATATTGATATGAGGTTGTTGCCAATATCGTATTTGCGACGAAATTAGATACATCATCGACCTCAAAAATACTTTTATGAACACTGTCAACAATATTGTCATTATTGTAATTTCTGAGATTTATCCAATACCTCTCAACATTAGCCAGACTATTACCCATCGCCAAGGCACTGGGTGCCACCACAGTCCCATCTCCATCAATCGTCATATTTGGACGCATACCGAGTTTTGGAGCGTACTGAATACACCTGAAGAAGATGTTACGGTTAATACATGCAGTATCAGTGAAGTATGTAATACCTGAGACCGTCTCGACGCCAACACCAGCCACTTCTTTTACCCGCAACGTTTGTGGTGGAGTCCAGGTATTGAGTTGCTCGTCAATACGTTTTGTATAAGTATCAAAGGGATACTGTCCCACCACTTCAGGAGTATTTAAATCAAAACTTTCTGGCCGTATGCGACCACTTCCACTACCCATAAACTGTTCCATTTTGCTCGCATCAGTGATCTTGGCACCATATCGATTAATCCAAGGTGTTGTTACGGTTCCCTGCTCAAATGTAATGACAGGAGTGACAGTTGTCACACCTTGCCCCGAAAAGTAACTCTCGTTCGGTAACAAATGAAAAGCAAACGGCATAGTATTTAAGAGTGTACGAGCTGTTTGTTGTGAGACCACGAAACCATTCGGACCAAGTTCAGTACCATGGAGCATGCCAACGATCGTATCTGGTGTACCAACCTGAGGTGAACCAACCAATATCAGGTTATCAATTTTATCTAGCAATGGATCATTAGCTTGCTCTAAGCGGACCAGGAACATTTTAGCTAATAGACCACCATTTGAGTGTGCCACAATAGTCACTTTTTTACTCTTTGAATGTGCTGCTAATTTTTTAATTTCTGTGTAGAGATAGGAGTCTTGAATTGGTATAGCAGTATCAACACGCACCTGTCCTGTGCCATCATCTAGCGTGGCAAAAATCAGCTCATCAAGTCGAAGTCGCCAATCATATGGTACGAGTGAATAATTATCGATAAGACCACTACTCTTCCAGGACTCTAGATCAGCAAAGAACGACTTATACAGATTTAATCCAAATGTCTCATCAATCACAGCTTCGGGTTTGTTCTTTGTATAAATATCGTTAATTGAGTTACCGAAAGAGTCTGTTAGTAATCGGAGCTGAGCACAATCTCCAGTTGAAAACCACCTTTCAGATTCAATAACAAACTCCTCACAAATATCATTACCTTCATACAACCGAGACCCCATTATCCCCGGCAGAAAGAGCACGCTTGAGGCACCAACTGGTGTCGGCGGAGCGGAGGTAATTGTCACTGTCTTTGTATACACATTTGGCGGAATACCAGTAAAGGCGTACGCCGTTGGCGCAAATATTGACCGCATTTCGTCGAAGATACTCCGGTACGTGTTAAACAGCATGTACTCACGCCAAACGAAGGTGTACGTCCCAACCGGCAACTCTGGCGTCTTTGGGACAAAGGCCTGCTCAGCAGCATCCATGAAGTTGTAAAATCGGTTGACCACCACCTCCCCCTCGGTATCAAGGAGCGGTTCACCATTTGCGTCATAGAAGTACGCATCACGCTCCTCTACCATCACAATCGCCATGTACTGCCCACGAATGGTGGGGTCGGTGAAGTACGTCTCCGCAAATGCAAGGTAATCATTCGTCGCTATTGATGCCGGATAAATAGGTGTATACACCAAGTTGCCCTGCTCGTGACGAAACGCATAGAGATTAACCCCCGTTTGAGCTGGTTCACCAGTAAAGGTGACGTCCGAAAACGTCTCACCCGGCACACTAAGGGTGTCTCCCGCCACCTCCACCCCACCAATACTGAGCGTATAGGGATTCGGTGGATCAATCGTCACCTCAAACGGATCAAGACAATCGAGTATCGGTACACTTGATATCGGACCAGGTTCTACAAAACTATTTTCCCACCCATCTGGCGCAATAATACTGCCACACGACTCTGCCGCTCTCGTGACTCCAGACACAAAAAAGCCCGCCAAAAGGGCGAGCAAAAGGAGTGCGAGAGAGACGTAGGTACTACGTTCTAAATACTGCATATAAAAAGTATATACCTGAGATTTGCGACGCGCAAGCTATAAAATACTCTCCCTAGGCCGGTCCTAGGGAGAGGGTGGTTCTAGGGTGAGCCAGTCAAACAGCTCATGCTGGTGGTCGCCCGGAGTAGCAAAGTACTCTGGGAAAGCTGCTGGACTCAGTATCTTCCCCACATTACGTTCTGCACCAAGATAATCTGACAGACTTGAATACTGAAAAGACGCAGCAAATGCAAATGATTTGTCTGCGTCTCTTGTTCCCCGCTCTCTCCAATCCTTATCGATAAGCTTTACAGGATTGAGATGAATATAAGCATAGAGGTATTTAAGGTACTCATCGCTATCGGCATGCTGGGATTTAAATCTACCTTGAAATAATCCTCCAGAGCGGTCATACCGTTTATTGAAATACATCGAGTATGCAGTACAAACTTTGTTAATAAATGAGCTGATTCCATTTTCTATATTTGTTGTTACAAGAAGATGAAAGTGATTTGGCATCAAACAATACGCACCTATTGAAACCAATGGTTGTCCACGATCGAATTCAAAAACATTATTATGAACCATTCTTATATCGCGAACATTGACCGCATATTTTGTGTTACAGAGATATAACAACTCAATAAATCTAGCGTAGTCCGTGCTATCAAGAAAAATAGCACGCTTGTCTGTGCCGCGATTATATAGATGGAAAAATTCTGTTGGCGCTAATGGTACCGGACGAAGACTCATATAATAAGTATATGCTCTCGTA
Organism: uncultured Candidatus Saccharibacteria bacterium; assembly: GCA_964618165.1. Classification (GTDB taxonomy): domain Bacteria; phylum Patescibacteriota; class Minisyncoccia; order Phycocordibacterales; family UBA918; genus OLB19. The sequence goes on along the minus strand of CAZTWW010000028.1, from coordinate 5,892 downwards.
CACCCAACCCGAGGACCGTCCTAGGGATATCCCTAGGACGGTCCTCGGGTTTTGTTGCTATATAAGCCTCTACCTAGGCCGATCCTAGGAGATGTAGAGAAAGAGAAGGTACAGGCTGAAGACAACAAAAAATCCCCTTGCGGGGATTTTTTGTTGCTTTCAAGCTATACGATTTTCGTATGACTCGAACTCAAGTTAAGGTTAGTTAACGAGAGTAACGATGTCAGTTCGGTAATCGGTAGCTGGAAGAGCTGACCAAGTCTGGTTGTTAGCACCATCAGTAGCGCCAAATACAAGACTAGTGAGCTGGAGACGAGCAGCGGCGCCAGCAGAAGCAGCGTCGAAGGTTACTGTGATAGTAACAGTCTCAGTCTCGCCTTCATTGATCTTGAATGAACCACCTTCTACATCAGCAGAAGATTCGATTACAGTAGTAGTTGTACCTGTTACAGCAGAACCAGCACCATCAACAACTGACTTAACAACTGAAGTTGCTTGGTTGGTTGAGATGAATACATCCTGTTCGAATGCAGTTACATCAAGAGTAATCTTGAAGGTAGCGTAGTCGTCACCTGCTGAATCACCAGCTGTAACAACAGCTGAATCTGAATCAAGTGATACGTCTACACCAGTTGTGCGGAGAGTATGAGCATCACCTGTAGCAGAACCAGTGAGCTGGTCTGGTGAAGTGTTGTCAAGATCATCAGCACCTTCAGCAACGATGTTGTTTACGTTGGTTGAAGAGATAGAACCTGTTACAGTCATACCCTCGTTACCAGCAGCAAGTGACTTAAAGCGAACCTTAAGTTCAGCACCTACACGGTCACCAGCATCAATTACTACATCACCGTCAACATCGAAAGTGAGTGTTGGAGCAGCGATAGTGGTACTTGATACAGTTACATCATCGATAGTTACACCGTCGATAACGAGTTCTACGTCATCTACGATAGCAGCGTAAGTTGATGAACTAAGGGTAAGTGTGAGTGGAACAGTAGTGAGTTCAATATCGTTGATTGAATCATCAGTATCGATATCGAATGCGAATACTGTGAACCAGTCTGACTTAGCATCATCTTCGAGCTTGAGGGTAGTTGCTTCTGGATCAGTTGTTGAAGTCTTTACAACAATCTCATCGTTAGCACCTGCAGCTTCGAGAGTGAATGATACAGCATCTACATCGATGTCTGCGTCATCAAGAGTCTCAGCTACACCGTCAGCGTCAAAGTAACGCATACCAGTCACATCAACATCAAAGTTACCGAGGTCACCTGAGTCGATACCATCCTGGAAGGTTGCACCGATAGTGATGTCGAGGTCCTCATCTTCCATAGCCACGATGTCGAGGCCGTTGAAGCGGAGGGTCATATCATCACTCTGGTATTCATCCTTGTCTGAAGCGTCCATTTCAGCAACCATGTCGCCATCTACCCAGATAGATACTGAGTCGAGAACATCCCATGGGTCGATTGATGGAGTAGGATCAATCTCTACATCGAGACGTGAGATTGAAGCATCACCATCAGTGAAAGAAACAGTGAGTTCTGCAATTTCTGCATCCTCCTGTCCTTCCTCTACAGTATCATCAGATGCTGAATCGAGAGTTGCCTCATCGAAATCTGCCTCACCTGAGAGTTCATCTGAACCATTGTCCTCGTCCTCATCTTCATCCTCGTCACCACCAGTTGAACCAGCTACGCAGAGAGCGTTAGCCTTAGCACGAGTTGATGGACCGAAGAATCCGGTTGGGTTGGTAAGACCTGCTGGTGTAAGAATGTCAGCACGGTGCATTACCTGGAACTTTGAAACGGCAGCTGCAGTAGCTGGGCCAAAGTTCTCAGTCTCCATACCAGCTGAACCTGCGCCAGTAGCTGCTACGCGAGTATCAGCGTTACTGTTGAGGAACTCCTGGAGCTTCTTGACATCAGCGCCAGTAGCACCAGTGCGGAGGTCACGAGTCCAAGTGTATGGACACACGGCTGATGAAGAACCAGTTGAGGTTGAAGAACCACCCTGGAGCTTTGCAATCTGAGCCATGAGGTCATTAATCATCTTCTGCATCTCTTCTACTGACTGAGCCTTTGCAGGAGCAGCGAAAGCAGAGAAGATCATTGCGGCTGCAACAACGGCTACGATAGCCTTTGATGCAACAGTGTTTGCAATTTGCATAATCTGTATATAAGTAATTATTGAGTAGTGCAGGTTAAGTACTGCACTGTGTCCCAGGGTTAATGGGACGACTAATACTGATAATATGAATTAATTCATATTCGCGAGGTTGCCCTCACGTAATATCACCAACCTCTCCATACAAGTGTATTACGCTCATATAAAGAAGGTCAGCTGCAATTCGGGTCGGTGTGTCTGTCAGGCGGTCAAGACGGGAAAAGGTCACGCGGTGGTCTATGGTCGGGTAGCTGTCGTACTCTCTCCCACTCATATATATGAATGCATGGGTCTACAGGCACCATCCTTGGTACCCGTCACGAAGAGGAACAACAGACTGACCGACCATCGTCAGTGTTATTTGATTTGCTATGGAGCTCATGTGCAAGATGAGCTTCGTGGACTTTTGCATACAGCAAAAGCGCAGAGTGTTTAGATCTCTGTGAACCACGAGTTTGTCAAATAACAGTTGCCAATCTTTGGTACCCTCCTCTTCGGTGCGTGAGGATGATGATATGTATCACCTCCTCAGGTTCGCGACCTAGAGAAAAAGCGCCAAAGCGCATACCCCAACAGTATAGCAACTTTACAAGAAATTGCACGTTTTGATGGTGTGGAAACGATGTGTTTCGGCCATCTGATGCACTTTCTTACAAGCTACAAATACTCTGGTGTCTGACTAAGAAGACGATTCCCTCCCCACCGTCTTACGACCTCGTGTATGAGTACGACACACATTTATAGAAATACAAGCAAGCTGCATGAACCGGATAGGACGTCTCATCTTTGCGACAACCTGCTTCCCTTCACCTGAGATGTAAAACTACACGACATCTACCGTAACTGTCTTAGACGAGAGGTACAAGCTCACGTCCTCCTGTCTGATATAAGAGACAATCCTCTTACTTATTTATCAGACACACGTCCAGATAATCTAATTGTATACGTTTATCTTTTCTAGGACACTGCGATAGAGTACGTCGACCAACGTCGTTCTCCCTGTCGTATAACGACACCCTGCTCTATGAGACTGTTAAGGTCACGCTGAATGGTCTTTGCACTCACATCAGTGATAATGTCGGTGAGGTCCTTGATGGTGGCGTTTGGCTTCGCTTCAAGGACGGTCTTGATACGAGTGGTTCTATCAGACAGATCACTGTACACGAGGATGGCGTCTGAGCTCATGTCGTTCTTCGGTATCTGGATACGGTTGCGACGCGGCGCACTCGGGCGACGGGCCGACGTTGGCGCGAGACGTGGCGCTGAGGCAGCAGCTCCAAGCTCGCCTTGGACATAATGGTTCTTCACGTAACGAAGGACGGTGTCTATCTCATCACTGACTGAGCGGACGATAGCGGGACCAATGAGACGGCCAGCCTCAGCAATCGTGAGTGCACTTGTAAGCGCGACGAGTGACTGCTGGAGCGTATGAATACCCTCACGCGACTCGTGCTCGAAGAGGTTTAAGGACGCGAGACTCGCGTCCTGGACAGCGAGTGCGCGACGACTGAGGTTATCGTGATGAACGCGAGATGTCTCTTGGTACGGTATGTGGGACAAAATATAAAAGACGGCAGCGACGACTTTTTCTGTCTTTTTAAAAACATTGTTGTAGAAGTCGTTACTGGCGGATAGTCTTTTATACTGTATGAGACTGATATTGTCGTTGACTGGTTCCATACGTCGTTTAGTGTCGTTTTAGTCTGCTCGTAAATGTCCTTCACGTGTTAAAGACACGCCTCATGGATATAGACTAACTATAAGGACATTTCCTTTATTTGCAACGTAGAAGAGTCATGTCTTTCATGTCGTAATAGCACGCCCCAACGCCCTGACCTCCTCTCCACAGCGTCGTTTTAGCCCTTTGTTCGTGGTAGTATAGGGGCATCATTTTGAGAGTGTAAATCGTATTTGTCATGCCGAAAAAGAAAGTCGATAAAGCCCCTGTCCCTGAACCAACCTCGTTCTTTGATGACCTCTCACCCCAGGCGAAGCAGGCAATCCTCGCGGTGGTGGTCGCCATCATTGGAGTCTTCTTCACTGCTTCCCTCTTTGAGATTGGTGGGCCGGTTGGCCACTATACCTACGTGGCACTTGAGACGCTCTTTGGGACCGGAGCGTACCTCTCGCCACTCGTCTGTGCCTTCTATGTGTATGCGCTTCTCAATCCAAAGGATGACAACCATGTAAGTGGCTCAAAGGTCATCGGCATCGCTCTCCTCTTCATCTCGTTTCTCGGGCTTCTTGAGCAATCATCGACCGACCTCGGTGGCTGGATCGGTAAGGCGAGTGCCGTGCCACTTAATTCTCTCCTCGGGTCACCCGTGACCTTTGTCATTCTCATTGGGGTCGTCCTCATTAGTACCTTCCTCATCTTCAATACCGGACTGAAGCTCCCGGGTCGTAAGGAGGAGATGGACTACGAGAACGATGACGATATCGATAACCTTGTCCTCCCTGAAGAGGAGTATGACGAGGCGGAAGAAGCACCTACCCGCAAGGGCAAAAAGGGAGCCGGTGAGGAAGAGGCTCCGGCGGAAACCCTCCCCGCTAAGGCGAAGCGTCCGATGGTCGATACCGCCAAAGAGACCCTCGGCCTCGGTGGTAAGGGGACTGGTGAATTTATCGTGTCGACCTTCCGCGGCACCTATGCTCCACCACCGCTCTCACTCCTCAAGAAAGATGCCGGTAAGGCACAGACTGGTGACGTCAAGGCAAACGCCAACATCATTAAGCGCACCCTCAAAGAGTTCGGGATTAATGTTGAGATGGACGCGGTTGAGGTCGGACCGACTATCACCCGCTATGCCCTCAAGCCGGCGCAAGGTGTGAAGATTGCCCGCATCGTCGGCTTGCAGCAGGAGCTCCAGCTCAACCTCTCGACCGGCGCCCTCCGTATCGAGGCACCGATCCCGGGGAAATCACTCGTCGGTATCGAGATACCAAATCTCCAGCGCGCCACCGTCGGTCTCGCATCGCTCTTAAAGACCCCAGAATACACCGACTCACCGCACCCACTCCTCGTGGCGCTTGGTAAGGACGTGACTGGACACGCCCACTTCGCAAACGTGGCCCGGATGCCACACGCCCTTATCGCTGGTACCACCGGCTCGGGTAAGTCGATTATGATCCACAACCTCGTGGTGTCACTCCTCTTCCGTAACTCACCAGAACAGCTCCGCCTCTTTATGGTGGACCCGAAGCGGGTTGAGCTCACTTTATATGAAGGTATCCCACACCTCCTCTCACCGGTTATCACGGACGCGAAGAAGACCCTCCATATGCTCAAGTGGGCAGTAAAGGAGATGGAACGGCGGTACGATGTCCTCCAGGGTCATAAGATCCAGAATATCGACTCGTACCATACGAACGTCTTCCAACCAGCGAAGAAGGAATGGGAGGCTAACGGCTCACCCGAAGAAGAACGGGCAGACTTACCTGAGGCAATGCCGTACATCGTCATTATTATGGACGAGCTCGCCGACCTCATGAGCGCCTTCCCGCGGGAGCTTGAAGCGCTCATCGTCCGCCTCGCCCAGATGAGTCGTGCGGTTGGTATCCACCTCATCCTTGCGACCCAGCGTCCATCGGTAAACGTCATCACCGGTACGATTAAGGCCAACATCCCAACTCGCCTCGCCTTTAACGTGGCGTCACAGATTGACTCACGCACGATTATTGACCAGGTCGGCGCTGATAAGCTCCTTGGCCGTGGTGATATGCTCT
>CAZTWW010000027.1:0-13478 GCA_964618165.1 uncultured Candidatus Saccharibacteria bacterium | reverse complement strand
ACGGTCAGGCGGCTCCTTACGGAGCCGCCACCACCCTACTCATCCCCCTTCGTCGGCTTTTCCAAATTAAGCACCTCAATACCGGCCGCTTCGCCGGTAATTTTTAATATATCCTTATCAACCTTCCCGAGCTCTTTGTAGCCAGCGTTATAGTGGTTCACGGTCGTGGCGAGAGTGGTCCCAAGCTTGTTGTAGTACTCTTCGTACTTTTCTATATGTCCTCGGAGCTTCTCGACATTTTTGATAATATCCTGTGCCTTCTCTTCAATCTCCATCGCTTTGAGACCCTGAAGCACCGTCTGGAGGTATGCGAGGAATGAGGTCGGTGACACAATAATCACCTTGTACTTACCAGCTGCCCGTTGAATGAGGTTCTCCTCCCCGGCCCCGACCCGGTTACTCAAAAGGTCGTAGTAGATACCCTCGTGCGGAATAAACATAAAGGCAAAGTCCATCGTTCCCTCAGTCGGGCGGATATACTTGGCCGTCTCCGTGATACGAAGCTTCAGGTCATTGAGGAAGGCGCGCTCATAGTTAGCCTTATCAGTCCCTTCGGCTGCTTCAGCAAAGCGGTTGTAGTTCTCAAGTGAGAACTTCGAGTCTATCGGCACCACCTTACCTTTTACAAACACGGCCGCGTCTACTATCTCACCATCAGCAAACGCATACTGCATGGTAAAGCTCTCCGGCGGGAGCACATTCTGAAGCACTGTCTCAAGATAGTACTCGCCGAGAATACCGCGCTGCTTGGGGTTCTTCAAGATATTCTGGAGCTCTTTGAGTTGGTCGGCAACTTGGAATACCTGCTTACTACTCTCACCCACGGCCGCCACCCCTTTCTCGACATGGAGGAGCTTCGTGGTCACACTCTCTTGAATGGCGCGAATTTGTTCATTCACATCGCGATTGATCTGTTGCATGAGCTCACGACTCTCACGGAACTGCACCTGACTCCCCTGCTGCGCGAGCTTTGTACTCTCACTCATCTGCTCACGGACAGTCCGCGAGAGATCTTGTATCTGTTGCTGCATGAGGAGGAGACTCTCCGGGGTCTCACTTCCCTTTTGTGGTCGCAAAAAGAGCGCATACGCGACCATACCAATTAAGACGACGAGTAATATAAGGACTCCAAACAATACAATATCCATGATGGCAGTATTCTAGCACACCTCACCTTTTGGCCACGTTATGCTATAGTATCCCTATAAATAAACACGATATGTCATTACACGAATCACTCCGCGAGTCATTAAAAGAGGCACTTAAGGCCAAGGATGCGGTCAAGCTCCGCACAGTCCGTAGCATCATGACCGCCTGCACGAACGAGCTCGTCGCCACTGGCAAGACCCCACAAGACATGCTCGATGACGCGGGCGTCCTCTCGGTCATTAAGCGTCTTGCGAAGCAGCGCAAGGAATCAATCCTTCAGTTTGAGGCCGCGAACCGCCCTGAGCTCGCTGAGCCAGAGAAAGAAGAACTCGTCGTGCTTGAATCATACCTCCCGACCATGATGACGATTGAGGCTATTCGCCCGATTGCAGAAGCGAAGAAGACAGAGCTCGGGGTCACCGATAAGAGCAAGCTCGGCATCCTCGTTGGCGCAGTCATGAAAGAGCTCGCCGGCAAAGCCGATGGTGCTGATGTTAAGACTGTCGTTGAATCACTTTTTTAATTTACACACATGACACACAAAGAACGGTACGAGGGTGCACCAGAACTCGACATTGCGAGTTCTCTCATGAAATTACGAGCACACATTGGTGAACTGCCCGACCTGCGCATGCCGACCAGAGACGAAGTTGAGTTAGCTGCCGAAGACTTATTCCCCAACCTACTCACTCACGAACGAAGCAAAGTAGTCGAAGCGTTTATCAAGAGCGAAGAAGATGCAGCAGCCGAAGCAGACCGAAGGGCAGAAGCTTCCTAAGAAACAAAAGTACATACAATGGGTATGTACTTTTTTGTTTTATGTGGTAAAGTGACAATAGACAGTTACAGGGGGTTGTCATGATATCGTTCAGGTACAAGAATCGTATATACACGATTCAAACTGATGGGCACATCTATTTCGGAATTGCTCAGATACCGAAACCAAGTGCTGGGCTGAGACAAGCGGCTGATGTCGCCTTATCGAAAGAAAACGTGGTTCTCTTGGAGGAATATCGATGAGGCCATCTGCCGAAGTAGTGCTTCACGGCATTCTCCTCACGATCGACAGGCATCGTCGCGACTCACCGCGTACGATGCCTGATTTCGACCCAGCTCAAATCGAAATTATCAGAAGTGCATATGATGATTACGATTGGATATGGGCTCAGTCAGTTAAAGAGAATCTGGATAGTAAGCCAAACTACCACGCATCGCGGAAAAAGTTTCTTGATGCGAGGATGGAGCGAATGTCGTGGTCGCCTGAGCTTCGCAACCTGGTTTCGAGTGTCATGTCGACAGTGAAGATGTGGCAGCGCAAAAACGCAAAGCCACCACAAGACCAGGACCGCATCAACACACTGCTTGAGGGCGCGGAACTGTTATTCCCCGCCCTCAGGATTCAACACCAAACGAGACTATGGAGAAACACTGATGCAAATCAGCACCACCATCAAACCCACTCTTCACTCTGACCTGGTTCACCTGACCACCGTCTGTGACCCGGTCAACAATCCGGACGAAGCACGAGGACTACAGGACACACTCCTCAAGCTCGTGAACACCGACCGAGTCGGTGCTGTCCTCGATGGACAGAAGCTTACCCTCAAATGCTTCGTTTCGACCGAAGCCTGATGAACACGGTCTTGGCATTAACTTGCCAGGACCGATTTTTCATGATTTAGTGTTAGTGCCACCTGGGGGACCAACACAGGAGGCATACATGGCGAAAACCATGGTAGTAGTACCCCAAGCAGCATGTGTCGTGCCGTTTGTTCTGAACGCTGGCGAAATCGAGGTGAACGCCATTGTCTGCGATAAAGAACAAGCTCGGAAAGTGACAGTGGAGCAACTCTTCGAGCTCCAGACTCACTTCCACCGTCAGCTGTCATTCATTGTGTCGAAGGACGAGCTTCGTATCTTCTCCTTCGACGACCAGACGACGAATCGACTCATGGCACTGTTGCCGTTCATGCCCCACTTCCGCCGTCAGCGGATTGTGGTGTCAAAGAAAAAGAAAGATGCGTACCTACTCAAGCAAAGTACGCTCATGCCCTGAGGCAAGTACATCGTACCGGCTCCGAGATCGCGACTGCCACGCGACTCGGGCCTTTTTATATTTGTATTAAAACAATTCCGCACCGTGCGCTGCTGCGAGTACTTCGAGTGTCACCGCATCGTGAAGCGTATAATCCCCTACCCGTGTGCGCCTGAGGCCATAGAGAGTCGCCGGATAACCAAGCCGTCGACCAAACTCTTCAGCCAGTGAGCGGATATACGTACCACTCCCGACCGCAAACCGAACAGTCGCCACCTGAAACGTCTTACCATCGAGTGAAAGTGATTCAGTAGACAGCAACTCTACCTCATCCACCCGCATTAGGCGCGACGGGACCGGGTCTACTACCTCACCACGAGCTTCGGCTGCCCGCGCTCGCTTATACATCGGTGTCCCGTCAATCTTAATCGCACTATAGGCCGAGACCGGTAAGGTGATCACCCCAAGGAGTCCCACGAGTACTGACGAGAGTGTCTCTTCTGGTATCAACGGAGACACCACCCGCTCCTCCACTACCATTCCTTCCATATCACCAGTACTCCGGCGCTGACCGATGAGGATTTCGGCGACGTATTCTTTATCTAGCTTCACGAGGCCAGTGAGACGCTTCGTGCCAGCGCCGACCCCCACAATCATGAGTCCAGTCGCAAGTGGATCAAGGGTACCAGCATGCCCCGCCTTCTTCACTCCGAGGATACGACGAACCCGCGCCACCACCCCAAAGGAGGTCATATGCGCGGGTTTATCAATACAGAGGAGTTCTGGCTGTTCCATCCACCCATCCTACAAAAAGGCAGTGAGCTTGGTCAAGAAGAAGACAAAGAAGATGAGCATCATGAGCCCTTCCCAGCGCATCACCTGACGCGAGAGTCCAATCACAAAAATCATTAAGGACGCCGCGATCATGTACCACAACCCGAGACCAAGGACAACGGTGTCGACCACGAGCGGTGCGATCATGGCCGGGATACCCATCACGACGAGCGCATTAAAGGTATTTGACCCAAATATGTTCCCAACTGCCACCTCCATATCGCGCTTCCGTACCGACTGAATCGTCACCATGAGCTCCGGGAGTGAGGTACCAACTGCCACGGCGGTGATAGACACAAGGCCAATTGGCACAGCGAGTGCAGTCGCGATATTGACCGCCATCTCTACCGTGTAGTGCGCGCCGACGAGCACTGCTCCGAGACCAATAAGCATCGTGAGGACAAGTGGGAGTGAAATCTTAACCCTCTCACCCTCTTCCTTCTCACCTGATTTTGATTCAACCATGATGTACCAGAGGTACGCACCAAAAACAGCGAGGAGAAAGCCAGCTTCAACTCTATCAACCGCGCCATCAATCACGACCGCCACGAGGATAGCCTGCGAAATGACAAAGAGTGGTAGCTCTGTCTTGAGGATATCTTGATTAAAGGCAATCCGCCCAGCAATCACCGCCCCGAGACCAATAATAAGGAGGATATTCGTGATATTCGAACCAATCACGTTGGCAGCCACGAGCTCGGTCGACCCTTGGAAGACCGCAGCAACTGATGACGCGAGCTCCGGGAGTGAGGTACCAAACCCGACAATCAAAATACCAATCGCAAAGGTACTCATCCCAAGTGAGCGTCCCACCTGCTTCGCTCCATCAAGAAATACATCCGCCCCCTTAATGAGCACATAGAGTGAGACTGCGAGCATCACCGTCCACTGCGCAATAATTAATAATGACATATCCGTTTCTTACAACACTAACAAATCTGGATAAAACACGAGCATCGCGCCCAAGAGTAGCATCAGAATACCACCAATGAGAAGTGAATAGCGGGCGTACTTAGCGCCATGAGCCTCAAGCTTCGAGAAGCCCCAAATCGCGAGACCAAAGACGATGAAGTCATCAATCATATACCCAAAGGTATACACGAGGATATACCACTGACGCTCAACAAACGTGAGCATGTTGAGGTCAAGTATCTTCGTGTAAGCCTGCGGAATACCAATCGAGCACGCAAACTCAATCACATTGACCGAGAAGGCAATGAGAATAATCGCACCAATGGTCGTGAGGGTGAGCGGCTGGTTAATGACGGCTTTGAGTTTACCAATGGTCTTCGCCTGACTATCGATATCGGTGATATCGCATACGAGTGCTGTCTTGCTACTCTGGCGCCACCGGTACAAAAAGAACGTACCGCCACCGAGCGCCAGAATACCTACGAGTGGCGTCACAATCGTATCAAGTGCCACGAAGTCCCAGGTCTTGTACCAGACATTGAGAATGAGGTTGTACATAATCGCCTCTGCCGCAATAAAGAGCCCCGCGAGGAAGAGCATCTTCTTGCGACTCCCCGCTTGTGCTAGGAGCATGAGGAAGGTAATGAGGACCCACATCGCACACGGATTAAAGCCATCAACCGTCCCAAGGAGAAGTGAGAGTGTGAAGAGCGAAAAGGACTTGAGGTCAACCACCCCAACGACCGGCAAATCAAACACGTAGCTGGTCGCCGCTTCGGTACAGCCAATCTCAGAACACCCACCACCAAACTGCGGGGACTGCGCTGGCGCATACGCGAGATGATCAGCCACGGAGCCAATCGTGCCAGCTTGTGCGGTAACTATCGCTGCCTCGAGCGCTTTACCAGTGGTCTCTGGGCTATTAAAGCCGAGGAAGACCGTCTCACCCACCACGGTGATTGGGGTCACTTTACTGAGGCTATGCTTTTGAGCCAATGCTTCCCACTCGGCCTTAGCACTCGGATCACTGACAATATTGCGGTAGACATACGGAATGCCATTTGCTTCCATAAACTCCTTTTGCTTTTTACAAAAGCCACAATCATCACGACCAAACATGAACACAGTGCCGGGAGCTACCGCCTCAGAGGCAACGACTGCCTCAGGCGTGGTCGCAGTGACCGTTCCAACTGATGGTAGAGTTAGCCAGACCGAACATAGACCAACAACCAGCCATACCGCAATTAAAAATGTTCGCATAGGTCTTCAGTATACCAGAGAACGTTTACTCCCTCCCGCCGTCAAAGCGGCACCACGAACAAGTGTCGGCATCGTGCATTTGCTGCCAGTGCTGTAATGCCCGGATACTTGTGCCTGCTGTTCGCTCATGATGGCGCAAGCGCTCCATCCTCGCCGCATAGTCTGGCATGATGCCAGCGACTTCTCGCCAAAAGAGTTGGCTGTGATTGAGTTGCCGGAGGTGACAGAGCTCATGCACGACGATATAGCGAGCCATACACGGTGGTAGCAAGAGTAACTTATAGGAAAAATTGAGATGCCCACGCGCCGAGCAACTGCCCCATCGACGCTTCGTATCACGTATCGCGACCCGGCCTATCGTAAACCCTTCACGGAGTGCGTACTCATGAAGAAGAGTAAGAATAAACGCGCGTGCGGCTGGTTTATAGCGAAGATAACTCGTATCCTTTCGCACTGTCTTCACCCGTCGTAATACCCGCCCGAAGAGGGTCGTTTGTCGTCGTGGGGCCATTTAGCGCTTGTACCCCTTCACCTCAAACTGGAGCTTACCCGCGACATCGTTCTCGCTCACGCCAAAGAGCGTCGCTGCAATACCAGTGAGCTCGGGTGCCACCCGATTCCGTTTGATATCGGTCACATACGCCCCAAGCACCTGCTCATACACGCGCTTATTGCCAAAGAAGGTACCGGTAATGAGGTCATCAATCGATTCACGCGACACCTTATCAGACACGACAACACCATTTGCCTGTACTTTCTCCAAGGTAATCGAGTATGGCGAGGTAATTTTCACCAGGTAGGTTGTGATGACATCAGCACCAATATACTCAAAGGTCAATTTAGTAGCCGCCTCAGATTCTCGTTCCTTCGTTACCTTGGCTATCTCACGAGCGATACTCGTGGTCGCCACGCTACTAGGCACCTGTACTACTACCGCCCCACTCCCCTGACGCTTCACCGTGGTCGTGCCAGTCGTATAATCAACCGTCGCGACATACCCAGTGGTCGTTTGCGACTGCAACGTTACCAGTAGTTGTGTGAGATACTCGACATGCGCCCGCAAGACAACCAATTGTTGTTCTTTGGTCATGCCAGGCGTTATAGTAAATTGGCTCGGGGCGAGATCCGCACTCGCCACACTCGGCATAATGATAAGGAGTGCCATAAGGCAAAGAAATACGTGTTTCATACCTCTCTACTCTACCATACACACAAAAACCACCCGCCAGAGCGAGTGGTTTTTGTGAAGATGACTACTTAGTTATCGTCTTCGTCCTCATCATCATCGTTACTGTCCTCGATGAGTGAGTCTGCGCGCTTCGCTGACTTCTCAGCACTCTTCGCCATCGCAGCTGCGACTACGAACTTGCCCTCTGCAAAGCGAGCCTTAGCCTCTGCAAGCTTACGGTCACCGTTACCGATGAGTGTTACCGCTGCCTTAGGCTCAGTTGAACTACCAAGCTCGGCCTTCACCTCAGCCAGTGCTGCTTCAGCCTTGGCAATTTCCTTACTGGCCTTCATTGCCATCTTTGAAGTAGTTGCCTTACTATCGCGACTCTTCTCACGAGTACTTGAAGACATTGAACTTGAACCCTTACGGTCTTCAATCTTTGACTTCATCTCCTTCTTCTTATCGTCCATCTTTGACTTCATCTCTTCTCGCTTCTCACACTTTTCACTCTTTGATGAAGTGGCGTTTGATGAACTGGCAGTTGCTGCAGTTGAAGTTGCAGTCTTGCAGTCATCCTTCACGCGCATCTTCATACTGTCACTCTTGTAGAGCTCGAGCATTGACTGGAGCTTCTTGATTTGTGACAAGAGCTCAGCGGTACCTGGAGCCACAACCGTGGTTGAGGTAGTAGCGGTCGCTGCCTGAACGGCTGGAGCGAATCCACCAAGTACTACAGTAAGTGCTACCGTAGCAGCAATAACTGAATGTTTCATAAGTATATACGTTATTAACTAATAACCGCGACGCGGTATCCGGAGTAGTATACCAGTAGCAAGGGGTCTTGTACCCCCTTAATCACAACCGAGACAGTGCCCGGACCACACGAATGACCTCATAGTCAAACTGCTCACCAGTTGCTTCATAGAGTGGCTTCAGTTTTTCACTCCCATGCTCACCAATCGCTTTTTGGATTGCTTCATAGGCTCCTTTTGGTGCCCTCAGTTCTACAAGGACGCGTTCTAAATCCTCACGACCTAAATCACCCGCCTCAACCAGCTTTTCAATATGTTCAATAATGGTGGTTTTGCCAAGGTCACGCCCCTTGGCGATTTCACTTATGGTCTTACCGTCGAGCCAGAGCTGTTTCGTTTCCTCGTAGGTACTCAGTTTCTTGACCCGCTCCTTGACCGTGCGCTTGCCGGTGCTCTCGGGTACTGGTGTAGTTGGGAGCGCTCCACCACACCCTTTCACAAACTGCGCATGAAGCTCCTCGAGTTGCTCACTTGGCATCGCGAGGAAGGTATCCTCAGCCTCTTCCGAAAAGGACCGGAACTGCTTATCACGCTCGACTACCTTCGGATCGACCTGGAGCGCATTCGGGTGCATCCCAAGGACCTTAAGCCCCTGGAGTGAGCGTACGCGAGAGAGCGCCACGTATCCCTGCCCATAGACAAAGGCCCGGGAGAGGTCGACCTCCGCCGCATCAAGACTCATCCCTTGCGACTTATGGACGGTAATCGCCCAGGCGAGCCGGAGTGGGTACTGCTCGATTGAGGCACGTATCTTCCCATCTTCAATAATGTCCCATGTCGTTGTCTCGACCGTTATCCGTCGCCCTTCAGTGGTTTCAATAATTGGCTGTCCACCCGCATCAAACGCGATGACCCGCGCGAGTGTGCCGTTCACGTACCCAGCTTCAAAATTATTCTTCGTACACATCACCATTGCATCTTCCTTGAGTGTCAGAGTCTCTGGTGAGAGACAGTTCTTCACCAAGACCTCGAGCATTGGCTTACTCCCCCGCCCTGCCATACTGTATGTCCGTGCCCGACCAGGAAGCCCGGCGAGCTTCGCCGCATTCACCGAGTCGACGTCTGCGTTGTGGGTATAGAGACGTGTCGGCTCAATCCCCTCGTACGCAATATCAGTCTGCTCATTAAGGAGGGTGTAGTGATCCTCTTCAATTTCATTTCTCCGAATTGATGAGAGGAGCGAGAGGAGGAGTTCGTCTTCTTGACGATGCTGTTCGGTGAGGTAACAAACGAGCGGCCGCGCCTCGAGCCACGCTCTCGATTCAAAGGCATAGCGCATCATATCTCCCTGCCGCGCCACCGGCGGCAGCTGGAAGAAGTCACCAACGAACACCACCTGCAGCCCACCGAAGGCGTCACGTCGCTGGCGAATCGTTCTCGTGATGACATCCACCATATCAAGGAGCTTGCCATCAAGCATCGATATCTCGTCAATGACGAGTACCTGCGCTTTTTTCACTCGCTTCACCGTTGCTTCCCGCGCCACAATCTGATCGAGGTCGTACTGCGTGAGGGTATCACGCGCCCCAGCTCCACTCCAGGAGTGAATGGTCATCCCACCGATATGGGTGGCGGCGATACCGGTCGAGGCAGTAACGGCAACCGAGAGCCCGCAGGCTTCAAGCCACGCAATGTACTGATTAATGACGTAGGTCTTACCAGCACCCGGCTCACCAGTAAGGAACACATTAGCGCCAGTCTTTAAAATATCGAGGGCACGCGCTTGATTCATATGATTGGTAGTAGTGTATCACAACTGTTCATTTTATTGACTTTTTTCATATTTATGATATATTTTTAAACGGACAAAACCAAAAAGTGGAGCAGTACCATGACATTCTTCAAACGAGCTCTCAAAGCAATCTTCGACTCGATGACCACCTCCCGTCTCACCGACGATGATGTGCTCACCGCTATCGATATCACGTGGCGGCCGATTACCGGTGACCGTTCGATTCACTCGAGGGTCAACAACCAGGTTGCCGGCAGCGAGGAGATCACGAATATCGAACTCGATGTTCATCTCAACTCGCTCCAGCAAAAAGGACTCATTGAGATTGAGATGCGCCACCTGGAGGTGGCGCACGGTCTCTTGTTGCCGACCGTGCGTCAGTGCCGCATGACCGAACTCGGTGTCCGGCGTCGCGCCGGCATCATCACCACCTAACGGAGGACATCATGACAAAGTATGACGACCTGGTCGTCATCGTGCTCTCGAAGATTCCTCGCGGTGGTATTACCTGCGGAGAACTCTTCGAGAGCATGTTGCCACACACCGACGACGAGGTGCAGGTAATCGAGATTCTCGAAAATCTGCACCTCGAGAGGAAAGCGGTGAGGTTCACGCCCCACCCTGACGCCATGGCGATGATTGTAACGCGTACCATACCAACCCCACTTGATGTGGCCGGCAATGTACTCGCGCACATTCCACCCCACGGCATCAGCTGGCAAGAACTCCTTGTCGGTAGTGGTGAGACTGCTGAGGATCTCATCCTCAAGCTCTACTCGCTTTTCCACATCAAAGCGGTTGAGGTCGAGCACTACAACTTCGCCGAAAATCCGTTCATCTGGGCTGTCGACGAACACGCTGTCGTCACCCCACTCAACAAGAAACGTCGTCAACAAGGAGACCGTTAATGACAAACCTCACCGAAGACGCGAAGAAGATTCGCGACCTGCTCCGGCATGGCGAGAAGACATACAAGGAGCTCAAAGACTCCTTGTCTGACTGGGACGAGATGCGCCTTGGTAAAGCGGTGCGTGAACTGCGCTCGAAAGAAGCAGTGACGACCAACATGCCACTGCTCGTCGACGCGACGAAGATTCGCCGCGTCGACGCCACCTTTATGGTGGTGGGTAACCCTATCAAGGAAGACATCCTCGAAACAATCCCCGCAGATGGAATCACGTACGAGGCATTGCGAAAGAAACTCAATCGACACCACGAAGGACAACTGACCGTCACACTCTTCCAACTGGAAGCAGAGGGAGAGGTTTTCATCACTCCCAAAAATATGCTAAATGACCAGAGCGTCATCGAGCGACTCACGAACGAAGACAAGCTTCCGTCTTTCAAACTGCGGCGAAAAACCGCCTAACACAACCGACCCCGGCGCGCACGCGTGCCGGGGTCTTTCTTTTTGTGTACCTGTAAATAAGTCAACACAGAGGGAATGTGAGTGAGCTATACTGATGGTATCTATGGCATCACGTTCTTTGTCTATCGTCGACGTGGACGATATTCGCAGTAAGAAAAAAATCGCAAAAGCGACCGTTACTAAAAAAGCTGCTTCAAAAAAAGCACCAGTCGCTAAGACCGTGTCTGCCGAAAATTATGTGAGCCTTGAGACGCTTGAAAAAGAGCGCGTCACCCTCCCTACTCCAAAGAAAGCAGCCAAGAAAGTAACGAAGGCACCTGCTGCTAAAAAAGCAAAGTCGGTAAAGCCAGCGGTATCTGAAAAGACGGAGACACATGATCACGACCATGAGCATATCCCGCTCTCGCGCATCCCGTCTCGCCCACTCTCCGGTAAGGATAAGATTGCGATTAAGCGTCATCCGCTTGGTCACCTCCTCCTTGAAAAGAAACTGCGTGAAGCGGGCTTTAAAGGTGGCGTCAGTAGTGACAAGTCTGTCCTCAATAAATACAGCACCGACGAGAGTATCTTCCTCATCAAGCCACAGGTCGTCATCCAGCCAAAGACCGTTCACGACGTGGAGCTTGCAACCAAGATTATCGCGACTGAGACCAAGCGATTCACCTCACTCTCACTCACCCCACGTGCCGCTGGTACGGGCCTCTCTGGCGGCTCTCTCACCGACTCTATCGTGATAGATGTCTGTCCGCACCTCAATCATATCGGTGAGGTAAAGAAGACAACTGACGGCGCTACTATCACCTGCCAACCAGGTGCCATGTGGCGCGATGTTGAGAAGAAGCTCAAGGGTGTCGACTGCTATATCCCGTCATACACCTCATCGAAGGATATCTGCACGATTGGTGGAGCGGTCGCTAATAACGCCGCTGGTCCGGACTCACTCCGTTACGGCCACTGTGGTGATTGGGTCGACTCACTTGATGTCGTCCTCGCTGATGGTAATACGTACACGATTAAGCCGCTGTCACATAAAGAGTTCAAAGCCCTCACCAAAGAGAAGCACCTCCACGCCAAGATTGCGCGCGAGATTTTTGACCTCATCGAAAAGAACGAGTCACTCATCAAGAACGCCAAGCCAAAGACCGCCAAGAACTCTGCCGGCTACGCACTTTGGTACGTGATGAGCGAAAGTGTCGAGAACTTCAAAAAAGGCAAAGGTACCTTTGACCTCACTCGCCTTATATCCGGTAGTCAGGGTACGGTCGGCATCATTACCCGCATCACGATGCGCGCGATTCCGATCCAACACAACACGACGATGATTGCGCTCCCGCTCTTTAAGCTTGATGACGCTGCGAAAGCCATCCTCACCGCACTCAAGTACAACCCTATCAACATCGAAATCTTCGATGCCCTCACCTTTGACCTCGCGCTTAAGAACCCAGATTTCTTCAAGACGCGCCTCCAGGGTATCGAGTACTACCGGGTCATGCTCGCGATGTACACCACCTACCATATTCGTTTTGGTCGCCAGACGCCGGAGTTCACCATTCTCATCACCCTTGATAGTGACACCACCGACGAAACGCCAGCCTCAGACATTGCCGCCGCCGTCTCAGTCCCAAGTGCTAAGGCTCGTGTCATCAAGAATCCGAACGAAGTCGAGATGTTCATGCAGATTCGCCGAGCGAGCTATTCTCTCTCAAAGCTCCTCGACCCCGGCAAGCGCCCGGCTGCCTTCCTCGAAGACATGACCGTCCCGCCTGAGAACCTCGGCAAGTTCTTCCTCGAGATTAAATCGCTCTTTAAGGAGTTTAATGTGAAGTCTGCCATTCATGGCCATGGTGGCAATGGACACTTCCACTTCTATCCCCTCCTCGATTTCACCCAGAAGACCACCCCGCTCCTTGTTGAAAAAATGGCTGAACGGTTCTACCAGACCGCCATCAAGTACAAAGGTAACATCTGCGGCGAGCACAATGACGGTATCATCCGCACCCCACACCTCGCCAAGATGTTTAGCAAGCCAGTCCTTGATCTCTTCAAGCAAACCGAGGCCATCTTCGACCCCGACGATATCTTCAATCCCGGCAAGAAGGTCAACCCTCGCTTCGACATCAAAGAGTCCATCCGCCATATCAACTAACAAAACACAGGCCAAGGAGTATCACTCCCTGGCCTGTTTTGTTTTCATGCGCGTCCGA
>CAZTWW010000026.1:642-14284 GCA_964618165.1 uncultured Candidatus Saccharibacteria bacterium | reverse complement strand
GGAATCGAAAGACGAAGCCGGGGACCCTCTGGGCCGGCGAGTCCGGGTCGGGCGAATGAGATAATTTATGATTGAAAAGAAATAAATTATCCATGAGCGTGACCGAATCCTGCACTTTTTAAAAACGAGCATCCACTTCTGTGGGTGCCGTTTTTATTAGTGCGCCGGGAGAAAGTGCTGGGAGTACTTTCGTAGGGATTCGAAAACCTTGCCTGCTATCTTTTGACGTAAGGAAAAAGTAGCGACAAGGTGTACTATATTAAAAATAGTCCTTTTTTTCCAATCTACGGCAACGGAGCTGAACAATGAGCCTAAAAATCGCGAAAAATAACCTCGTTCGTAAACCGACGCAAATCGTTGGCGGACAGCGCTACATTGAGGTTCTGTACCTCTATGGAAAATTCCATCTGAGGACAGGCGTTGTGACAGGTAGGCCGTATAAAACGGATGGCAAATGGTTTTGCCACCAACGCACCACCAACTTCGGGAGCGAATACAGTGAAGTATTCTCACTCAAAGACATGAACATCATCCCGAACTGTTACAACCTGCATACCCTGTGGCGATTCAACACAGCAACGATGCAGTGGCTGCAGGGACTCACCACCAGCAAACACGGTGCAACGGAGTATGTCACAGTACTGGCGCACTACGGCATGTGTCAGACCGTGATCACACAAGTGTCGACCCAAGAAGAGCTATTCGACGACGACCCCTTCTGGCAAGAATCCTACGAGGACGAGCTGATGGATTATGAACAAGATGTCTACTGGGGACCACGCTACCTCTAGCTCCGCTGAAGCATCGACCGCTGACCCGAGAAGACCGACCTTGTCGCTCTCTTGGCAAGGCGGTTTTCTTATTTTCGTACAATACAAAAGTGTCGAACCAACTCAAACTCGGCGCACGCGTATAAAATTGAGCACTCCTTTCAGGGGTGCCATTTTTATTGCGTGCGCCGGAGTGAGTGACTAAATGTCACTCACGGGAGGGATTCGAAAAGGTTAGTCAGATTGATTAGGAGCGAAGCGAACTAATCCATCGACAACCTGTACTGCGGCTGTAATCCGAGAATACCCCTCCCGGCGCACAATAACTTGACAATACACTAGAAATTTTGTATTATATTCGTGAACGTTCCAACGACAAGGAGTATACACAGTGTGGAAGCCTGATGACGATTTCTGGCTGGAAATGACCAAAAATGATACGAGCGCGCTCCAGGTCGCTCTCGGTATCAAACCTCTTCGAATCACAGCGTCTGATTCCGAGACCGACGAATCTCGCAAAGGACACATCGATGTTCTGATCGTTTCATTCGATCGGAAATCGCACGTCCTGAACTGCAACATCATCGAAAATGAGACGACCCATCGTTTCTCTTCACGCCAGCTCGTGCTGACGGTCGATGAGCGTTGCGATACCGAAACTTGTAGGATTCGGAAGATTGAAGGAATCATTTTCTGACCGCCTGACCCAAGAAAGCCCCTGGCTCTCACGGGTCAGGCGGTTTTCTTATTCCCTACTCCACACAAAGGTGTCGAGCCAACTCGGTGCACTTTTTAAAACGAACGTACACTGTGGTGAATGCTCGTTTTTATAAGTGCACATGGAGATCTCGATAGGTAAATCTAAGATAAAGAAGCTCTTAATGATTACTCCATTATTTCGCAATCGCTTTAATGAGCAAATCTTTGTCTTCATGTCTCGCTACTGCACTCCAGTAATCGTACACTTTATCTAAGCTAACTAGTTCATATGGCAAACCGTAACCAAATTTTTGAAAACATACAATTTTACCCTCAGCTTCGACGAGAGCTATACATGAATGGATATTTTCTTTACGACGATACTCTCCGCCCGTCTCCCAACCAAATTGCACAATCGCTGGAAGTGATACAGATTGAATGACATGATTAACATCTTCCAGCGATAAAACTTCGGTGAACGGCACATCGAATTCACGACGAGCGGCTTCTGGTAGTAAGCGATTTGCTGTTCTGTGACAAAAATCATCCGCTACTTGTTTTACACTTTGATGTTCGCGTTTCGTATCATCAAAATTATGAGGCCATGTCGCCACCGTTACTGGTGAATCATAAAATGTTGGCGCGTCCTTCCCCGGCACTCCTTCTTTTGATATCGAATCAGAATAGAGTTGCGTAACAAGCAATGTATTAATTTCAGTTGCCAACTGAGTATCGTTGACTGGAATTTCTTGACCAGCCATTGATGTCAAAATCCATTGTCCGTCGGAATTTTTTATTAAACCATAATCAACTGGGCGTTCTCGCAAATCAGGAGCCTTTTCCGTATTCATACATGAAGTATACCTCACGAGGTATGAAAGTGTCGGACAAACTCCAACTCGGCGCACAAATATTGACAATATTCATATTTATATGTATAAATTGTTAAATCTTGAACCTCATCGTTCCTTTACAAGGAGGCACTAAATGCCCGAAGTCAAAACCGAGACGTTCCATGAAGCCTGGGACTGCAGCGGTTGCGGGATTGTAGGCCTCTCAGCCTACAACTGCAAACAATGCCCATCCTGTGGCGCCCCACTCGATGAAGAGGGTGTCTATCGTACCCAAGAACCGGTCGACAACTACCAGTTCAAAGGACGCGATATCATCTGTGCTCACTGCGAGACTCGCAACGAAAAACGGTTCTCCTGCCGCAACTGTGGTGCCAGCCTAACTGATGATGACGATGAGCAGGTAAAAGCGTTCGTCTACAAATCAAACAGTGATGGTCAGCCGATATCGAAGCGAGTACAAAGTCGCTCGACTCGTACAAGACGCACCAATAACACAAACGCCTTGGGCACGACAAATGTGAAAAACGACAGTCGAAGATGGTGGTTGATTGCTGGGTGCTGTGCAGTGTTTGCAATACTCTGTATCGCCTGGGTGGTGATACAGGCTCGTGCCGTCATACCAGTAACACTCACTGCCGACCGCGCCCACTGGTCATACCACCTCTCGCTCGAGGACTACCAACCAAGACAAAAGACTCTCACGGTTGAAGAAGGTACGTTTGGTTCGCCACCTACTGATGCGTATAACGTGACAAGTAACCGAGTCTTTATTCGCTTCGAACCGGTATATGTATGGAAAACCATACCAAAAACCTGCACGAGCACGTCCTCACGCTCAAATGGTGATGGTACATGGTCACAAACCACGACCCGTTATGATTGTTCATATAGGGACAAAGTAAAGGTCGGTGATGATGATATCTGGGGTACGCGTTATGAGTATACGGTTGACCGTTGGGAAGCAATTCCTCCCCTCACGAAAGAAGGTTGGGATCAGAAACCGCGCTTCCCCACCTTCACAACCCCAAGCCACTGCCTCAGCTCACAACCGACCCACGGATGTATACGAGCAGTAAGTGAACCGAAAACCATCTTCACTATCCACTTCTTCTACTACGACGAGGAGGAACGAGAAGATGTGTCTACGGTGATGTCTCGTGATATATGGGAAAGCATTCGACTTGGGAGCGATTATCCCGCGCTCGTCAATGGCTTCGGGAACATCCAGGCTGTTAAAGGGATTCATCCCGAATACGAGTCGCTGCGAGAATAGCACTTTCGCCCCGCCAACAATATGAATTTCATATTGTTGGCGGGGCGATTCTTTTGTATCACTCATACGTACACAACATATCTAAAAAGATTCCTTTCTATACAAAACTCACCGTTGACGCCGCCACAACCATGACCATACAATAGGTGAAGGAGGCCAATCTATTGCGCAGGAGGAGACAGTACATGCGCCTGAACATTTTTGTTGCACTACTCTTTCTCGGTGTATCTAGTTCCGCTGTTGCCAATCCGCTTGAGACCTGTCTCCAGCGACGTCTCGACGCAGTACTCGCTGGCGAGGCGGTGCGCGAACACGCTCATCTGCCCGGTCTCGTGCGACTCGCTATCGGTAAGGGCAACTGGCAAAAGATTGCCGATAACCCGACTGCCATCGAAGAGTTTGTGAATGTGACTGAGCGTGTCATCAGTGAGCGAATCACGGCCCGTGGCCAAGATTTCATCGGCGCCACCCTCGACCTCGCTGAAGACGAACGTGAACACGTTACCGAGGGTGCCATTATCGCCGACGGTGTCCCGTACAACATCAGCGTCACGTTCCCTGATAAAGAGTCGTGCCAGGTGTACGACATCAGTATCCATGGCGCCTTCACACTCCGGGACTGGGTGAGAGACCAACCCGAGATGAAGCAGCTCATGAAGCAATATAAGATGAAGCAATAGACGAACGCCCGGCGCAAAACCGGGCGTTTGCTTTGGTTAAACGGTGATTTCACGTATACTGATACCATGATTGTTGAAGATACGCTTTCTCGGAGACTCCTCCTCATGACCGTCTTTATTACTGGTACGGCCGTCCTCATCTTTGAGGTCGGCGCGATTCGTCTCCTTGCGCCGTATTATGGGAGTTCACTTACGGTTGTCTCAAGCGTCCTCTCAACAATTCTCTTGGCTCTCAGCCTTGGCTACTATTGGGGCGGACGTCTGGCTGATCGGTACCCGTCCCCGCTTCTCCTTGCTTGTATCATCGGGAGTGCTGGCGTCATTATGCTCACCCTCCTTTATCTCGCACTCACCTCACTCCCATCAGTAGCACCATCCCTCGGCCTTGGTACCGGACCGCTCATCATCTCAGCACTCTGCTTTTTCTTGCCTGCGTGCCTCTTAGGTATCGACTCGCCGTTTGTGAGTAAGCTTCTTGCCCAACACACTGATAACGAAGGAGCAGTGGTTGGCACCGTCTTCTTTTGGAGTACGATTGGAAGTATTGTTGGAAGCCTCCTCAGTGGCTTCTACCTCATCCCCACAATCGGTCTTACCGCTACCTTCATCGCAGTCGCCGTAGTCCTCGTTGGGTGGGCCTGTTTTCTTTTCCTCGTATTTGGGAAAATGAATAAGAGTTACCGAGTTATTGGCGCAGGTTTTATTATACTCACCGCCACCTTCGGTACCTTGGCGCACAGTGCGCCACTCACTACCCGGGGCAACCTCCTTTATGCTAAAGACGGACAGTACTCACAGTTGGTTGTCTACGAAGAAGACTTTAACGGTACCAGTTACCGTTTTTTAAAAAACGATACGAACTTCTCTTCAGCCATTATTCCAAACAGTTACGAAATCGCCTTCCCCTACGCCGAACTTGCCACAAAATATGAAGTGATGGTACCAGACGCTCGTAACTATCTCGTTCTCGGCGGTGGCGCCTTCACCATCTCACGCCACGTACACCACCATAACCCCGACCTCGTCATAGACACCGTTGAGATTGAACCGTACCTCTATGATATTGCTCGGACTTATTTTGACTTACCTGAGAACAAAAACCTCCGCACGCACACCATGGATGCACGTGTCTTCCTCCAAAGCACCACTACAACGTACGACGTCGTCTTCTCAGACGTCATGAATAGTGGCCACTTCATCCCGCCACACCTGGTCACGAAAGAATTCTATGAGTCACTCAAAGCCCGCATGAACAATAACGGCGTTGCGTTTATTAATTACATCGGCAGTCTTGATACGAGAGGTACGACCATGACCGGCTCAGCAATCAAGACGCTCGCAAGCGTATTTCCGAACTACCAGCTTGTTCCTATCCATAGTGACACCGATAAAAAAATCCAGAATATTATGGTCATCATCCGCAACGGAGATGCGCCAATCACGTTTGGTGACGGTATGATTGATAATCGACTCTACCGGATGAACTACCGCATCGATGACAAGTTCCTCCGCCTTAATGATAATGAGCTTACCGATGAAATCATCTTCACCGATGAGGTGCCCGGGATGGAACCACTCCTCAGTAAGCAGTTCCGCCTCCACGGACACCAATAACAAAAGCCCCGCATCGCGGGGCTTTTGTTTAAAATCTATCTAATTTGAGGTTTGTGGCGTCTCAAGCGTTACTGGCGCTGGAGTCTTGGCGCGATTCTGTGCACTACGCGACATCGCCTTTTTCTTCACATCAAAGGTGAGCTCATCCTTCTTCATATCAACGCGAACGGTACCACCACGAAGCATTCCTTCTTGAATCATCATCGACGCGACTGGTGTAAGAATCTTCGTCTGAATGACACGCTTGAGGGGACGGGCACCAAACTTCGGATCGTAACCTTCCTTCGCGAGGTAATCAAGGACACTATCACTCACTGAGAGCGCAATCTCCTTACCGCGGAGACGCTTCACTACATCTTCAACCTGAAGGGACACGATGCTGCGAATAGTCTCTGGTGAGAGGATATCAAAGATAATGATTTCATCGAGACGATTAAGGAACTCCGGTCGGAAGAAGTTCTTGAGGCTATCCATCACCTTGTCTTTGGCCTGACTGTACTGTGCTCCCGCACCATGGTCATGACTAAAGCCAAAGTTAGACATGCGGTCAATATGCTCAGCGCCGATGTTTGAGGTCATGATAATGACCGTGTTGCGGAAGTTAATCTTTCGCCCCTTCGCATCGGTGAGGTGGCCCGAATCAAGCACCTGGAGGAGGACATTAAATACCTCAGGATGCGCCTTCTCTACCTCATCAAGGAGAATGACTGAGTATGGTCGGTGGCGAACACGCTCTGCAATATTGCCACCTTCTTCGTGTCCGACATATCCTGGCGGCGAGCCGATAATCTTTGAGACCGAGTGCTTCTCCATGAACTCAGACATATCGATACGGATCATCGCGTCAGGGTCATTGAACATGAAGTCTGCGAGCGCGCGCGAGAGCTCAGTCTTACCGACACCAGTCGGACCAAGGAAGAGGAATGATCCGATTGGTCGGTTCGGGTCAGCAATACCAGCGCGTGAACGCTTGATGGCGTTTGCAACGAGCGTAATTGCATGATCTTGGCCAACCACTTTCTTTTTGAGCTCATCTTCGATACGCGCGAGCTTGGCTGCCTCCGCCTCGAGCATGCGTGATACTGGGATACCAGTCCAGCGTGATACCACCAGTGCAATATCCTCTTCGGTCACTTCTTCCTTAAGGAGACGACGACTACGCTGAAGCTTCTTCAAGCGCTTCATCTGCTGATCGAGGTCACGCTCCACTGCCGGGATGCTATCGTAGCGGATTTCAGCAGCGCGGGTGAGGTCAGCCATCGCTTCAGCACTCTCAGCTTCAAGCCGGAGTTCTTCAAGCTCTTTTTTAAGGCGTCCAATGGCATCAAGCGCTTCCTTCTCATTATTCCACTTGGTTTCAAGGGCTGAGGTGGTCTCACGAAGCTCACCAATTTCCTCATCAATTTCCTTAAGACGATCTTTGACGCGCTTCTTCTGCTCAGCAGAGAGATCAGAGGCGGTCGCTTCTTTTTTGAGTGCTTCTTTTTCAATTTCAAGTCGGCGGATCTGACGATCTGACACCACGAGCTCATCAGGCTTATTCTCAAGTGAGATACGAAGTGCTGATGCCGCCTCATCGATAAGGTCAACCGCCTTATCAGGCAAAAAGCGATCAGTAATGTAGCGGGCTGAAAGATTTACCGCCCCAACAATCGCATCGTCAGTAATACGAACACCATGGAAGAGCTCATACTTTTCAGCAATACCACGGAGAATGGCGATCGCATCTTCGTGCGATGGCTCGTTCACATACACCGGCTGGAAGCGACGAGTCAGCGCTGGGTCACGCTCAATGTGCTTTTGGTATTCCTTAAGGGTAGTGGCGCCAATCACACGGAGCTCACCACGTGCGAGTGCCGGCTTCAACATATTAGAGGCGTCCATCGAGCCTTCCGCCTGGCCAGCACCCACAATGGTATGAAGTTCATCAATAAAGAGAATGATTTGTCCCTGTGAGCTCTCTACCTCTTTCATCACCGCCTTGAGGCGCTCTTCAAATTCACCACGGAACTTAGTCCCCGCGACAAGGAGTCCAAGGTCAAGTGAGAGAATTTCTTTATCCTTCACCGACTCTGGCACCTGCCCCTGCGCTATCTGCTGCGCGAGACCCTCCGCAATCGCGGTCTTCCCGACACCAGCCTCTCCAATCAGGACCGGGTTATTCTTCGTACGGCGCGAGAGAATCTGAATGACGCGCTGTACCTCAACATCGCGCCCAATGACGGGGTCGAGTTTGTTTTCTTGCGCGAGCTTCGTGAGGTTGCGGGTGTACTTCGCGAGTGAGCGAAACTTCTTTGGCTGCTGCACATCGGTCACGCGATTATCACGCACTTCTTTGATGGCGGTCATGACCCGATTCTTTTCGATTCCGGCGCGTTGCATGATCTCAAGCGCTGGACCAGGATTCTCAACCACCGCGAGGAACAAATGTTCCACCCCGACGTATGAGTCACCGAGTTGCTCGGCAAGCTGTCCAGAATACTCAAGCGCCTTCGCTAAATCAGCGGTAAGGTAGAGTTGATATGATTGTGAAATTGTCGTATTGGCTTCAGGACCTTCGAGCGCTTCAAGGAGGAGGTCAGTGAGCGCAATAATATCGATATCGAGCCGATCAAGCACTGATATCACGAGACTCTCTTCCTGGAGCGCGAGTGCCGTCATAAGATGCACCGGACTCACATGATTTTGTCCACGTTCAATGGCAAGTTCATGCGCTTTCCGGATGGCTTCTTTAGCTTTTGAGGTGAAATTGTGGAAACTAGGCATGAATGATGAAATTATACAGCACTTCCGAGGCGAAGACGGGCAGCACAAGCAGTCGTTACAGACAGGCAGTAAATCGGTATGGAAGTACCTTCATAATGCTACAAAAAGCCGGTTTTGTCTAATAAAGAAACCGGCGCCTGTGAGGGCGCCGGTCGACTTCATATGCATACAGAGATGACTCTTATGTCTTCGACGCAATGACGAGACCAAGCTGCGATGCTCGAACGACTGCTGCACTGAGCCGATTTTGTGCTTCTTGTGCATCGGCTTGGCAATCGATAACTTGCGTCAATGCCTCCACCTGTTCACGGAGACAATTGTTTTCGTTGACTTCGCGATTATGGGCGTCTTCGAGGTGTCTGCTTGCTTCAAGGAGGCGCTCGCGCTCCATCTCGTTGTCGTTCCGCACCTGATCTTGTCGACGCTTCATGTCCTCAAGTTCAGACTGAAGACGAGTGTTGTTGTGATGATACAGCTTCGCGCTCATCAGAAGATTAAAGAGCATCTTCCGCAAAGCACGGCGACTGCCCTTGCTGGTGTCGAGCCATTGGTTAAAGATCTCTTGATCGCCCTCGACCATGGCCTACACCTGACCAAGATCAAGCATGGTGGTAGTTTCTGTACAGTTCTTCTGAGACATCGCCATCCTCCTGTTCTCTCTGTTTCGAACAGTACTACGGTTGTTAAGAAAGTCAAATAGTCAGTGTCATAGCCTGCTTATTAATGTGATCTACCAAAACAGTCATTAACGTATCGATATCAGCTTTGCACGTATTCGGACCGAGAGTAAAGCGGAGAGTCGACATGGCTCGAGCTTCATCACCGGTCATCGCCATAATAACAGCGCTCGCTCCTCCACCCTTACTACTACATGCACTCTTCGTGCTCGCAGCAATCCCCTTCGCATCAAGGGTAATGACCGCGAACTCCGCATCAATACCGGGGATTGAAATATGGATATTGTTAGCGACACGATTGTTGCCCCTCGGTCCATTGACGACCGCCTGCGGGAGCACTTCCGTAATCTGGGTAAAGGCATAGTCGCGCACACCCTGGACTGCACAAGTTCGCTCCACCACTCCCATCTGCGCCAACCGAAAGGCGGTTGCAAGCGCCGCCACGAGGTGAACAGGCTCTGTCCCTGGCCGAATACCAGCTTCTTGTCCGCCACCATAAAGTAGTGGCGACACGGTCACCCCCTTTCTCATTGCAAGCATCCCAATCCCTTTACCGCCACCACACTTACCACCATCAAAGGAGACAAGGTCGGCACCGAGACGCGGGAGCGCACACGGTAGCCACAGTGGTGCCTGCGCTGCATCAACATGAAATATGATTGAGGTACCAGACGCCTTCTCCACTTCATCAAGCTGACGCCGCACGGCTCGGCAATCGGTAATCGCACCCATCTCACTGTTGACGTACGCGAGTGTGACCAGAACGACCGATTCATCAAGACATACCCTAAGACTAGACATCGTAACAAGCCCTTCTTCAGTCACGGGAATATCACGAACAACTACCCCTTTAGTCTTAAGAGCTTCCAGGGTCCGTCTCGTTGCCGGGTGTTCAAGGGCGGTCGAGAGAACAGTCATTGATGCATACGGTCGCCCTTCCTGATGGAGTCGTTCTATCGTGCCCGTGATAGCGAGATTATTACTCTCGGTACCACCACTCGTAAAGATGACGCCTGGTGCCGGGATTTCAAGTACGCGAGCCACCTCCGTCCGGAAGCCTTCGAGTGCCCGCTTCGCCGCCACACCCTCACGGTGGATACCGCCCGGATTAGCGAACTCGGTCTCAAGAAACGGCCGCATCGCCGCTACCGCCTCCGGGAACATCGGTGTCGCCGCTGCGTAATCTAGGTAGATACGTCGAGACATTGCGTCTTTTGCAGTTTTTTTAAGAAAACGTGACCACATCTCAAAATCATGACACGGGGTGTTCATTCTGTAAATCTCTGCTATACTACGAGCACTATTTTATTAGCTATAAGCCGGTACCCGGCTTTTTACAGTGGAAGACACATATACATGGCAAAGGCACAAAAAACAACAGGCGGAGTTATGAAGCGACCACCAATCGTGGTTGTAATGGGTCACATTGACCACGGTAAGTCAACACTCCTTGACTATATCCGTAAAAGTAACGTGGTTGATGGTGAAGCTGGTGGCATCACCCAACATCTCTCTGCCTATGTTGTGTCTCATAAGACCAAAGATGGTGCTGAGGAGAAAATCACCTTCCTCGACACCCCTGGTCACGCTGCCTTCCAGAAGATGCGTCTGCGTGGCGCGGACGTCGCTGATATCGCTATCCTCGTGGTCTCAGCTGAAGATGGCGTCAAGCCGCAGACCCTTGAGGCACTCACCGCGATAAAAGACGCTGGTATTCCGTATATTGTCGCTATCAACAAAATCGATAAGCCTGGCGCTGATGTCCTCCGCACGCAGACTTCACTCATCGAACACGAGATTTATGTTGAAGGAATGGGTGGTGACGTACCGTGGGCTCCAATCTCAGCCAAGCAGGGTACCGGTGTATCAGATCTCCTCGATCTCGTCATTCTCCAGGCCGACCTTCTTGAGCTCTCGGGTGATACGAGCGCGAGTGCGAGTGGCACCGTTGTTGAAGGCAAGCTTGATCCAAAGCGTGGTAATACCGCCACTCTCATCATCAAGAACGGCACCCTCAAGGGCGGGCAGTTTGTCGTATCAGGCACGAGCTTTGCACCAGTGCGTATCATGGAAGACGCCCACGGCAAGAGCCTTAAGGAAGCATCACTCGCCGAGCCAGTTGGTATTGTTGGCTGGACCAGTATTCCAAAAGCCGGAGCAGATTTTTATGTGGTCGGCAGTAAAAAAGAAGCTGAAGCAGCTATTCTCTCAGACACGACGCCAACTATCAAAACTCACAAGAAGACTAATCTCCCAACCATTCCAGTTCTCATCAAGGCTGATGCGCTTGGCACCATTGACGCCATTGAGCATGAGCTCGCACAATTCACCTCAGAGCGTATCACCGTGCGTGTGATTGATACCGGCGTCGGTCCAATTTCAGCCAACGACGTCCAGGCAGTGAGTGCTACTAAAGATGCCATCATCGTTGGCTTTAACGTTAAGGTCGACCGCGAAGCACAAGACCTCGCTGAGCGCCTCAATGTTGAGATTGATACCTTCTCAATCATTTACGAACTCTCAGAGTGGCTCAACACCGCACTGAAGAACCGCACGCCAAAGATGGAAGAGCGTGTCGTCACTGGTCACGCGAAGGTCCTCAAGCACTTCAGTACCCAAAAGAATACCCACGTGCTTGGTGCCCGTGTCGAGGACGGTCTTCTCAAGCTCAATACCGGTGTCCGCATCCTCCGCCGTGATGTTGAGGTCGGTAAGGGTGTTATCAAGAACCTCCAGCAGCAGAAGTCTGATGTAAAGCAGGTTGATGAAGGAGAATTTGGTATGCAGGTGGATGCAAAGTTTGAGGTGGCGCCGGGCGATATAATTGAGGGCTTCGAAGTTGTCATCACATAGCGCCGTCCGTCTAAAATGAGTATTAGCTTCGTAACGTTTCGTAAAAGACTGCTCACTGTACACCAAAGTACACCTCACAGCCTTTTACTCACGTGCCTCGCTACAAACTCATTTAATCCAGACTCGGTAAGTAGTAGCTACTCATTTGACTAAAAAATTATGAACAAACAACTTAACTACGACAAACACGACCGTGCCACCTCCCTCATCCGCGAGGTAGTAGCGACGTACATTCGTAACGAAGCGAACACCAATCCCCTCATCACCGTCACGAGTGTCACCGTCTCACCAGACTACCGTAAGTACACGGTGTATTTCACCACGATTCCGGATGGTCGCGAGCAAGACGCCCTCATTTTCCTCAAGCGCTCAGCTACCGACATCCGCAACTTTGTAAAGAAGAACACGAGTCTCAAGATTATCCCCCACCTCGACTTCGCGGTTGACTACGGCGAGCGCCACCGCCAACACATCGATGAGATTGCCCGCGATATTGATACTGGTACTCAATAACAAAACACCGACCAGACAGGTCGGTGTTTTGTTATACGCTAGTGCAAGCTCGTGTACTCAAAGACCGGCTTCTTGTAAAAGCGAAATATAATCATTGCGATTGCAGACAATATACTGACACACCCAAAGTACAGAGACAGCGCAACCTCTCCTCCATACGTTAATGAGGCTGGTGCGGCAAATAGCGACAAAGCAAGTATAGGCACCTGAAACTGAAAGAGATGACTACATACATACCCTAATTGTTGCCTCAGATGATTACTGCCGTGGAAGTACAGTGTGGTGAGCACCGAAATTAGTATACGTCCGAGGAATAATGCAGATAGTCCCATGAAACCATACAGATTAACTTCTATATCCTCAAGCGAAAGGAGAAGTATAACTGCAGTAAACGGTATAAGCACCACAGTAAGTAAGGCAATATAACTCACTATCGTTACAAAGACTGCAAACCAACCTTTGGTAGTCTTTTGTCGACCACACTCATACGCAAGCGCTGCAAAGACAAACCACCAAAGATTCGTAAGTAGATATAAAAGAGCGATCAAAAAACTGTTTTGGATTGGGACAGGAAGAATACCAAACATCATCAAAGCGAGTACAATTTCAGGAGCAACAAAAGTTATATAGCGCATATAGTCACATCATAACAAATCGACACAGAACATCATTAAACCTAACTTATCTCTTATATAATTACATGTATTTATGCCACAAACCGTACAGTTTAAGGAGTTGGTTTCGCAACAATAAAATGATACAGTAGTGAGCACGAGAACTGGCCAGATGGCGAAGTGGTAACGCTGGGGACTGCAAATCCTCCATGCGCGGGTTCAATTCCCGCTCTGGCCTCACGAGTAAGGTACTGTCTGCAATGTGTGTTTTACTCGTGTGCTAGTGCATTACTTGACAAAGTGATGCCCGGGTGGTGTAATCGGTAGCC
>CAZTWW010000026.1:0-632 GCA_964618165.1 uncultured Candidatus Saccharibacteria bacterium | reverse complement strand
CGCACAAGACTTAAAATTTTGGGACCGCAAGGTCGTGCGGGTTCAAGTCCCGCCCCGGGCACTATATAAAATCTTAATGCGCTTTATGGCGCATTTTGATTTTAATAATGTCTGGGAGCAAGCAAACTGCTTTGCTTGTGAGCGAGACTTGAAAGACAGAACATGTCGCTTTGCGACTATGAGGCGGGGTCGCGGAATTTTAACAAGAAATTACTCTGACCCAGTCCCGCTCCCGGCACCTCTGCAAAACCTTTCAGTTAACTGAAAGGTTTTGCATTTGCTGGACTGTCAATGTAAAGAAATGTTGTGGTCACCGGTCACTAACTATAATTGTTCGCTACGCTCCAATTCTAGTAAGTGCTGTCGAATCTTACAGATTCTGTCCACTCATCTGTCTCTTTGTTTCGTTTGCACTCACAAAGATACGAGATGAGTCTTGCGAAATGGGTCATTACATGACCAGTACAGGTTGTCGCTATTTTTAATCAAAATAGCTGGCAACCTCTTGCGGAGTGATATTGAATCACTCCTCACCCGTCCCATTTCTCACCCGCCTCGCTGGTTCGGCTCCTTTGGAGGTCGCCTCACATCGCTCCGGCCGGCACCAAAACAAAACACGCACAGGAGTGCGT
>CAZTWW010000025.1:967-15166 GCA_964618165.1 uncultured Candidatus Saccharibacteria bacterium | reverse complement strand
AATCTTGTTGCACCTCGTAACGGAGTCATCTCGCGAATTTAAACGAGTATATAAAACAACAACGCCTCTGGCGTTGTTGTTTTGTTATTAAGCATGGGTCTGTGACCACACCATATTTATGGTATAATCTTGGTACCTATTAGGAGGTTATCATCAATCATTATGTTCACGTGGATCACTATTGGAGTTGTTGCCCTGATTGCAGTCTATCTCATTTACACTTACAACAATTTTGTTCGCCTGACCCAACGCGCTAAAGAAGCGTGGGCAGATATTGATGTGCAGTTGAAGCGTCGCTATGACCTTATTCCAAACCTCGTCGAGACCGTGAAGGGCTATGCGAGTCATGAGCGAGCAGTTTTTGATGAAGTGACTGAAGCGCGTGCGAAGGCGACCGCGACCCATATCGATGTTGGCGCCATTACGCCAGAACAGATTACCGCGATGGCTGGTGCCGAGGCGGCTCTTGGCGGTGCCCTTGGGAAGCTTCTCGCGGTTGCTGAAGCGTATCCAGACCTCAAAGCGAGCGCTAACTTTGTGGAGTTGCAACGTGAGCTCACTGACACTGAAAACAAGATTCAGGCTGCTCGCCGCTTCTATAACGGCAACGTACGTGATTTGCTCATCGGTCTCCAGTCATTCCCGGGCAATGTTATCGGAAAGCTCTTTAGCTTTACTGAAATGGCCTACTTCGAACTACCAGAAAATAGTACTGAACGCGAGCCGGTAAAGGTGGCCTTTTAAGGTCTATGTTCAAGAAACAAGACCCACTAACCTACCACGGTGAACCAATCGGTCGCATTAAAGCGAGCTGGTTACTCGTGAAGGAGTCGTTTCGTTTTCTGCGGGCAGATGCGGAGCTAGTCTTCGTACCTGTGATATCAGGTATTATTTTGGTCATTCTCTTCGCCTTTCTCTTGATTGCTGTTTTGGCTACTGGTTTGGTCAATGTGATATCTGGTGAAACCCTCTGGTCAACCCAAGCGATTGTCCTTTTGTTTGGTGGTTATCTGGTTACAACTTTTGCGGTGACCCTGACTCAAGCAATGGTGACGCATACGGTGTATATCCGTGCTCAGTCTGGTAATGCGAGTCTTGGCGAAAGCTTTAAGGCTGCTTTATCTCACACCCCAAGTCTCTTCTTTTGGTCGGTTATCCAATCTACAGTTGGTGTTATCCTTCGTCTCATTGCCGAACGATCGGAACGACTAGGTCGAATTGTATCCGCTATGCTTGGGGTCGGTTGGACACTCATTACCTTTTTTGTGGTACCGGCCATAATGATTGATAAGAAAAAGGCCTACCACGCAATCACACACTCAGCTCAAGTATTCAAGTCAACGTGGGGTGAGGCACTGGTGACTAGTGTCTCGATCGGACTTATTTTCCTTCTCGCTCATGTGACAATGCTTATCTTCCTCGCTCTAGCTATCGTTCTTGGTGCACAGTTAGATCAGCCACTTGTCATGATTTTAGGTGTTATTGTCTGGGTACTCTGGCTATTTGCTGCGATAGCGGTTGAACATGTGTTGCGAGCAATAGTACGCACCCTCCTGTATGTGTACGCTACGACACCACACGACGCCACGAACTTTGACGCCGAGCTTCTCGGACTCATCCTCGGTCGTGGTAATCGTGCAGTGACATCATCTCCAGTGCCGTCACCAGAAGCCCCGGCCGCTGAGACGCCAACTACTCCAGCGGTATAACACATTGCATTATGACTCGTGTCTATTACAACAAGCTTATCCGTGACCGTATTAAGGATAAGATTCATGCGCGTCATGGACAATGTGAGGTGCGAGTCATCGAGTCTGACGAAGAGTACGAGCAAGAGCTCCTTAAAAAGATAAAAGAAGAGGCTGAAGGTCTGGCACACGCCAAGACTCGGGCTGAATTTCTCTCGGAATATGCTGATTTGATGGTGGTCTTAGATGCGCTCACGGCGCAGCTTGAGATATCTGAAGCAGAGCTTCAGGTCGCGATGACCGAAAATGTAGAGAAGAAAGGTCTCTTTAAGCTCCGTCACTTCCTTCACTGGTCGAGTAAAGATGATTATCAAAGTAACGAAACACCTCAGGGCGTACAATAGATGAGATTCGTTCAATACATATTCTTATTCTGGTTAACTTGCTCTGCGGGCAGTGCTCACGCTGAAATTATTCGTAGTTACGAGACTGCTATCGATCTGACGAGTGATGGTGTCATGAATGTGACCGAAACCATCACCTATGACTACAGCGGGACTGAAAAGCATGGTATTTACCGCGACATTTTGTTGTCGGTGCCAGATACTGCGAGTAATCCATTTTTTGAGCGTTATCTCGATATCGATATTATTGGAGTGACACGTAATGGTATCCTTGAACCATACAAGATAGAGCCGTCACGCAAGCAGACGAGTCTGAAGATAGGCAGTGAGTCGGTGACGCTCTCTGGTACGCAAGTGTATGAGATTCAGTATACTGTTCGGGGTGGTCTCGTGCGCTTTACTGATGGTACCCTTGGACTGAGTTTTAATGCAGTGCCGGGAGATTGGCCGGTTGGTATTGGAGAGAGTAGGGTAACGGTTTCTGCTCCTGAGGGTGCGCTTGATCCATCAGTGGTCTGTTACTCGTGGGGAAACGACTGCCAGGTGCGCGCTATTGATGAAAGAACCTTTGTGTACGAGAATCAAGGTCCTATCACGATTGAGCAGCGGGTCGATGAATCTCTGGTGGTCTATGCACCAACCGAGCGGTTGAAGTTGTTACCACTACTCATTGGTCTGTTTGGAGCACTGCTCGCAATATCGTTCTTTCAGGCCGTACGGTACCGGAACGAGTTTCGCTACACGCGGGCTGGTGCAGTAGTAACTCAGTATGAGCCGTACCCGAATGTGTCTCCGATAGTGATGAGTTACCTGAAGCGTCGTAAGGTGGATGCTATAGCGCTTACAGCTGGTGTATTGTCGCTCATCTATTCTGGTGTCTTTTCGTTTCGGCATGTACCAGCCACCGAAGATACTGAAGAAGATTTTGTACTGACACTCAAGTCGACTACGGTACACGATGCGGTTGATCAGCGAATCATTGAACTCTTCTTCCCGGCTCAAGTGACAGACGAATCAATCAGTCTCAACAAGTTTAATGAGACGGGGAAGACGAATGTGGGTGAAGGGCTTCGTCGTTCGTATCTCCTCAAAAAGATAAAAAGTATTCTCAATGCGACACTTGTTGATGAAGGTTTTATGGGATCATTTAAACTTACTTTTTTGAGCCGATGGACAGGTATGTTTGTTCTGGCTGGGCTTTTATCACTCCTTGTGTACCTGGAAAACGAAGTATTAGGTCAGGTACTAGCTGTGATGAGCTTGATAACAACTTTTGTGATTTTGCACATTATCTCACTCCGATTTACCGAGAAGGGGTATGACTATGAGCGGTACACTGATGGGTTTAAGGATTTTCTCTCGGTAACCGAGACTGAGCGATACGCATTTCACGAAAATCCACGTAATCATCCCGAGTATTTTATGAAGTATTTGCCGTATGCAATAGCACTGGGGGTAGCCAAAGAGTGGGCCGGCCTCTTTAGTACCGACGTCATTACCGCTAGCGAGACGATTGGTATTGGGACACGTGACCCAAATCTCATTGTGTCGACGCTCGGACACTTCGCGATGTCTGTTAACCGCACTGTTCTCAATAGTAAAGCGGCAGAACGAACCGCTCGGGCCAAGATGTCCTCCAGTCGAGGCTTCGGCAGTGGCGGTATCGGTCTTGGTGGTGGCGGTGGTGGTGGGAGAAGCTGGTAACACCATATTGACACCTTTGGTATACTGTATCTATGGCAACGTTATATACACAGCAGGGAAGTAATATTCGCAAAACTTGGCTTTTAATGGGGGTGTTTTTAGTGATGGTGATTGGTGTTTCGTACGCGACTGCATTCATCATGAATAATCCCGCGATCCTCTACATCGGTGTCATATTTGCACTCGTGATGAATGTGGGGAGTTACTGGTTTTCAGACAGAATCGTCCTTAGTATGACGAACGCCCGCCCGGTCTCAAAGGCCGAGGCACCAGAGCTCTACACTATCGTTGAGAATCTCGCGATTACCGCGGGGCTTCCGATGCCGAAGGTGTATATCGTCGACGACCCGTCTCCAAACGCCTTTGCGACGGGGCGTGACCCAGAGCATGCAGTCGTGGCAGCGACGACTGGTCTCCTTCAGATACTCGATAGAAACGAGCTTGAGGGTGTGATGGCACACGAGATGGCTCACGTGGGGAACCGCGATATGCTCGTCATGACGGTGGCGGTCGTACTCGCAGGATTTGTAGCTATCCTTGCAGATTTAATGTCGCGTGCACTTCTCCTTGGTGGTGATAGAGAGGCACGTAATCCAATCTTTTTGATTATCGGTATTGTCGGTATCCTTTTGGCGCCACTCGCAGCCCAGCTCCTCCAGATGGCGATTTCGCGGAAGCGTGAGTACCTCGCGGACGCCACTGGCGCCCTCCTCACCCGCTACCCAGAAGGACTCGCCTCAGCGCTCGAGAAGATTAGTGGTGCGCGTATCCCGATGCGAAGTGCGAGTCACGCCACGGCCCATCTCTTTATCTCAGACCCGTTTGCCGGTGAGAAAACAACCATGTGGCAAAAGATTGGCGGACTCTTTCATACCCATCCACCAGCCGCTGATCGTATCCGCCGTCTCCGTGAGATGGGGATGTAATGAATTACTCATAATATATTGATATGGTTACTATTACCCGTACACAGTTTCGCTATCTGCTTGTTCTTCAGGTAGTCTGCTTCATTGTTCTTACGGTGCTGCCGTTTGTGATGGGACAGTTCTTGAACGGAGAGGATAAGACTATATATGAGTACGTGCCAGAGGATTTTTCACTCTCTCCGCTTGCAATTGGGTTAAGCTTTGTATTGCTCCCCGTAGCACTGTGGGCATTACAAAATCTCTACGCCCTCTTCACCTTTAAATCATATGCACCGAAGCATCTCCTTATTATTACCGTGCTCGGTATCACCATCGGTACACTCATAGACCCGCTCGGGATTTACACGTATACTGGTCTGGAAAGTATGGTGATGACGCTATATGGGATGGTACAAGGTGCCACGCTCGCGTGTGTCTTTACTTCATCAGTTGCGAATGAATTTTGTGGATGTGGTGAGACTCATCATACTGAGGTTAATAACAGCTAAGACAAACTACTATGGATAAAAAACTCGCAGTGGTTGGTGGTGGAATGTTGGTCCTCGGTCTTGTGTTCGGATTTATGATTGAGGATATTTCTCACGGACACGGCTATGAGCGTCATGAGTATGGTGATAAAGAGGCCAAAGAGTACAATATGATGGGTAACATGCACGATATGCATGATGACTACAAAAAGACCAGTACTTCATCAATGGCCGGAATGATGCACGACATGAATCGTGCACTTGAAGGCAAGACCGGTGCCGAATTTGATGCAGCGTTCCTTAGAGAGATGATTGTGCACCACGAAGGTGCCGTTGAAATGGCCAAAGCTGCCCGTGAGCGTGCTGCCGATCCACGAATCAAGGCCCTCGCTGAAGCAATCATTACCGCTCAAGAAAAAGAGATTGCCGACATGAAAGCCTGGCAAACGACGCCAGCTACCCCAGCGGCTCAATAAGCACCAAAACAACCGTCCTGTGACGGTTGTTTTGTATTCAAGAACTCGGTACGATAGAAGGTATATGGATACAAACGTCACTCCACCAGCCACCTGTCTCGCCTGTGGTAATAACCCGACTCCGCACGGCGTAGCGAAGGTCGACAGTACCATTCTCCTATTCCTTAATCCGGTGATGCGGGCGCTCCTCTCGAGTGTGGTGGGAGCCGCCGCGCTTTATTTTATTCGGCAGTGCTTCCTCGTTTTGGTCTCTATTGGTGAGCGGGTGGGTGGTATGCGGTTTGTGCCGGTGACACTCCCGCTTGATTCAATGCGTGGGCAAGTATTGGCCAAAGAAGCACTCGCCCGAGGGTATCGGTTTGAGGTTCTTATGACTGGCACCCGCGTTCATGACACCTACCGGGTGACCATCCCGGGCAAACGCCCGCACATCTTCACTGGCGTACCGCGGGTTGGGCTCGTGGAGCAGGTGTCTTCTGCGTGGCTTGATGATAAGTGGTTGGTTAAACAGCGGCTTGCGGCCGCCGGTGTGCCCGTCTCACGGGGTGCAGTCGTATACCGCTATAAGACGGCGCTTGCGGCCTTTCATCAGCTTCAGAAGCCAGTGATTGTAAAGCCACGCTTTGGCTCGCGCGGTCGGCACTCAACCACGATGATTAAAGATGAGGCGACACTGAAAGCTGCGTTTACCAGTGCACAGCAACTCTGCTGGCCGGTCATTATCGAAGAGCATCTCTATGGTGGGGTATACCGCGCCACGTGTGTTGATGGGAAGCTTATCGGGGTCCTCGCGGGCTACCCGCCACGCATTACCGGTGACGGTATCTCAACCATCAGTGCACTCATAGAGCAGAAGAATGCGACCCGTCCGGCCCGCGTCGCGGCGATCACCGTCACCGATAAGCACCGGGCTTTTCTTGCGAATCAGGGGTTTACCGAGACGAGTGTACTTCCGTCTGGAGAGACTATAGATCTCTCTGAGAAGATTGGCCTTTCTTATGGTGGCAGTAGCCGTGAGCTTATCGGTGAGACCCATGACAAGCTCGTGGCGTATCTCGAGCGAGCAGCGAAGGCGGTCAACGACCCCATCCATGGCTTTGATTTTATTACGCCAGATGTGACCGCCCATCCAGACACGGTCCGGTGGGGGATTATCGAGTGTAACTCGGTGCCGTTTATCAATCTGCATCACGATCCACTTGAAGGTGAGCCAGTGAATGCGGCTGGCGCCGTCTTTGATTATCTCGAACGACATCTCCCGTAGCCACTGCTATACTTACTCGTATGAATAAGCCTTCAAACACCACTCTTGCGCTCATTGGATTTGTACTCCTTGCAGTTATCTTTGCGGTATTGCCACTCTTGTGGCACCTCGCTGATAAAAAGCCTGGTCCCCGGCCGCTTGTGGGTATCGTGACAGCTCGTGACGCCGAGACGGTCACTCTCGAGCTTCGTCAGGGTAAGACCATGACGCTCTACTATGACGAGACGCTGCCACCGCCCGAGCAAGACCTCCTCACGGTAGGGAATGAGGTGATGATTAAGGTTGATCCGGTGGTGGATGGTCGTCCTGAGATTATTGGTGTTCGTACTCGCCCGACACCATGAAGCACAAAGGTAAACTCCTCACGCTTCTCCTCGTCACGGTTTTTATAACGGTCTCTGTTTTGGTGTCTCAGATACCAGCCGACACGATTGTCGATTTGATTGGTGAGCACAATGCCGTTGGACTCATGTTTGTGCTGGG
Organism: uncultured Candidatus Saccharibacteria bacterium; assembly: GCA_964618165.1. Taxonomy (GTDB): domain Bacteria; phylum Patescibacteriota; class Minisyncoccia; order Phycocordibacterales; family UBA918; genus OLB19. The sequence continues at coordinate 7,754 of CAZTWW010000025.1, read as the reverse complement.
GCTTATCGGTGGCTTCACAACCTTTCGTCGTATCCCGTACCACTTCGTCCTTATGACTCTCGCCGCTGGCGGCATCACCCCGTGGCTCCTTGGTATCGTGACTGCCCTTGGTGTGATGATAGGGGATTCGGTCATGTTCGGGGTGAGTAAGCAGGCAGGGAAACTCGTCTCTGGCCGGGTGGCGACGTGGCTCACGAATGTGGCAACAGCACTGGGTGCCCGTCCGCGCCTTCTTACGCCAGCACTCGTCCTCTACGGTACTGTCTCACCGTTTTCAAATGATTTTATCGTCGCGTCCTTGTCTATCATGGGGTATTCCTATCGCCGGATTATTCTCCCGCTCACTGCCGGCAATATGCTCTACAATATTGCGCTTGCGTACCTCGGGTATTACTACTACGACGTGATTATCGGGTGGCTGGGGTAGGGGGTTTATAATATCCAGTATCCTTTTGAAAGTATTGTTATTGATAGTAAGACTGTACCAGTAACAATCAAGATAATCGTTGTATTAAAGAATTTACCTTCACCAATGTCTGTGCCAGAATATCGCCACTTTGAGGGATAGAGAGCTTTTTCAGTTAATATATTATCTTCAAAAAAACCGAGGGCTGATTCAATGTCAGCAGCAACTCTCCGCTGATTTCTAAAGCCCTTCTCTAGATCTTTAATGTAAGTTTTGAATAAAATCGTTATTAAAGAAGCCAGTACAGCTAAGAGAATAATTTGCTCATGCTTAAATAAATAAACATCCGATTGGAACAGCCAGCCACTAGCTGCCAACATGATTCCCAGTGACCAAATACTCACATTTTGCAAGCGATTACGTATTTCATGTATTGACCTGTACCGCTCTTCAAGCGCACTTAGTAATACATCCACTTTCTTATCATCAGTAATATTCATATCTATTTTCGTCTTCGTATCCTAGTATATCCTGGCTTTTTTGGATTCCTAGCAGGTAGGGCCGGACCTTTAATTTTAACGGGTATTCGAGCAAAACCAACTACACCCCGAAAAGGTATAGTGACAATTACATCCATAAAATGTGAACCGTTATATGCTGAATTTTCAATTGCTTCAGCAGAATTTTCTCCAGCATAATGTCCTAGATCATTTGTGCATTCCGCTTCATCTCCTTCATTACGTACAATCCATTGAAGGTGAGCTCCAGCAGGTAATTGGTCAAAATTAATGAGTTTAAATTTGATACTACAATCACGTGGTATTGGGCCTATTCGATCAGTGCCGACCCACGGGTCGCGATGCGTATTCGTTTTTGATTTTGCTATAACTCTCACCTGAGGAACAAATAAGACCGTAGATAAACCTTTAGATTCACTTGGTTTGGCTGTCTCCCCAGCTGGAGCTGGAAAAAAATGTTTAAACGCTTCCGACCATATGGATGCGGAACTAGCCTCGCTATCAGAACTTAATGCTCGGTCAGCAATATTTTTTAAGACATCAAGTTTCTCAAGAAATAAAAAGTATTCTTCTTCAGAAAGACGGTTCAAATTTTCGGTACTATCAATCGGGTTGCTTACGTTACTGTTTGCAGTAAGTCTCGCTTTAATTGAATTTGATAGATGAAATAATGCCACATCATCTCCCTCAACATTTTCATCGCTAAGTGCTTTGTAAGCTTCTGCAACCAGTACAGTAAGAAGTATTGAAGATGGTGGATTCTCTAAATTGAGAATTGACCACATCTTCATGTAACGAATTAAGCGACGCACTTGATTACTGTCTTCATCAGAAAAATTCTTTCGGAACCAAAGATATATTGCTTTAGGATCGCTGTCCTCCCATTTTCCACTTTCAGTGGCTAATGAGCGTAGGTCATAATCTTCATACAAATGATAAACGGGTACATCAATATGGAAACCTTCTGTAAAAGAAATACGATTACATCTCTCTTTTGTGGGTTCAAGAACAGCTGTAGCATCAGCTGTTTCAGATGCGTACACTTTCAAACTTTCTTGTACTAAGTTCTTGAGTTCCTTTGCTGTATATGCACCAGTATCTCGTGAGCCTTCCCATTTAAAATAAATACCCAAATCAATATCAAATTCTTCCTTTTTATTTTTTGGACGGACTTGAGTTCCAAATTTATAAGAACCTTGAAGCCAAGTACATATTGATAGTCCAGTCTTTTCACTTAAGTCAGCTACTAGGAAATCTCTTAAGTCGTGCCACCGATCTTGCTGTTGTTCAAATTGGCTTGAGTTTGGGACGATCCGACGATGCAGAGTCTGCTTGTCAGTATCACTAGAATAGAAAAAAGAATGGATATTAGCCATTCTTTAATTCTACTCCTATTCAGGAAAACTGCACTTTACGAACTAAGTGGGTCACTCCGATACTTAGTTGTCTTGGCGGGCCATGTGGGTTAAGTGCCCCACAGGGTAAGGTATTGTAAAGATATTCTAGCAACCTTTAGCTAGGTCAATTTAGGTATGTGGGTCAGGGTAGCCAACCGCTGTATTTCAATTATCATAGTGGAATGAGCTGGGTATCACATGCTTCCAAAAACCTTCTACCGCTTAGCGAAGAATCAGAGCGTCTTGAGCTTGCCTTAAAAGAATGGGAATATCGAGGTAATACATACGACCTTGAAGTTCCGTCGGAAACTTGTCAGCTTTGTGACCATCCTGATATTCGATTTCAATTTGAGATCGTTAACAAAAGTAATGATAACAGTCTCCTTGTAGGGTCAGAATGTATCAAGCGATTTGATGGTATTGCTGTGCTGGACGCAGACGGTAATGCATTGTCGACAGATGAAGCCAAGCAGAAAGTTGATCGAGACCGCCGTAAGCTTGTAACTAATGCGCAAGTAAAGAGTTTGCTTAACTCACTTGTTGAACTATCAAGAAAGGATGAGGATTTCGATATCGAAAGCTTTATATCAGATTATCAAGAGCGTGGGGCTTTTACACCGCGTCAGCTTGCTTTGGTATTCTGGCGGTTGAAGAAATATAAAGTGCCGTTCAAGAAGGCTTATTTCAAAATATACATACGAAAAGCCAAGGATAAAGAAGCACTGTTAGCACTAAAAGATTTTCAGTTAAAAGACATCTGGCCAGCTTTGTCACCGACTCAACAGCAGTTCGTCCGTGACAGCAAGAAGAAAGGTTAACACAACTTTACCGAGCTTCAAGTGCACCAAGGTAACCGAGCAAACTATCTTCAATCGAATCTAGGAATGAGATAGTCATATTTATCTTCTCTCTATCTGAACGATAACTTGAGTAGTCATGTCTGTGTGTCGAGGCTATGTCGGAAATAGAGGATGGATTTCTCTCTCGCAAAATACCGTTTAACCTATCGTTAAATGTCTGCAACGACATGATGTCATCCTGACCAAAGACCCTTTGTCCACCTGTCGGTACTGAGACCATTCTGAACTTAAAGTTCAATAAACCATCTTTGATTGCGGGAATTTTCCTTACTATCCACTTACGCAATTCTTCATATCTTATTAACTCGGCTTCATCTATTTCTTTCGTAACAGCCTTAATAACGATATCTTTATATTCAGTAAATTTTTCTAGAAACTCTTGAGCCAATACGACTTGATTAGCTTGTAAATTAATGTATTCCAAAACTTTCTTTGGATCCATCACTTCAATACCTAGACTAGATTTGAGAGTGTCAGCTTTCTTAAGGATTTGCTGATCGTCAGTTACAAAGATATCTCTTTTATTGATTTTGTGACCTATTAAATGGTCGATGTCATTGATTTTATTGCTGAACCGAGGATCATCCTTTGTAAGTCCAGGAAATATTATCTTTTTGAGTTCCTCTTCCAATTCTGTATGTTCTGTTCCTGCCAATATGTCTCCGCTGCCAAGTTTAGTTACACTCATTCTAGCAACAGTGCCGATTACAGGGAACATGGATACCCGTCTCAGAATCTCTGACTTTCTATCCTCATCTTTATCCTTACTTACATCACTGTCTACTCTTGTTGTGATTGCAATATTTACATCACCTTCGAGACCATATCGGGTTATTTCAGTCAGCTCATCCACGGAAATTGCGGAAGATGACTTATAGTCTAATAAATTAATTATGCAATTTGTGTCGAATGTGAGCTTAATCATTCCTACATTTTAACATTTTACGGAAAAACCCACTCACCTTAAGGTAAGTGGGTCACTCCGATACTTAGTTCTATTAGCGGAGATGAGAGGATTCGAACCTCCGAGGGCTTTGACACCCTACTCGCTTTCCAAGCGAGCGCACTCGACCACTATGCGACATCTCCAGGTTTACACTGTGCGAGGTATCATACCACTTCTTTGAATGTGTCGGCAAAGGAGTGATATACTAGACACTATGAAGATTAAGCGTCAGGAGCTCCTCTCGGTGCTCGTCACATTTCTTATTGGGTTTATTGCGGGGGCATACCTCTACCTCGTTGGGTATGCGCCGCAGTTTCAGGCGTCGCAAGGGGTTGATGACGCTGAAACGAGCGAGCTCGTCATTGTCGGGGAGATGTATGGTGGGATGCGCGTCGGGCTCCCGCCATCATTCCAGGTAAATGAAGACGGCACCTATCGCTACCTGCCGTTTTCTGAGAATCCAGATGTACCGGCTCCAGCGGTCTCGGGAGAATTGCCAAGTGATCTCCGGCGGGCGGTCGTCGGGGCGCTTAGTGAGCGCGCCTTAACTGCAGCGGCTACAGAGGTGACCCCAGAGATGTGTGCGCAGATGGTTGATGGGGTTGATTACCGCTACCTTATCTCGTTTGGTGGGACGGAGTATCGGCTTGATACCTGTGGGACAGACTTCAGTCATGAAGCTGGTATGGGGCCGGTCCTTATGGAGCTCTGGACGTACTTTGATACGATTGCGCCACCAGTGGCGGTCTAGGCTATGCGTGTCCGCGCCTTCCTTATTCTGTGTCTCTATCTCGTCCTTCCAGCGACGGCTCTTGGCTATACGGTGACGGTGCATGACCTCACTACACCGTATGAGGTGTTGCCGATAAGTAATCCCAGTACTGAGCAATTTATTGTGGGGGAGCTTGATGGGTATCCAGAGATGATTGAGATCACGAGTGATACTGAGTTTGAGCTGCGGGCGGGGATTATGGCAGTGGCGAGTGATACGGTGCCGCAGTTTGGCGGGATTGTAGTCCGGGTGCTCGAGCCCCGTGGGGTGGCTGAGATTGCGAGACTGCAGGCGGCGTCGGTCCCGTGGGAGGCGACGGTGGAGCCGGTCTCGCGCCTCTCGTTCCTCGCCGGGCCACAGTATATCGGCACGGTGGCCTCGGGTACGTACCGGGTGGAGGTGAGTACGCCTGAGAACTTTGGTAAGTATGTGCTCGTGATTGGGACAAATAAGGAGCGGAGCGCATATGGTGAAACGTGGTCGGCTGTGTCTACGTTCTATACCTTCGCTGGCGTGTCTCGTGTTGGGATGCTCTTTACACCACTGGTGTACTATCCGCTCGGAATTATTCTCGTCCTTAGTGGCTTCCTCTACACCATCTACCGGACAAGGCACCGGCTCCCGTTTTTAAAACAGTATGCTTAAGTTTTTGGTAATAGTGATAGCGGCAATTGCATTTGTATGGTACTTCTTTCCGCAGTTTGCTGATCAGTCGCTTGAATCGTACCTCGAAGAGCGGCTATGAGTGCGTGGTATGTCTACTTGCTTCGGTGTAGCGACGGTACCTACTACACCGGCGTCACGACTGATGTGACAAGACGGGTGCGTGAGCATAATGGGGAAGTCGGTGGGAGAGCCGGGGCGAAGTATACGAAGGCAAGGCGCCCGGTCCGACTCGTGTATCAAGAGACGGCTGAGAATCGTAGTGCCGCCCAAATGCGTGAACATGTCCTTCGGACCATGAGTCGAGAGGAGAAGGTGAAGCTCTCAGCCAGTAATTGATTTTATATACATAACATGATGTAATGCGGGCTGGCAAAAAGAGGAGGTTCTCGTGTTTGCTTTCACACCACCCCGTAACGTACAGAAGCTGGTGTATTACTTGATGTACCTGCTTGCTACGTTCTTTATGATGGTGTCGCTCTCGATGTTTGCAACTATCATCAGTGAAGCGATTGCGAATATGCTCCTGATGAATCTGGCGACCATGATGTTTGGAATGTCGGTCATCTTTGTGCTCTTTGGCTTGATGGCTGAGGAATGGCAGTTCAAGCCCTATAAGAACAAGCTCATCGTGACAGTCGTGCTCACATTTCTCATCATGCCGCGTGTTCCGTACTGACCAAGCGTGAAGGCAAGAAAGGCCGGAGTTTATCCCGGCCTTTTCCTATGGTCGAAGAGGGGAGAGAAGACTCGACAAAACCGTCAATCTACGGTATTATCCACGTGTTTTTCGGGCGCGCCCCAAACCACGAGCGCGCCTTTCTCTGTCTGGTACGAGATAAACATTATTGTTGAGGTAATTTTAAACATTATATGGCACAAGAAATTCGTAATATCGCGATTATCGCGCACGTAGACCACGGCAAGACGACACTCACTGACGCTCTCATGGAGCAGACGGGTGCTCGTGAAGGCGAGTCATCAATGGATAGTAACGCACTTGAAAAAGAGCGTGGTATTACGATTTATGCCAAGAATACGTCAATTGAGTACAAGGGCACGAAGATCAATATTGTGGACACCCCTGGTCACGCCGACTTCGGTTCTGAGGTAGAGCGCGTCCTTCGCTCTATTGACTCAGTGCTCCTCATAGTGGACGCACAGGAGGGGCCAATGCCACAGACTCGTTTTGTGCTCAAGAAGTCACTTGAGCTTGGTCTGAAGC
>CAZTWW010000025.1:0-957 GCA_964618165.1 uncultured Candidatus Saccharibacteria bacterium | reverse complement strand
TCGTCAATAAGATTGATAAGCCAGCCGCTGATATTCCTCGAACTGAGGAGCAGGTGCTCGAGCTCTTCCTCGAGCTTGGTGCGAACGATGAGCAGTGTAACTTCACGACCGTCTACGCCATTGGGCGTGAGGGTAAGGCGAAGCGCAACATGAGTGATGAGATGGTCGACCTCTCACCACTTCTTGATGTGGTTCTTGAGCTCGTACCACCAGCGCGTGCGTATGAGGCAGGCGAAGCGCTCCGTGCCCAGGTATTTAACCTCGGGTACGACAACTTCCTCGGTCGTCTCGCGGTCGCTCGTATCTATGAGGGTTCAGTGAAGGCATCCCAGCAACTCATCGTGAAGCATGAGGGTGAAGAAGCGGTGCGTAAGGGCAAGGTCGTGAAGCTCAATACCTTCAAGGGTATTCAGAAGATTGAAACGGCCGAAGCCTTTGCTGGTGATATCGTAATGATTGCAGGTTTTGAAGACATTAACATCGGTGACACCTTTACCGACAGTGAGACAGCGGAACCACTTCCTGCTATTAAGGTAGATGAGCCGACAATTGCGCTCCAGTTCATGCCAAATAGTTCACCATTTGCGGGGCGTGAAGGTAAGTTTGTAACGAGTCGTCAGATTAAGGACCGTCTCGAGAAAGAGCTCGAGGTAAACGTTGGTCTCCAGGTTGATTTTGATATGGGAGACAGCTTTGAGGTACGTGGTCGTGGTGAAATGCACATTGCCATTCTCCTTGAGAACATGCGCCGTGAGGGGTATGAGCTCGCCGTCTCACAGCCACAGGTAATTATTAAGGATATCGATGGCGTGAAGTCTGAACCATTTGAAGAGGTGACGGTTGATATCCCAAGTGAATACCAGGGAGCGGTCATTGAGCGTCTCGGTACTCGTGGTTTTGTGATGACGAACATGATTGTGCACGAAAACCAGGTGCGTATCATGCTCGAAGGTCCAA
>CAZTWW010000024.1:0-15405 GCA_964618165.1 uncultured Candidatus Saccharibacteria bacterium | reverse complement strand
ATTGAGACGATTGCACTCGCGTACCAACTCATCATGAATTTTGGTGCTGATACCACCATGTTTGAGATTCGCATCAATGATCGCACCGAGATGCGTGCAAAATACGCCGCTCTCGGCATTCCAGACACTGACACCCAAGACGCTATTACGCGCATCAACGACCGCTTTCACAAAATTTCAGCAAGTGAGTACAAAGCGGCACTTTTGGAAATCGTGCACGATAACTCAATAGTTGAAAATGTCTACACACTCGTATCAGGCGAAGACACCACAGACACCAATCAAGTCGTCGAGGGTCTTAAAGCACTTGGTATCACAAACGTAAAAATCGATCGCTCAATTGCGCGCGGGTTTAACTACTACACCGGGACCATCTTCGAAATCTTTGATGTCTCAGGCGAAAACAATCGCTCAATGCTTGGCGGTGGACGCTACGATAACCTGACCGGTATGTTTAGTAACGAACCAATCACCGGTATTGGCTTTGGTATGGGCGATGTCACCATGCGTGACTTTCTCGAAACGCACAACCTCCTCACCGCACAAATTACTGCTCCAACGGTCATGGTGATTCCGATGGAAGCATCACTCAATCTCGCAGCACAAAAAATCGCTCATGAGATTCGTCATAAAGAGATTAGTGTCGCGGTCGATTACGGTACTCGTAAGCTCGGCAAAAAAATTAGTGACGCCGCTGAACGACTCGTTGAGTACATCATCGTCGTCGGAGAGAATGAAGTAGCGAGTGGGACGTACACCCTCAAAAACCTCATGGAAGAAACCGAAGTCACCGGCACTATCGAGACACTCATCGAACACATCACCACAAACGAATAGTTACAAAAATACTTCTATATATAGAAGTATTTTTTGTTTAGTGATGTATTGTATGAATTCAATTCCTGCCATCTCGATAGACTATGGTATACTCTACGCCACATGCGCTACGTAATCTTTGACCTAGAAACGCAAAACATCTTTGAGGAAGTGGGCTCGAGTGACCCAGCCGCACTAGATATCTCTGTCGCCACGTTCTACGACAGCGGGACCGATAAGTACCTCACCGTCACCGTCGACGAGCTCGCACAAGCCTGGCCGATAATTGAACAGGCTGATGCGCTTGTTGGCTACAACAGTAACCACTTTGATATCCCCCTCCTCAATAAGTACTACCCCGGAGACCTTACCCACATCAAAAGTATCGACCTCCTTGAGAGTATTCGTGCCTCACTCGGTCGACGTCTCCGCCTCGATAGTGTTGCCGAGGCAACTGTCGGAGCCAAGAAGTCTGCTCATGGCCTACAAGCCGTCCGCTGGTGGAAAGAAGGCAAAATTGATGAAATCAAAAAGTACTGCGAGCAAGACGTGAAGGTCACCAAAAAAGTCTTTGATTATGCACTCGCTCACGGACATATAAAATTTAAAGACGGCAGCCGCAAACGCGAAGTCCCCCTTGATATCTCAACCTGGATGATTAAAGAAGAGTCAGCAATGACTCACTCGCTCTTGTTTTAGTTGCAAACGAATTGTTTAGTGTTATATTGGCCGAAGACACACATCGGAGTTTTGTCATGTTTGACCACTTGAACCTGAAGACCAGCAACCGGGTCGTCCAACCTGGGAGGACCTTGGAGCCCAGATCAACCACTATGCAAACTACCTCTGCCGCAATTGCAACCATGGTGTAAAACACTATAAACACCAGTTTATCAGTGACGCGGATGGTCAAGTCGGCAAAGTGCTGATTGCTGTGAGTAACCGGCAAATGTTTAATTTCATCAGTGCACTGATTAAGTGTGTACAACAATTCGGTCAACAAGATACCGACATCATTAGATTGGTTGGCCGCCTCAAAGAGAGACAGAGGAAATATCCATATTGAAAATCAAATAGTCGTCGCATCTTGCGACGACATTTCTTTTTAGCTATTTACCACCTATCTTAAAAGTCAGAAAATTTTCAAAGACGAGGCGCGTGAGTATGGTATGAGGAGGCGTACTTCTGTACGTTGACGATTACCATACAAAACGCAACAAAGTATTTGGAGATTTTATGACTTTTAACTGAGGGCGAAGATGTAAATGACGAGAAGAGCCAAAAACACTCGATACCACACAAACGGCCACAAACTATACCGTCTGACAAAAGTCAGCATAAAGTGAATTGCCATAAGCCCGACCACAAACGATGTGACAGCTCCGGCTGCAATCACTCCCCAATCGTACGTGCCACCAACCGCAATGAGCTCAAGGAGTTTCTTCGCCCCGGCACCCATGAGGAGCGGTACGGCGAGTAGGAACCCAAAGCGCGCCGCCTCACTTCGTGAGAGACCAAGGAGCATACCGCCCGCAATCGTAGCCCCTGAGCGAGAGAATCCAGGCACGAGCGCAAGACACTGGAAAAACCCAACCTGTAACCCCTTCTTCAAGGTCATCTCGTTTTGCGGGACACTGTTGTAGTACCGCCACTCGGCAAACACAAAGAGTGCTGATCCAGCGAGGAGGGACCCGGCTACGAGGAGCGGGTTGCGGAAGAGTGTGGCCATAATATCTTCGAGAAAGAGTCCCATAACCACGGCCGGCACCGTACCGATAAGAAGCGCATAGAGAAGGGTTAAATCACGCTCATGGACCGGCAAGCGACCGAGCTTCCGAAGGAGTGCTTGGAGAATGACCCAGAAGTCTTTACGGAAATAGATGAGTACCGCCGTTGCCGTCGCAAGATGGAGAATCGCATCAAACGCGAGCGAACCACCATTTAATACCCCTAGAAAGTCATTCGCTAAGACCAAGTGACCTGAGGAGGATACCGGCAAAAATTCTGTTAACCCCTGTATAAAGCCTAATACGACGGATTCAATATATCCCATAACATGCTTAGTATAGCACGTTGCTGATTAGCTCACTCCTCATGCTATACTACCCGGGTAGTTCTATTGTGAGTGTAAATTAGTATATGCCAGAAGATAATATCCAACCGACACCAGTTCGCGTGTCACCATCCCCACTTAACAACCTCGGAATTCCAGTTGCGATTGTGCTTGGATTTGCACTGATTGCGGCAGCGATTTTCTTTAGTAGCCCAAAGCCGGCACCAAGCGCCCCGACCGCTGCGAACGCTCCAGCCGAAGAAGTTGCTGGTGAAGTTGCACCGGTGACTGAAGCAGACTTTATCCGCGGCAATCCAAACGCCCCAATCATGATCGTTGAATACTCTGACTATGATTGCCCATTCTGTAAGAATTTCCACGACACTATGAAGCTCGTGATGGAAGACTTTGGCGTGACCGGTAAAGTCGCGTGGGTGTACCGTCAATTCCCAATCGCACAGCTCCACCCGAACGCACCTCGCATCTCTGAAGCCGCTTTCTGTGTTGGTGAGCTTGGCGGCGATGAAGCCTTCTGGAAGTTCTCTGACCTCGTCTTTAGTGAGCGCGACGTTAACGAACCAACCAATATGACCCGTCTCCCAGAATTTGCTGAGAAGGCCGGTGTGAAGCGAGCAGACTTCAACAGCTGTCTTGAAAGTGGTAAGCATAAGACTACCGTAGAAGAAAGTCTCAAGGAAGGCGTAAAGGCTGGTGCTCAGGGTACCCCGTACTCAGTCATCTTAGTTGGTGACCAGCAGGCAGTCATCAATGGTGCGCAGCCATACCCAGTCGTGAAGCAAATTGTTGAGCGACTTATTTCTCAACTTGAAGGCAGTGCCGCTAGTGAGTAGTGATACTCACCCCACAAAGAAAAACCCTGGCCTAGGCCAGGGTTTTTCTTTGTCTTATGACAATCCCTCGAGGAGATTACGGCCAATTGAGGCGTAATCACTCGCCTCAAGCAATACCTCATCAGTAAGAAAATCTCCTGATATGAGTTGCTCTACGAGTAGATTAATCTCATCTCGAAGCAAAGCTCGCTCAGCTTCACCACTCTCATACTCCTCTTCGTGAATGCGCCCCTTGCTATCTGCCTCTATAAAAGAGAGAACGCCAGTCTCGGTCCGGTAACGATCGTCGTCATGAAGCGAGAGAAGGAGTGAGTAGAACGACAGCTGACGGCGATAGGACGCATCGGCTTTAGCAGTCTTCCCTTCTATCTCGTTGCGTGTTTTTGGCTTACCAGTCTTATAATCGACAACCCGAAAGGCTCGACCATCAGTGTCGAGGTCGATTCTATCGAGCTTGCCAGTCAGTGGTATGGTCGGACAAAGTGGATGATTTGTTTCAAATACGACCCGTACTGATAACTCTTCTTTTGTAGTCGCACCAAGCGTCTGTTCCATGTGCGGGACATAGGTCACCAGCACTTCATGCCCACGCTTCAGAAGGTCAGTAAATTCAACTGTTCCGAGCGGTAACTTTCCAAGCTCACGCTCGAGGTACGACACCTGCTCACTAAATGTGGGCATGACACCAGTCTTAGTTTTTGCCCTCGTCATGGCCTCAAACACACCATGCATCGCGGTACCAAAGAGTAGTGGTAGACTCTGCACCTCTGGGAGATGGATAACATTGCGATAGAGATAATTCCACGGATTCTTAATTCCATTATTGAGCGAGGTGGCAGACAGTCCTTTTTCAGCCAGTGTCCGCTGGAGGAGCTCACGTACGGCTTCGAATTCGGCGGTCTTGGGCATTGTTCGTGGGAGTAGGTCAGGCAATGAGACAGGCTCACCAACTGTGACGGGTGCCAGAGTCATCATGGTATCAAGGAGTGGTGACGGTGAGAGTACCTTGCCATCAGCGCTCTGTGCCGCGTAGGAGACGTAGAGCTTCTCCTTCGCGCGAGTGAGTGCGACGTACAGGAGTCGCCGCTCGTCCTCGTTCGCTTCCAGCTCAAGTGCGGCAGTCCGCATCAAGGGGATCTTAAAATACTGAGGCCGACCACCACTACCCCAGGTTGCATCAGTAAGATGTGGGATAAAAACTGCAGTGTATTCAAGTCCCTTAGACTTATGAGCCGTCATGACTTGTACGGCACTCACTCGAGTATCAACAAACGGGGCGGAGAGTGGTACCCGGTGCACCATACGACGACGCAAAAGCGCTACCACGTCATTAAGCTGCTTGGCCTCACCGTTACGCACTAGACCCTCCACCTCATCATAAAATCGTCTAATCACCCGCGCGGCTGTAACCGGATGTCGCTTCGTCGCAAAGGTCAAAAAGTGCGTCGACTCTAAGAGTCTGGCAATGAGTCGGTGTGGTGGAAGGACTGTCATATCCTGCCGCGCTTCGATAATGACCTGGAGTACCCGCATCACCGCGGATACATCACCCACACCCTGCATGGTGAGCCATTCTCTATCACCAAGCCGGGCCACGAGCGAGATGTCGTACGTCACCCCCAGTAAGACCGTGAACATATCTCGGGGCGCAATACCCCAATACGGAGCCTCAAACACTCTCGTGAACACCGTCATGTCATGAGGATGAAGAATCACCTCAAGGAGATCAATAAGCGAGAGAAAGAGCGGATCTTCCAGAATATCACTATCAGCAGTGGCCTCAACCGGTACTCCATGACTTTCAAGGAGCTCGGCTATCATTTCGACCTCGCGGTTAGAGCGCACTATCACCGCCACCTCCTCTGGTGAGACGCCCTCTGCGAGTAGGCATTTAATCCGCTCAGTAAGCACGACATGTTCCTGCTGTTCGCTTCCATATTCAGTGACAGCAATATCTGTACTTGCCTCACGGTGTCCAGTCAGGGGAATTCGGTAATCTGCGAGCGGTCCATCAGCAACTGCAATCAGTGATTGCGACACATCAAGAATCGGCTGAGTTGAACGGTAGTTGTCAGTAAGGACAATCACCTTGGTCTGCGGGAAGAGTGACTCAAAGTAGAGGAAGTTTTCAAGTGACGCACCCTGGAAGCGATAAATCGCCTGCTTCTCATCTCCTACCACAAAGAGGTTTGGGTTGTCATGGTATGACGTGAGCTGCACGAGGATCTCATTTTGTGCTCCGTTCACATCCTGATGCTCATCAGCCAATATGTACTGATAGGTCTCCTGAAGATCAAGGCGGACACTTTCATTTTCCTTCAGCACTCGGACAGTCTCGAGGATCATATCGTCAAAGTCGTACCTTGCCCGCTCGCGCATCGCTGCTTCATAGAGACGGTACACGAGCTGGAGTGCACGCTGCTTCTCGACCTGACCAACCAACTTCGTATATTCACCGCGCTCTTTACCCTTATGTGCACCTTTTTCATGATACCGGGGCATGTGTCGGAGTTCTTCTTCGATGTTCAAAATGAGACGAGAGAGTTCATCTGGCCCAACATTCTCCTGTTTCATCGTACCGATAATGGAGAGAAGTGGTCGCACATAAAACTCTGGTGCTCCCGCTGGACGCAGAACCCCCAAATCAGGATGCTCAAGAATTGATTCAATAATCTCAATTCGTTCAATCTCTGTCACTGGCTTACCGCCAATGATTTTTGTATAGGCTTCCGGATAATCTCGAATGAGGCGTTCGGCAAGACCATGAAAGGTAAAAATCGGTACCCGGTACGCGAGTGACCCAACAAACGTTCGTAGACGTTCACGCATGGCCTTGGCACCAGATTTGGTGAAGGTGAGCGCGAGGATGTTCTCGGGCTGCATCTGTGTCTGCCGCAAGATATTAGCGATACGAAGTGTCAGAATCTGTGTCTTCCCTGTCCCCGGCCCCGCCACCACCATTACCGGACCTTCAATGGTATCAACCGCCTCGCACTGCTTTGCATTGAGTCGATTATACGCCAGAAGGAACGCCGTTTCGTCGTGTTTTGACATGTCCACTAGTATACCACCAAAAGGGGTTGTCGCCGGCAATTTTGAGGAGTATAGTACCCACCTATTCATAAGAGAATAACCATATGCTTACTGCAAATGCTACCCTCGCTATCTTCACGATGCTCGGCATCTCTAGTCTGGCGATTTTTTGGGCCAAACGAGTACGACTCCCTCATACCGTATTCTTGGTCATTATCGGTCTAATCCTAGGCCTCCTTGCACACGTACCGGCCTTCAACTTTTTTAGTGAGTTTACCCTAACACCTGAGCTCCTCTTTTACCTCCTCCTCCCTACTCTCATCTTTGAGTCGGCGTACAACATCAATGTTCGTCGTATGGTGGAGGATACGTGGATTATCCTTATCCTCTCTGTCGTTGGACTGGCTGTTTCGACTGTTCTCATCGGCGGCGTGCTCTATTACCTCCTTGCCTTCATGGGTCTTACGGTACCATTTATCGTTACCCTCCTGTTTGGTGCCCTCATCTCAGCGACCGACCCAGTGGCCGTACTCGCCCTCTTTAAAGAGTACGGTGCACCGCGCCGTCTCTCGCTTATCTTTGAAGGTGAGAGTCTCTTTAATGACGCCACCGCTGTTGCCCTCTTCCTCGTTCTCCTTGAAGTGGCCCGTTTTGGTTACCACGGCTTTGATACCGTCATGAGTGGCGCGATTAGCTTCACCTCGATGATGGTTGGTGGTGTTATCTTTGGAGCACTCATCGGTGCCGTCTTCGCAAAGGTAATTGGGCTCACCCGTGAAAACGAAGTGGCGAGTATTACCCTCACCATTGTGCTCGCTCACGTCACCTTTATCTTGGCTGAAATTCTCTCACACCACCTCCACTTCGGTGACATCCACCTCCCACTCTCACCGATTATTGCCACCACCGTCGCAGCGCTCCTCATGGGCAACTACGGACGCAGTAAAATTCACCCACGCGCTGAAGAATTCGTCGAGAAGTTTTGGGGTCAATTTGCGTTCCTCGCCAATTCACTCATCTTTATCCTCATTGGCGTTCTCTTTGTCTCTGTTCCTGGTCTCACCAAAGAAATGCTTATAGTTGTAGGTCTCACGATTCTTGTGGTCGCGATAGCGCGAGCAATCTCTATCTATCCAGTTGTCGGTGCATTTAATGCGGTGGTTGCCAACGATAGAAAAGTCCCACTCGCCTGGCAGCACCTCCTCTCATGGGGATCACTCCGAGGCGCACTGGCGGTCACCATGGTGCTGCTTATCCCGAATGACCTCACCTTTGTCGGGTGGTCACTTGAAATACCACCAAAAGACTTCCTCCTCGCCCTCACCGTTGGCTGTATCTTCGCCACCCTCTTTGTGAAGGCGCCAACCATTCAGTGGTTTATGAAGCGGTTGAAGCTCGATACCTTGACCGATATTGAAAAGGTAGAATCGCTTGAAGCACGAGCGCTCATCCATCACGAAGTGCAAGCAAAAATTAACATGTATGCTGAGCGTGGCTACATCAATAAAACCGTTGCGAGTGAACTCTGTGAAAAGCATCGCTCTGAATACGAGTCAGCGTGCAAGACCCTCAAAGCCGAGGATACCAAAGATCTTGCTGAACGTGTCCTCCGGATGTTTGCCATTGGTATCGAACGCCGTCACCTCAAAGAGCTCTACCATCACAACGAAGTGAACGAGACTGTCTTCAAGCGTCTCTCTGGCAAGCTTCAACTCCAACTCGAAGCTATCGAGCACGGCAACCTCGAACCAGACATGTCGATGCATACAGACAGCAAGGATATCTTCGAACGCTTCGCTGCGGGCATCAATCGACTCGTCACGACTCCAGATAAAGAGACCGAGGCAGCTAACCTCTTCATGTACTACCGCGCCCAGACCATTATCTCGCGTAAGGTACTCAAAGAAATCGGCGCCATTGATACTGCTGAAGCTGCTCACATCTTTAGTGCCGAGGCACTCACCAAGGTAACAGAGCTGTACCAGACATTCAAAGACCAATCCGAACGAAAGATGGAAGCCGTCATGAGTGAGTACCCTACCCTCACCGAATCAATCTCCCGCGCACTTGCGCTCCGGGGTGTTGATAAGATTGAAGAAGTTGTGCTTCATGAACTCTTTGAGCGTCAGCTCATTACTCCAAAACTCTACGTCACCCTAAGTGAAGAATTAAAGTCATCATAGATTCTACACCATATAAAACACCGAGGCCAATATGGCCTCGGTGTTTTATTGTCCGTCATCAACGAGACACTCGTAGAGAATAATAAGGAGCATTGGCCACAGGAGGAGGAGTAGCAACTCCTCAACCGGAACCACCTGCTCACCAAGTGTCACTGTCCCGATATACTCACTCACAAAGGCAAACACCCGCACTCCAGCCTCAACAGCGACGAGCTCGTGAGTTAAGGAGAGTGGAAACAACAGGATGGCAAAGAAGCCAGCCTTCTCAATCAGACGTCTGGTGTCGCCTCGATGAGAGAGGAGGAGTAACAGTAGTACAACGAGGAGAAGTAACCCTATCACCCAAGAAAAGGCGAAGGTAACCACCCACACCGCAAAAAGATAGAAGGTAGTAACGAGGAGTGTCGCTACCAGCGCAATAAACGCCTTATACCGTTGCCATACCTTTGGCGCAACGCGATTATCATCAAACACATACTCATAGAGAACGAGATAGAAAAACACGTGAGCCACAGCAAACAACACCGCTTCCACACTGAGTCCAAACACGCGCCATGATGAAGCCGTAACGGTATACCAGGCACCCGTCATATGCGCTACTACTTCAAGAAGGAGGAGGAGAAGCGCCCCCATACCAATACCAACCGACAGCCGTGCCAGCGGTAGTCTCGACTCATACCACAAGAGTACTATTGGTACACCAAGGAGGAGCACGAGTGTCATCGGAAGCGACCAACCAGCATACAGACTAGCACCAGCAGCCACCACCGAGTACACGGTAAGGCTGAGGAGTTGCCACATTCGGAGAGGAACAGTCATGACGCTATTGTAGCAAAAGCGCGGGCCCCAACGGGGCCCGCGCTTGTGGTTAAACCTTAGTATGACTTGAGGCGACGTGCCTTCTCGTGACTGCGAATCTTCTCAAGTGCCTTAGCTTCAATCTGGCGAATACGCTCACGTGTTACGCCAAACTCCTTACCAACTTCTTCAAGAGTGTGATACGTCCCATCGAGGAGACCGTGACGCATTTCGAGAATCTTTCGCTCTTTTTCTGAAAGCGTATCGAGAATCTCAGTAATCTGATCAGTGAGAATACTGTGAGAGACTTCCTGGTCTGGTGCCGTAATTTTATCGTCAGCAATGAAGTCTGAGAGTCGTGAATGATCATCCTCGTCACCAATTGGTAGCTCGAGTGAAATAGTATCCTGACTAATCTTCTCAATTTGATAGATCTTCTCTACCTCAACTCCCATCTCAGTCGCAATCTCTTCTGGCATTGGGTCACGACCGAGGTCTTGTGAGAGGCGGCGAGATACTTGCTTATACTTCGCCATCGTCTCTACCATGTGGACTGGAATACGAATGGTACGAGACTGGTCTGCGAGCGCGCGGGTAATGGCCTGACGAATCCACCAGGTTGCGTAGGTCGAGAACTTGAAGCCCTTGGTGAAGTCAAACTTATCGACCGCCTTGAAGAGACCAAGGTTACCTTCCTGAATGAGATCAAGGAGCGTGAGGTCGGGACTACGACCGACATACTTCTTTGCAATCGATACCACGAGACGAAGGTTCGCACGCGCAAGGAGATTACGCGCTTCTTCATCACCCTCGACAATACGCTTTGCGAGTACACGCTCTTCATGTGCTGAGAGAAGTGGATACTGACCAATCTCACGGAGGTACATCTGAATCGAGTCATAACTTGAGTCATTGCGACGAAACGCATTCTTCTGCGCCAGGAGCTCTTCAGCCGGATCAGCTCCGAGCATGCCGCCGCTCTTGAGGACATCAACACCAGCAATTGAGAAGCGTTCATAGAGCTCATCAAGGAACATGATATCCTTCTCGATTTCTGGGAATGAGCGAAGGAGTTCATCGTAGGTCACATAACCACGCTCACGCCCCATCTTCATGAGCTCAGCGGCTTTGAGCTCGAGAATCTTCTCGTTCTTTGACGGTGCCTTTGGTGGCAACACCTTAACCGGCGCTGGCTTAGCGCTTTTCTTTGCAACTGGTTTTGCGACTGGCTTTTTGGGAGCGGCTTTCTTTACTGGTGTAGCTTTTTTCTTTACTGGCGCTGCAGCTTTCTTCGCAACTGGCTTGGTCTTTACTACCTTCTTCGTCGCCTTTTTCGTAACTGCAGAAGTCTTTTTTACAGCCTTCTTTACAGCAGCTTTCTTTACGATTGTAGATTTTTTGGATACGGTTTTGGCCGCTTGCTTTGACGTCTTATTGACTTTTTTTGCGACTTTTTTGGCGGTTGCCATAAGTGCAACAACTATACAGAAAAATACGAAAATGTCCAGTATTATCCCCTTGACTCACGGTCAAAAATAGTATCGGTATACGCCGGGGCCCGGAGGAGCTTCGTGACCCGCGCCATCTCTTCGATGAAGCCAGACGTCTCCCCCACCCCCGCTCCGGCCAGCGCCGCCCGCAGTGATTGGAGCCGCTCCTTATAGTACGCCTCACGGTAGAGGTTTACTTTGTGGAGTATTTCCCCTCGTCGCACTTTATCTGACAGGTTTTCAAATGTCCGCTCAATCGCAAAGGTCAGTTCAGACACCAATTTTTTATCAATATTCTCAGTCAGGGTTTCCAGTGGCTCATTGGTAATCTCGGTCAGTTTTACTCGTATCACCTCCGCCTCATACGGTGTCACAATCGCAATAACCGCGAGGAGATAGGCGAGATTTTTCTCGACCTGATCACGATTTGGTGGTGGCGGTACCGGTGCAGGCTCAGGCGACGAAGCTATTGCATCAGGCGTTGTCGTTGTTGGTTTCTCAAGCAGTCTTGTTACCTCAAAATGCACCGCATCCTTGGTCGTCCCCAATGCCGCTGCAATAATTCCCTCAAAGTGCTCTTGGTCAATACGGTTTGGTATGAGGGTAACAAACGGCACCACCTCTTCACGCACCCGAAGCTTATATGCTCGATCGTCACTCACCTCGTGACGAAGGTGCGAGAGGAGGAATTCAATAATATGTACCGACTGTCCAATTGCTCGCTTAAATCCCTGCGGATCTTTTTGCACCATATCAGCTGGATCAGCACCTACTTCGAAGGTTGCCACCTTCACATCCATCCCTCGCCGGAGCATAAGATCGGCCGCCTTCTTCATCGCGGCGATACCCGCCTTGTCTGAATCAAGTCCCAAGACTACGTTACGTGAAAGACGTTCAAGCAATTGGGCATGTTGTGTCGTAAAGGCAGTACCAGATACCGCCACTGCTGTCCCGTACCCAACCTGATGACTCATCACCACATCAAACTGCCCCTCCACAAGGAGCCAAAATGGCAGCTGGCGGATATGATGCTTCGCGAAATCGTAGCCATAGAGCACGTCTGATTTATGGAAGAGTTCAGTCTCAGGACTGTTCACATACTTTGGACTCTTCTCATCTGGATGGAGAATGCGCCCGGAGAACGCTACCACCTTACCACTCGCATCACGGAGCGGAAACATCACCCGGTCGCGAAAGGTATCAAATGGCTCCTTTCCCGCCTCCGCCGTCTTGATAAGTCCCGTCTTTAAAATTAGCGGATCGAGGTACCCTACATCATTGAGATGCGTCTTCACTGCCCGCCAGCCGCCAGTTGGTGGGCCTGGTGCGTAGCCAATCCGCCACTTCTTTATCGTCTCTTTACTGACCCCACGCTTCTCGAGATACACGAGCGCTTCAGCATTTTTTAACAGCTCTGCTTCATAAAAGGCCGTAGCGGCTTCAAGGATTGCGTAGAGCTGTTCACGCTCGGAGCGCTTTTCGGGATTCTCAGCGACGAGCTCTACCCCCGCTTTTTGCGCGAGTGTCTTTAAGGCATCCTTAAACTCCACCCCATCAATCGCCTGCACAAACGAGAAGATGTCGCCCCCGACCCCACACCCAAAACAGTGGTACGTCCCCCGCTCGGGCGAGACATGGAATGACGGCGACTTCTCATTATGGAATGGGCACCGCCCCTTAAAATGCTTCCCCGCCCGGTGGAGTTCGACGTACTGCCCGACAATATCGAGAATATTGAGTCGATCTTTGATTTGCTGTACTGCGTCGCCTGAAGCCATAGTCTAAAAGTGGCTACAGTATACCTGAAATCAGTGAATATGGAGAACGTTGATTTACAGTACCCCTATGGTACTGTATTTATAGACACAACCGAGGAGGAATCATGGACTGGTATTTTGCACTGCACGTAGCTACAGGGACAACTCTTGGCATTTGGATTCTTTTATCGACTGCCATGACAGTCATACTGACTAAAAACATCTACAACGAATGGCCAGCAATCAGAACTGAATCAACCACGAATCTCTTTTACGCCTCAGTTGGCTGTGTGGCACTCATTCTCTTTGCACCATTTTTCATCCTTAACGATCTGTGGACCGACTGAGACCTACCCCGTACCAAGACTAGACACTCCCCGCGCCAGTCACACGGTGCGGGTTTTGCTTCTAGACACACCCCACTTTACACACCAACCAATCACTCAGGTAAACCCTAAAACCTCGTACTCTAAACACTTTCATATATGATAGTATTTTTGATACAAGCTACAGTCTGTGCTCTTTTGTTATAATCTACTGCCTTGGTTATAACCAACACCAATAGTCCCTGACAATAAAATATTACTTTCATATATGATAGTATTTATTTATGAAACGAAAACCATCAGATCTTTCACCAGAGGACCAAGCGTTTACACGCAAGATATTATTCGAAGCTGCCAATACTGCTAAAGACGCAAAACAGATGAAAAAGTTTCTTGAAGGGTTACTCACCCCGAGCGAGCAAATCATGCTCGGGCGTCGTATCTGGATTTCTCGCATGATTCTTGAAAATAAGCGCTACGATGAAATTAGTGAACGGTTGCTCGTGGGACATAACACCATTGCAAAGGTTGAGTTGTGGTTACGGGGTTTACTCCCCGATTATGGGGAACATATCGCACGCGAGGTAAAGCGCTCAACCGAAGCACGACGTAAACGAGCTGCTCGAAATAACCGATTCGGACTAGCAGCATTAAAAATGCGCTACCCGCTTCACTTCTTGCTATTCCCGTGGCCAAAAGATTTAAAATAATACTTTCATATATGAAAGTATTATTTTAAAAGAAAGATACAGACAACAAAACCGACCATGGTGAATGGTCGGTTTTGTGTTTATCTTTCAGAATCTGTAAGTGGATTACTCGGTCGGATTCTTAAGACTCTCAATCATCGTATTCTTGCGACTACCCTTGAAGCCAGTTCCCGCTGGGATAAGCTTTCCGATAATCACGTTCTCCATGAGACCAGCGAGATTATCTTCACTTCCCTTCACAGCTGCGTTAATGAGCACGCGAGTCGTGTTCTGGAATGAAGCAGCTGAGAGGAAGCTCTTACGTGAGAGCGAGGTCTCGGTGATACCGAGGATGAGTTTCTCTGCCTTCGCTACGGTCTTGCCATCAGCCTTGAGCTTGTTGTTTGCGTCAATGAAGATCCACTCTTCAACGACATCACCAACCGTGAAGTGACTATCACCCGGATCGGTCACCTTCACCCGTGACATCATCTGCTTGACGATAAGCTCAATGTGCTTACGAGCAATTGTCACACCCTGAAGTTCGTAAATCTTGTTTACTTCAGAAATGATGTACTCCTGAGCAACTTCCTGACCACCAAACTTGAAGAGTTCTGGGAGGAGGGCTGAACCGTCAGTCATAATCTGACCAGCCTTTACCGTCTCACCCTTACTGACCGTTACGACACGTCGGTACGGAACCGCATACTCGATATTATCCTTCTTCTTTGGAGCACCTTTAGCACCCATGTCTGGAGCCACTACAATGATAGACTCTCGACCTTCACGACGGATATCGACGACCACACCTTCACACTTTGAGACAACGGCTGGAATCTTTGGTGCACGCTTCTCGAAGACTTCTTCTACACGTGGGAGACCCTGAGTTACGTCTCCACCAGCAGACGCCGCACCACCGGCGTGCTTCGTGTTCATCGTAAGCTGTGTACCCGGTTCACCAATTGCTTGCGCAGCTACCGTACCGACAGCCTCACCGATATCAACGAGCTTGTTGGTCGTAAGATCGATACCGTAACACTTCTGACAGACACCACGGAGCGTCTTACAGGTCATTGGTGACCGTACAATTACCTCACCACACGTTGACTCCTCAACTGCAATTGCATCAAGACGTGAGAGCAAGTGACCCTTCGGGAAGACGACGTTACCCTTACTATCAACCGCATCCTCAGCGAGAATACGTCCCTTAATCGCCTTACTAAATGCAATCTCGATACCAGAGGCACTAATGCGTCCAATACGAGTACCTTCCTTGGTCTTACAATCCTCTTCAGTCACGATAGCATCCTGCGCTACCACGAAGAGACGACGAGTCAGATAACCTGCCTTCGCGGTCTGGAGCGCGGTGTCCGCGAGACCCTTACGAGAACCGTGAGTAGTGTTGAAGT
>CAZTWW010000023.1:0-15735 GCA_964618165.1 uncultured Candidatus Saccharibacteria bacterium | reverse complement strand
ATCCGCACTGGTATTTGCCATGACGGATAACGGGCGCCTCTGGCGCCCGTTTTGCTTACCCGCGGATGACTGCCTCAATCTCAGGGAACGATTCACCAATAAAGTGGAAGCGGTCAGTAAAGCGATAAAGCACTGCCGATGGATAGAGCTCAAGTGCCCGCTCACTATGTGCGTACGGCACAATCGTATCGTCTTCAGAGTGCCAGAGATGGAGCGCGCCTGGTACTGTTTTAAAACCATGCCATGACGCAAGGTCGAGATAAAATCCTTCACAGTCTTCAAGCGGGAGAATCACCGGCGCAATGAGGTGCGTCTGACGAACCGAAACCGGCAACGTCGCTTCACTTAAGTACCGGAAGAGAAAGGCTCCGCCAAGTGAGTGTCCGACCAAGGTGACACCATCGCGAAGATACGGCACCATTTTTTCAAACCAGATTTTCCACGCTTCGTAGTCTGCCCAAAAAGAGTTTGGCAACTGCAGCCGATGGCATTCGTGGGTACTCGCTAGGTTAGCAAAGAGTTCTTCTTGCCACTTTTTCTTAACCTCATATGGGTTAAAACTCCGTGCCCGTAGGGCGGCATAGAGCTTTTCACTATCACGGAAGGCATCTCCCCCATGGATGAATATGAGCTGAGGTTTCATTACGATTCGAGACGATTAAAGAGATTGTCTGGCTTTTTGTTTTCTTTTACTGCGTTTAGAATTACTTCAGCAGTCGATGGCATGAATGGCTGAAGGTACGAAGCTATCGCATGAAGTTCCACTACCAGTTTTGAAATTATTTCGACTGCTGCTGTCTTGTCTGTTTTAACTAACTTGAATGGTTCAGTTTCTGCAATTCTTTCATCATTTTTTTGTATCTCCCCCCACAACAAATCCATTGCTGCTTGCAAGTTAAATTTCTCGAAGTGTGGCATTACGATTGAATGATCAGAGATAGTAACCGGCGCATCAAGATGTGTCTCGGCCATCTTCATGACACGGGCAACGAGGTTACCGAGACCATTGACGAGGTTGGCGGTATACCACTCATCGAGCTTCTCCCACGTAACATCACTATCATCAAATGGATGTACGTGACGAAGGAGGAGGTAGCGTGTCGCATCAGTACCGTAGCGCGCGATGAGCTCGTACGGAGAAATCACATTGCCGAGACTCTTCGACATCTTCTGCCCACCACTGTTGATAAAGCCGTGGTACACCACCTTATCAGTCGCCTTTACTCCGGCTGACTTAAGCATCGCCTGCCACATAATTGACTGGAATCGGACCTGATCCTTCCCAGCCACCTGCATGACATGACCATCACGCCAAAAGGTGCCGAAGTCACCAGACTCATCCGGCCAGCCCAGGGTCGAGATGTAGTTCGTGAGTGCATCAAACCAGACATACATCACCTGGTTCTCATCACCCGGGACCGGGATACCCCAATCAAGTCGCGACTTCTCGCGTGAGATACTAAAATCTTCAAGACCAGCTTTCACAAAGTTAAGCGCCTCTTGTCTGCGCCACTCTGGCTCGACGACCCCCTCCTGACTCAAATACTCTTCAAGATAGGTTTGGTAATTTGAGAGTTTAAAGAAGTAGTTCTCTTCTTCAATCACCTGACATGGTTTCGTGTGGATTGGACAAATATTCCCCTCGAGTAATTCTTCGGGTTTGTAGAACAACTCACAGCCAACACAGTAGTGACCACTATATGACTTCTTGTAGATATCGCCATTTGCGGCACAACGTTGCCAGATCTCTTGGCAGGCACGGATATGCTTCTCATCGGTGGTGCGAATAAACGCATCGTACGAGAGATCGAGTGCTTCACCGAGTCGCTTGAACTCGCCCGCGTAATGATCGACATACGCTTGGCGACTCTCCCCTTTCTCGTCAGCTTTCTGCGCAATCTTTTGTCCATGCTCGTCGGTACCAGTATTAAAAAAGACATCGTGACCGAGAAGTCGCCAATAACGTGCGTACGTATCAGCTTGAATAAACTCCTGAGCATGACCAATATGTGGGTCGGAGTTGACGTAGGGTAAAGTAGTAGTAAGGTAACGCGCTTGTTTGTCTGCCATAGTGAAATTACTGTACCACAATCTCTATAAATAGAAACGGGGTGATGCCAGCGGTCGCATATCAGAGCAACACAATAGACATCACCCCTCCCATCATTCCTATAACCAACCCTTCGTCTCAAGCCGAGCTGGATACTGCCTGGCAGCGGGCGCCCACCGCCAAACGCTGGCTACAGCCACTTTGGAACATGGTTAAAATAACTTATCACAAAATAGCAAAACTAAACCTTGACCTACTACGATATACTAGAAACATATGGAATCGAGACGAGCTATCTATATGGGAATGTTTATCGGCGGACTCATCGGTGGATATATCCCCGCGCTGTGGGGAGCCGGACTCTTCTCGTTCTCTTCCCTCATTGGTAACGCGCTTGGTGCCTGCGTCGGCATCTGGGTAATGTTCAAGCTCACACGGTAAAAGCCGGCCCTAGGTAGAGGCCGGCTTTCTTTTTTCTTGGGTGATAGTTTTGATTGCACCATAGAGACGCAAGCGCGTTTCTGCATCAAGACCACTAAGCTCCTTTGCCAGAAGCACCGCATCGCCCAATAACTCTGGGTGCTCATTGAGAAAATCGAGCAAATCGTACTTTTGTACTGCCGGCAAAGAAGTCACCGCTTTCATCACACGCTTAGTCAGACGAGTCTCACCCTTAGTCAGATTAAACAATAGGACCGCTTCACTCACTGGAATGGGCTCCACTTCAACCGGAGGAAACCAGTAACTCATCGGCAATCCCAAGTATTGCGATAACCGGTACAAGGACTCGAGTCTGATAAATTGAGCATCACGTAAGCGACGATGAAGTGCCGCACGTTCGTACCCCATGATGACACCGAGCTTAACCATACTAATACGGTGACTTGCCTTCACTTCGTAAATTTTGTCTCTCACAAAGAGAGCAACATCATTGTCAACATGAACATCCATGTGACCTCCCTTTCTGCGAATAGGACTCTTCTGTTCTGAGAGTACCGCTATTTGAGTCGACTGACAAGTTCACTAATTGCGACGCGCTCTTGCTCGCCGGTATCACGGTGGCGGATAGTGACGGTATCAAGGAGGTCGGGGTTTTCTCCGAGGGTATCAAAGTCGATGACGATACAGTACGGAGTACCGATTTCATCTTGGCGACGATAGCGCTTGCCGACATTACCATTATCATCCCAGGCAATGTTACCGAATTCTTTCTTCAGAAGCATAAAGACACCGCGCGCCTTCTCGACTAATTCCGGCTTATTCTTTAAGAGTGGTGACACACACGCTCGGTATGGTGCGAGATGAGTCGGAAGTGCGAGGTACGTACGCACCTCGCCATTCACCTCATCTTCACGGTACGACTCACAGAGGACCGCCGTGAGTGCCCGCCCGACACCAAAGGATGGCTCAAGCACATGGGGCACGAGCTTCGTCCCATCACCCTCGACATACTCCATCGACTGGCCACTCGCCTTGGCGTGCGCCTGCAGGTCAAAGTCGGTCCGGTAGGCAAAGCCAGCCAGCTCATCAAAGCCCTTGCCAGGGTAGTTGTATTCAAAATCAATGGTGCGCTTACTGTAGTGCGCGAGGTCGTTTTCGGGTACTTCAAACTCTTGGATGTTTTCACGAGAGAGACCGAGGTGATCAAACCACTGCCAGATAGCGAGACGCCAGGCTTCAAACTGCTCTTGCCACTCAGACTCACGAACAAAGTACTCTATCTCCATCTGCTCAAACTCACGCACACGGAAGAGGAACTCACGCGGTGCAATCTCATTACGAAAGGCCTTACCAATTTGCCCAATACCAAACGGCAACTTTGGTGACATACTATCGACGACGTTTTTGAAGTTCACAAAGATACCCTGTGCTGTCTCCGGGCGGAGATACACCTGCCCCTCAGGACCAGCAGTGGCACCAATACGGGTCTCAAACATCATGTTAAAGGTACGTGCCTTTGAGAGTGGGTTACCCTTTGGACTCTTGATACCACGCTCAAGAATTGTGGCGTCAATCATCTCAAGTGACATACCCTCAGCATCAATGCCGTTATCCTTGAGGAGATGGTCGGCGCGGAAGCGTTCACCAGTCTCAGTGTCCTCAACGAGCGGATCAACAAAACCAGCTACATGCCCACTCGCCTCCCAGACTTTGGCGTTCATGAGAATCGCCGCATCAAGGCCGTACATGTCTTCACGTCCTTCGACAAACATCTTCCACCATTCGGATTTGATGCGATTATTGAGCGCCACCCCAAGCGGACCTAAGTCCCAGGCACCACGGAGCCCACCATAGATATCTGAACCCTGAAATACAAAGCCGCGACGCTTACAAAGCGCGACGATTTTTTCCATTTTGTTGTCGGTAGAAGTGGTCATAAACTATGTGATTACCGTACTGTTGTACCACAAAAGACGCCCCGGGCCAAAGGCCCGGGGCGTCTTTTGTTAGCGTATTATTACTGCTCACGACCAGTCGGCGAGGTCTCGGTACGACGGACGAAGCCATTACCCTCTTCATAGCCTGCCTCTTCAGAGAGCTCAGTTGCGAGTGGTGCTGACTCAGCTCGGACCACGTCCCCCGTGAAGCGATCGGTGGCGCGGAAGCGCTGGGCTGAGAGAATGGCCGGCACCTGTCCAATTTGATTCTGACTTGGGAGCAAACTGACCTGGAACGAAACCTGCTTCCTGGTTCCAGCGGTGATATCACCAATATTCCAGAGAACCTCTTTAGTCACTGGATTAAAGGTCATCGTGCCATCACCGGTAGTCTGGTTTTGCCAGCTCACATACTGCGGGAGCGCGGTACTCACCGTCGCACCGGTGACGTCGTTCCCGCCAGCACTCGCAAACATCGTAATCGTGTATGTCGTTGCCTTATCAGCTACTGGTGGGAACGGTCCACTTTCACTAAAGCCAGCATTCCCTCGACCAAGTTCGCGTGAGATAGCGACGTTTGAGGTGAACTTCACCTCACTCTTGGCGGTACCGACGAGCTGCTCGGTTGCGTTTGATTCAGACACACGGCGAGCAAAGGCGTTGGCGGTCAAGGTAAACGCCGGAGTTGCTGTCTCTTCACCGGGCTTCAAGCTAAACGAGAAGGTACGCGTCTCGCCAGGTGGTACCTGCTCGAGATCCGGATCACCAGATGGGTCAAAGCGAATAACATCCTTCACCGAGTCATAGTAGCCCTTTGGTGCATTCACCCGGTCTCGGACGAGAATATTCCCCTTCACCCCGACCTCAACGACCATATCGTAGAGTGAGTCATTGAGTGTGTTGCGTACAATGACACTCACCGTCGTCTGCTCACCAGTGCGAGCAGTCACGACCTCGCTCTCGACATTATTCACCCGAAGCCCGACATTAATAAACGGCTGCTCAATGAGGAAGTCGGCAACTGCGGTCGCAAGTACCGACCCGACCTCAAACTGATTTTCTGGCTTGGCCGCACCGGCACTAAACTTGAGCTGGAACTCTTCATCTTGCTGCCCAACAATCGCACCCCTGAGGCGAATGGTCTGTGTCTTCTCTGGCCGGAGCTCGCTAATGAGCCAGGCGTTTTCTCGATAAGCTGGAGATGGCTCAGCACTTGAGTAATCAAAGTTACTTGGGTAATCAGCAGTGACGAGGATATCCTTCAGCGGTGTCGGGGCATTTGATTGCACGGTAAGAACAATATCTATCTCCTGCCCGGAGGATACCTTCTTAACGGTATTCACCCGAATCACCACTGGTGAAGAATTGATTTTAAAATTAAATGGTGTCGCCTCTTTGTAGAAGGTGCCACTTGAACCGACAAGCCGGTACTCAATCCGCGCTTGGACGGTTCGCTCTTGATTCTCTTCACCAAAAACGATGGCACTCACCGGAATCTTAAGCGTCTCACCAGCAGCGAGACTGCCGATAGTCTGACGCTCTTCGAGCTTATCCTTTGGTTCTTCCTCATCAGACTTACTGCCGGTTGGATAATTGACGATGAGGACCGCCGACTCAATCGCGACCGTATTGCCGTTTTTGATTTCGAGCTCAAGTGGTAGCACCTCACCACCACCAACCGAGAATGGTCCGGCGATTGAGAGGTCGATGTTCTTGTTGGAGATTTGGTTATTCCCCAAGAACATGTACATTCCGGTCACTCCAAGTACGAGGAGAAAGAGTGCGATAGTCCCAAGGAGTACGACGGTACGGTACCGGTGACGCTTCACCGGCTTTGATGGGTGTGAGACGGTGAGGGTCGGACTGGTGATATCACCGACCGGTGCTGGTCGTGGCGGTGGCGGAGGGGGTGGCGTATTGGTCCACGCCCGCGGAACCTGCTGGGG
Organism: uncultured Candidatus Saccharibacteria bacterium; assembly: GCA_964618165.1. GTDB lineage: Bacteria > Patescibacteriota > Minisyncoccia > Phycocordibacterales > UBA918 > OLB19. Next base: position 9,361 of record CAZTWW010000023.1, on the reverse strand, counting down.
CGAGATATCTGATAACTGTGCCCGTGGCTGGGCTTGTGTGCCCGGGCCACGCTCATAGAGCCGGCGACGCATCGCTTCGATTTCGGCTTGATCCTTAATTCCAGACATATTGGTAGTATACCACTCACCCACGCTCGAGGTGACTAACCGCCTGTGCGCCTCGGTAACACTCAAGCAATGTCGACTCGATATCTGGCAACTCGGTAAATGAGAGCGTCTCGTACGGTACACCGAGATAGCCTTCAAGCGACTTTGGCGGAGCGACATACCCGAGCTCGGTTAAGAGACGGACCGTAGCCAAAAGGTCACAAAGTTCACGTTCTGGGACCTCCCCTTGGCTTAAAAACCGCATCGCCGCCAAAAACTCACGATACAACAGTGGCTCTGGTATCTCGCCATGCACGTAGCGACGGAGAAGCTTCGTGAGCTTCACGATACTACCCCGGGCACTGCGACTCTCAGCGTCAGCGTAGAAGTTTTGGTACACGTCGACACTCCCGATACGCCAGCCTGTCTTCCCTTTTACCAATGTCACGGTGATATGCGAAAAGTCCTGGAGCGCGTAGCGCTGGCGACTCCGCTCTTCACGCACACTCTTCGCGCTCGCATACACAAGTCCGGCCCGCTCGGTAAAGAGCGCGTAGGATTTATCAGCAGTGTTACTCAGAAAGCTCCCCACCACCACCGCATCTGTAATGTACGTCTCGTACGCCATAGTAGGAGTAGTGTACCGTAAAACGAACAGAAGCGGGATGGCCCATGGGCCATCCCGCTTCTGTTCTACCTTCCCGCTTAGACCGTCATGGCAATCATAAAGCGGTAGTCACCCGCCACCACCTCGGTACCAGTCGTTGACGCAAAGGTGAGCGCACGGGCATTTACTGTTTTAACCACCGTCGCTTCATGCGCACGGATAGCTGCCTGCCCTGCTTCATCAGTCTCAATAACGAGTGACACTACATCGGCTGGCTCAAGATTCGCCGCCTTACGCATCTCCTGAATGGTACGTACGACTTCACGCACCGCACCCTCGGCAATGAGCTCGGGAGTGAGGTTGGTATCAATCGAAACGGTCTCATGGACAAGATACGACTTGGCGTTTAGTTCATCAAGCACAATCGAGGCAAGCTCAGGCGCGAGCGCTGGACCAGTCACCGAAGCAATCGGCTGCCGCACCTTAATTCCAGACTTCGTACGAGCTTCAAGCGCCTTTGTCACAATCTCACGGACCACATGCATATCGGTGACAATTGCTTCATCGACAGGAATACTAACTGGCCACTTGGTCAGATGAACACTCTCTGCCTCTCCGTCCTCTCGTACCGCGCGGTAGAGGTACTCGGCGTAGAACGGCATGGCTGGCGCCATTACCTTCGCGAGTTCGCGAAGGACATACCGCAACGTACCAAGCGCAAGAGTCTTGTCTGAAGTTTCAGGATTTGATAATTGCATGTCAGCTGCGAGGCGCGGGAAAGATGACGATGGAGACGTACTGGCTGATACGGCGGAATCGGCATCTGGGACCCGCAACGAAGCAGATGCTTCAATTTTCGAATCCTGCTTGAGACGTTCGCGACTGCGACGCAGATACCAGACCGACACATCATCGATAAAGTCCGCAATTGGGCGGGTTGCCTTATCGAGCTCGTAGCTCTCGTAGCCACTCGTGACTGTGGCAATAAGCGCATTCAAGCGCGACACAATCCATTTATCAAGCACGTGGCTCGAAGCGCTACTAGCCGGAGTACCATCGGCATACATCTCGTACATCGCAAGTACATTGTGGAGGCGACCGATGTTCTTGCGTTGCTGCTCGGTTACTTCCTTTTCACTGAAGTTGAGATCTTCACCACGAATGATTGGTGCAGACATCATGTAGTAACGGACCGCGTCTGCTCCCACTCTATCAACGAGCTCCATCGGATCTGGATAATTGCGAAGACTCTTCGACATCTTCTTCCCATCTTCGGCAAGCGCGAGACCATTCACAATCACGTTCTCAAACGGTGAGCGACCGAAAAGTGCAGTACCGAGCACAATGAGTGAGTAGAACCAGCCGCGAGTCTGATCAAGCCCTTCGGCGATAAACTGCGCTGGGAAACACTTCCCCACAAACTCTTCCGGATTCTCGCCCATGTAGTGGTGCTGGGCATATGGCATTGAGCCTGATTCAAACCAGCAGTCAAAAACGTCTTTGATGCGTTCAAGCTTCGTGCCATCGGTATCGAAGAGCTCGATATCATCAATATATGGACGATGGTAATCAAGCTGGTAGAGGTCATTGTGCGGCAGTGGTACAAACGGCAACGGACGCACCTCGGCATTCTTGAGATAGCCATTCTTCTTGAGCGCAATCATTTCATCGTAGTCTGCCCCACGTGCAACCGTCTGGAGTGCAAAGAGCGAGCTACCGTGTCCGATGACGAGCGTCTCCTCATTTTGGTGCGTACTGTCATATTCATAGAGCCAGGCACCGACGCGCTTGATAAGGTCGTAGCGACTCTCACCCCCCGGGAAAGTCTTCGTAAACTTCTCTTCCTCAGACGCGAACTGCGCATTAAACTCCGCCCACGTCTTCCCTTCCCATTCGGTACCAACTTTGAATTCTTGGAGGCGCTCATCTGCCACCACCGCCTCAGCGGGAAGCCCGAGCTCACTCGCAATAATCTCCGCTGTCATGCGGGCTCGCGTCATACCCGAGTGCACAATCTTCGTGAGACCAAGAGTGCGGAGACTATGTGCCGTCGCCTTCGCCATCTCGACTCCAGCTGGTGTAAGCATATTCCCGGCATCAGCAATCGCATCAATAACACCAGAGAGATTACTCTCGGCCTCAGCATGACGCATGATGTGATAGCTATTACCACGGTGTGGGAGGAAGCGCTTGAGGTCATCAAGTGAACCCATGACATGGACCGCACCAGTGGTCGGATTCTTCCAGATTGGGAGTGGGGCTCCCCAGTACCGCTGGCGACTAATCGCCCAGTCTCGCGCACCCTCAAGCCAGTTGCCGAAACGGTTGGTGCCCACATGCTCCGGCACCCAGTGGACCTGGTTATTCGCTGCGACAAGCTCGTCTTTGATCTTTGGTACATTCACGAACCACGAGGTTGTCGCGTAGTTCAGGAGTGGTGTATCACAGCGCCAACAGTGTGGGTAGCTGTGGGTGATATTCTCCTTTTTGAAAATCTTGCCGGCTGCTTGGAGTGATTTCAAAATCTCGATATCAGTATCTTTGTGGTCGACGCCGGCAGCATCATCATCTTTTGGCTTGACGAGCGCACAGTTAAAGCCAGTCACCCAGTCTTTAAAGCGTCCGTTCTCGTCGACGTGGTGCACAATCGGTACCCCGTTCGCCTTAGCGAGCTGCATATCGTCTTCACCATAGGCCGGTGCGATATGAACCGCTCCCGTCCCCTCCTCACCGAGCTCGACGTAGTCCGCGTGCCAAATCTTCCATGCATTTTCCGACAAATCAGGGACGCGAGTACTTTCGCCATCTTTGTTCACAGCTAAAGCATTGTTTAACACTTGCTTCGCTCCCATGATTTGATTTTTGAGAAAATCAAAAGGCGGACAGTAGGTTTTACCCACTAATTCAGAACCCCGAAAAACATGTTTGATACTTAGTGATGGTCCTCCCGGGAAGGTGTAAATTCCTGAAGTGTATGACCACTTTTCTATCATCCCTTTTGCAAGAATCACAAATCCACCCTCGATAATATTTTCAATACCTTGTTCGTCTTTTTTAGATTCTGATACAGAAGCGAGTACGTACTCAAAATCTTGATTAACAGCAGCAGCTAAGTTCCCGGGAAGTGTCCATGGTGTCGTGGTCCATACTAACAGTGATGTATTATCATCAGTCACAAAGTTGCCTATCTGCTGACCTGGATCAAGTTTCAGCTTCACCGTCACCGCGATATCCTTGATGTCTTTGTAACCTTGGTTCACCTCAAAGTTACTTAAGGTCGTCCCACAGCGTGGACAGAGATGCATCGTCTTAAAGCCTTCAAAGGCGAGGCCTTTCTTGTAGAGCTCGGAGAATACCCACCAGACACTCTCGGTATAGGTCGAGTCCATCGTCTTGTAGTCGTTCTCCATGTCAGCCCAGCGGCCCATACGCGGTATCGCCATCTTCCAGTAGTCAGCGTATTCCATCACTGCTCCACGAGCCGCTTCATTAAAATTCTTGACCCCGTAATCTTCGATGTCACGCTTGGTCGCGAGACCAAGCTTCTTTTCAATGAGGTTCTCAAGCGGGAGACCATGACAATCCCACCCCCACTTACGCGGAACCCGGCACCCCCGCATCGTCCAAAAGCGCGGGACTGCGTCTTTAATCGTACTCGCGAGAATATGTCCGTAGTGTGGGGTCCCTGTGGCAAACGGTGGACCATCATAGAATACGTAGTCACCAATTGGTGCCTCGCCAGCTGGAGTCTCAAGTGATTTATTAAAAACATCGTGCTCTTGCCAGAACGCGAGAATCGCTTCTTCTCGCACGGCGACATCACTCTTTGGGGTCACGATATCAACCGCAACAGTGTCGTTTTCACGACCTTTTTGTTTAGACATAAAAATATTTACATGAAACGATACCTTGATGAATTTCTGCGTTGACTAGTCTAAAACTGCATTCACCGTACAAGAGAGTACGCCTCACTTGTTTTACACCAGCCGCCTTGAACTTCATGCAATCTATCGCTTCAATATGTGTATCAGACATGAGTAAGTACCGGCATATCAGGCCGGCTTTTGCATAGTACCACGATTATCGGGTTTGGCGAGTAAAAAGAAAGAGCGGGAGGAAATTTCCCCCGCCCCCATTCCTCGACTGCTCGAGGTGATGTTGTTGTTCTTATCGCTTCTGCTTGGTCCGACCTTTGGGCCACCACATGGCAGACACCGCCATGCCAATCAAAACCAGCAGTCCCACCAAAATCGCATGAGTCGATTCCATCGCCGCCTCCCATCAAAAAAAAAGATTGATAGTGGAAAGAGAGTACTGCCAATTTTACTCTTCGTCAAGTTAGAGTCGCTCAGGGGCACTCATACCAAGCGCCCACAGTCCGTTCTTCAAGGTCGTTGCAACTGCTAAGGTCACCTGTGCCTTGTACGGTGCATGTACATCATTCACATCAGCAATCATCTCATGTGCGTAGAACGAGTTGTACGCACCAGCCACCTCAGTGAGGTAGGTCACGAGTGTATGTGGCGCTCGCTCAGCGAGCGCACCCGCGATAACGCTCGGGAACCGATACAGAATTCGCTCAATTTCATACGGTGTCTCTGGCGTCACCGTATCACTCGGCGTCACACCGACGGTAGCGGCTTTAGCCAACACCGAAAGGCAGCGAGCATGGGTGTACTGCAGGTATGGACCTGAGTCCCCTTCAAACGAGAGCGCCTTCTCTTTATCAAAGACAGAATCCTGGAAGATGCTTCCGCGTAAGGTAGCGTACTTAATGGCCGCCACCGCAATTGCGGTCGCGAGCTCATCAGACGGTGTGGCCACCCCAGACTCGAGAATGCGCTCACGCGCGGTCGCCGCCACATCAGCAATAAAATCAAGAGCCGGTATCACATCGCCGGTACGTGAGGACATCTTCCCAGTTGCAAGTCGCACCATGCCGTGTCCGATATGCTCAGTCTTTGCTGCTAACTCTGGATACACAAAACTCATCGCCTTAAGGAGCACCTTGAAATACTCGTTAATTTCTTTGGCCGTTGAGATAACCGAGTGATCGTAGCCACCAAGTCGCTCATCTTTCATCTTGGCGAGCGCAAGCTCTTTGGCTTCGTACGTCGGCAAGCCTTCCTTGTTGAGGAAGACGCGAGTATGAAGCCCATACTGCTCACCTGCAAATACCCGGGCCCCATCACTCAGAATGAAATGGTCTGTGTTAGTTAACACGAGTTCTTTACCACGAGGACCAGCTTCACTCTCAAAGAAATACTCATCAAACTTCGTACCGACCGTCTCGTAAATTGTCTCAAAGTATGCGAGTGAGACCTGTCGACCAAGATCGTAGAGCTCATTTAATGACTCGTCACTTCGCTCATATACGGCTTTGTTGATAGCGCGGATTTCATCCACCGCGACACCATCTTTGTAACTGGTCGCACCGAGCGCATAGGCTTTGCCGAGTACTTTTGGTGTAATTGCCGAGACTTGGAGTCCCTCGGTATCTATAAGGTGCTTGAGACCCCACAAGGCATACGCCACATGGAGACCGACATCACCCTGATAACAGACACGCTTGACCGAGGCACCATTCATCATGAATAGTCGTGCAATCGTCTCACCAACCGCATTGGTAAAGAGGTGACCAACATGAAATTCTTTAAACGGATTCGGGTCAGTGTATTCAACGACTACTCGTTTGCCGGCCCAGCTATCACCCTTCCCCCATACACTGCCAAGGCTAGCTGCTCGAGCTACCTCACTCGCAAAAAATTCTCGCGTGAGGTACGCGTTAATGAAGCCTGGTCCCGCAATCTCAAACCGCTCCACCCCATCAACTGTACCCGTGAGCACGGCGACCAGTGCCTCAGCCACCACCCGCGGTGACTGCCCCACCTGCTTTGCGAGCACCATCGCCACGTTACAGGCATAGTCACCATGATCTAAGAGCTTTGGGTGCTCAATCACAAAATCAACCGACGGGTAGTCGAGCTTCGTGAGGGCGGCGGCAATAGCGGTCCGGAGCATCTGTTCCATATCGGGACACTATAGCAGAAAAAGAAGAAAATGCGCTAGCGCACGTCACGCTTCACCGCTCGTGGCTCAACACTTGAATCAATCGTGAAGACCTGCTGTCCGATTATCTGCCCACGCGCCGTCTCAACCCGACACCGCCAGGTACCATCACGGAAGGAAGAGATTGCGGTGTAGCCACGGTAGCCATCGGCACCACCACCCACAATTGGATACTCCCGACGGAAGTGTTCTTGCCAATTCCCCTCTTCATTCACAAACGACCAGACATGAAAAATCTTCGTGTTGAGCTTACTTGGTGCAAAAACGCGCGTGAAGCATGCGACCGCATTGGTGTCATTTGGATGGAAGGTCTCATGAACACGATTCCAGAATTGCCACCACGGTGCTGGTTCATAGACAACCTCATACTCATTCCCTACCTTCGTCACTGACTGAGCGATCGTGATTTCTTTGAGTGACAATGGGATTGGCGGAATGATATTGGTGAAGTACAAAATCTGAAACAGTGAGAACACACCAAAAATAGTAAAGACAATCTTCCGCATCTCGAGTCGGAGGTAGTTCGGAATAATAAAGGTGAGAAGTTGCACGACCACGTACACCAAAAAGAGTGCGAGTAATCCCGACACAAAGAAGACCCAGCCACCCATCACCCCGGTGAGGACCGGGACCTGGAGAACTACAAATGAAAAGAGTCCAACGAAGTATCCAAAGAGATTAAAGACGAGCTGTTGTCCACGATTCTTAATGAGCTCATTACCAAGAATCGCAATAATGATGAGGAGTAAAAACGGCCAACTCGTCAGAATCGCTCCACTCTTCCCATAGAAGATGAGCATGCCAGAGAAGAGACCACCGTACGCGTACTGCATAACCATACTGGCATATCGCTGTATGCGCGGTGACCATACCTCGCCAAAGCGACTCGCAATACCCGCATAAAATAAGAGGAGCGCACTCGTGGCCAAGACGACATACGCGGTGAGAATCGCATTATCAACCACATCATCAACTCGATTAAGAAGGAGGAAGTCGGTAATAAACCCGGCGACAAAGGCGAGCGTTAAAAAGTGATGACGGACGGTGTGTGAGAGTCGTTTGAAAAATGGTTCTCGTTCTTCCATAGTCGCATTGTACCAGATAAAAAAGCCGACCCAGAGAGGGCCGGCGAGTCAGGGGAACGTCGTGGTTAAACGACGGAAGTAATAACGTAACACACCCTCGAGAGTGACTCAAGGGTGTGTACACATAAGTAGGTAATATTAGACAAATGACTCTGGAACCGGGAAGGCCTCGCAGATTGCCTGCACTTCCTTTTGGAGCGTCGCCTTCTTCCCTGCATCGTCTTTAGCACGCATCGTCGTAATCATTATCTCAGCGAGCTTCGTCGCTTCAGCTTCTTTCATCCCACGAGTAGTCATGGCTGGGGTGCCAAAGCGGATACCTGATGGATCCATCGCCGTCCGCGTATCATCAGCAATCATGTTTTTATTGAGGGTAATACCCACCTCATCAAGCACTCGCTCGGCCTCGGTCCCGGTAATACCAATACTGCCAAATACGTCAGCGAGGAGGAGATGGTTGTCAGTCCCGCCACAAAGGAGACGGACATTTTCAGCCTTAAAAACTGCCTCCATGGCTTTGGCATTCTTTAGTATCTGCGCGGCGTATTCCTTAAAGGCGGGAGTGAGTGCCTCACCAAAGGCCACAGCCTTAGCCGCAATAATGTGCATGTGGGGACCACCTTGCATCCCCGGGAAAACTGCCTTGTTGATCCGCTTCGCAATCTCCTCGTCTTCACGCACCACAATCATGCCGCCACGAGGACCACGGAGTGACTTATGTGTGGTCATGGTCATCACGTCAAAACCATAATCAAATGGATTCTTCGCAACCCCACCAGCAATAAGTCCGGTGATGTGCGCCACATCCGCCACCGCATACGCCCCCACCTCACGCGCAATATCAACAAACTTCTGGTAATCAAGCTCACGACTGTACGCTGAGAAACCGGCAAGGATAATCTTTGGCTTATGCTGAAGTGCAGTCTCACGAAGCGCGTCGTAGTCAATCTCGCCAGTATCGACATCCTTCATCTTATACCGGACAAAGTTAAAGACCTTGTTGATGGCAGTGGTTGGATGTCCGTGGGTCAAGTGTCCGCCATGTGAGAGATCCATACCGAGGACCGTATCCCCTGGCTCCATGAGCGCAAAGTACATCGCGACATTAGCCGCCGCGCCACCAAGTGGCTGTACGTTTGCGTACTTTGCCTTAAAGAGCTGCTTCGCCCGCTCAATGGCGAGCGTCTCAGCGATATCAGTGTACTGCTGCCCACCGTAGTACCGCTTGCCGGGGTAGCCTTCTGAATACTTGTTCGTAAAGACTGAACCATTAGCCTCAAGGACCGCGCGTGAGACATAGTTCTCACTTGGGATAAGCTCTACCCCACGAGCCTCACGAGCTTCTTCGCCAATAAGGGCGGCGTATAGTTCAGGATCTTGTGCCTTGATGAATGAATAGTGTTCCATAGTAAATCGCGTAAGTAGATAAAACCTCCATCAATGGTACAAGTCCTTAAATCATAGGCCAAGAAATTAGTACACTTAGTATACAAGAAACCCGCGGTTGGGGCCA
>CAZTWW010000022.1:0-16549 GCA_964618165.1 uncultured Candidatus Saccharibacteria bacterium | reverse complement strand
GTTGGCGAAGCGCATCAATGCTTCGCCGTTCAAACTCTGGAAACTCATCCATAAAGAGAACACCTTTGTGAGCGAGGGTTACTTCGCCTGGTCGTGGGTAGCTCCCACCACCCACAAGTGCTGTGTGCGAGGCGGTATGGTGTGGGCTTCGAAACGGAGGCTTCGTGGTGAGGACCTCACTCTCCTCGCCTGCAATTGAACGAATCATGCCAACCTCCAAGGCTTCTTCTCGGGTGAGTGGTGGGAGTATTCCTTGAAAAGCTCGTGCGAGCATTGTCTTGCCGGTGCCTGGTGGTCCGACCATAATGACATTGTGTCGACCGGCTGCAGCAATAATGAGTGCTCGCTTCGCACTCTCTTGGCCTTTTATATCTTCTAATTTAACCGCACTGTCGACCCAGGCGGTATCAAGTGCAGTGAGTGGTACTGGGCTCAGTAGTCGCTTGGTGCCCGTGGTGTGAATGTGCGCGATGACCGACGCTAAGTCAGGTGCTCCGTAAACACTAATGCCTTCAATTGAGGCTGCTTCACACGCATTAGCCATCGGGACAATCACTTCAGTAAACCCAGATGCGCGGGCGGTGTGGACGATATTCAGCACGCCTCGAACTGGCTTCAGGCTCCCATCGAGGCCAAGCTCACCAATAAAAATTCGTTTAGTGCCATCGATGGTAATTTCGTCAGTAGCAAGTAGATAAGAAATCGCTAATGGAAGGTCAAAAAGTGGACCTTCTTTTTTGAGATCAGCTGGAGACAGCGACATGACAATTTTATGATTCTGCGCACTGGGGGCTGGATAGCCGCTATGCTTCAGAGCACTACTCACCCGATCCCTCGCTTCTTCAATTGCCTTACCTGCAAGGCCGACAATGGAAAATGAATGAAGACCCCGAGTGGTGTCAGTTTCAATTGCAATGATATGTCCCCCGCGCACAGTTGGTTGAATGGTGGTAACGTGGGCAACTGGCATAGTAGAAGTTAATTAACGAGGGAGCGATGGTTCGAGTTCCCGGTGTGTGATGCAGGTGCGTGCAGCTGGATTAGCATCAAGTCGATTTGCTTCGATAGGTTCGTTGCAGACCTCACATGTGCCAAAGGTGCCAGCAGTCATTTTACTGAGGGCAAGACGAATGTTTCGGTAGCGTGCCTCAAGGAGTCCCAGGGTGGCTTCCCGCTCACTTGATGATTCAACATTGTCGGCAACCATATTATCATCAGCACTATTATATTCACTGTCGTCATTTCTCACTTCCCAATCATCAGTGGCTTCATGAAAAATGGCGATGGTAGCCAGCTCAGTTTGTAGTTGTGAGAGTTCTAACTTGAGTTGATTCTCGTAGTTGTGCATATATATAGTATACACCCACCTACTGTACGTAAGTCTCTGCAAGATTTAAAAATGCCGTTGCGCTACTCGTGATAATAACTGTTGTGCTGTTTGCAAAACCGTAAACAACACGTTCGACGTTATTTTCATCAGTGAGAACACGGATATCGCGGCTACCACTTTGGCTATCACGAAACCGAACCGCATCGGTGGAACTACCGACTACCACGGTACCAAACCACGGGGTGAGATCGCGATTGAGTGATGTCTCCCACGCAAAGAGATGGCCTCGAAGACTGGCTTCGTTATCGGTAGTGATGATGATGACGGGTTCATTACGATAAGTCCCAAGTATTGTACCGGTGACACTACTGAGTACATCAGGGGTAAATTGACGATTGATGAGCGTGAGGATTTCGTCACTGCTGAGTGGGAGTCCGGTATCAAATGCGAGCGGTGTTACCACAAAGAAGCTGTCACCAGTCCCGGCTGCGTTTTGGATAGCATTGTATAAGGCGTTTTTATTTGGGGCCTCAAGTCGGGCTTCAACCTGAGAGTTTGTACTGAGTGCAGGTAAAGTGGTTGGTGGAGGTAAGGTGGTCACCGTCGGTGACACTCCCCTCTCTTGATTCATGACGAAGAGGACTGCACTACTGACAACCACGAGAGCGAGTGCACCTACTGCAACGTAGGGGGCTTTATTCCACGGGATGGTAACAGTTGGTTTTTTTGGAGCATCCACTACCGCTTGTTTCTGTAATTCTTCCTTGCGTGCGGTAACTGCTTGTTTTGTGGCGGCGAGTGTAGTTGGTATCTGTGGATTAATTGGAGTACGGAGTTCGGTAACTGGATTTACTGTTGGAATCTCACGTACAGGAGGCTCAATGATACTGACCTCAGCTCGCTCTGGAATTGACGGTTTAATTTTTGGAAATGCGACCTGCGCCGTTGAGAGACTCATGGCACTTCGACCAGTTTTGACAGTTGCGTTTTGAGTTACCGTTTCAAGCTCAGCCTCAAGAGCCAGATTCGGTGTTTTACTTGTAGTTGTCGTGGTAGGGATGACTGGTGGAGTGTGTCGTTCTGTTTGGTCGGTAGTCTTTTCGGTATCCCAGGCCGTCATTGGTTTGGCTTGTGTGCTTGGCACAATCGGTGTGTCAGTTTTGGCTTCCTCCTGGCGCTTAACCTTTTCTGCCTTGAGTCGAGCGACAATTTCGTGATGGTCAGTTGTTGCAGCTCGACCAGTGTGTGACGTGGCTGTTTCGATGACGCCTTTTCGCATTGCTGCTGCGGGGACACTGTATGATCGCTTATTGCTTTTTTTTACATTCCCTACTTTTTCTTTCCACCAACTACTAAGGGCTCCACTCACCTCAGCGGTTACATTCATTTTTGCCCGCTTCTTATCGGTGATAATCGTGGCTGGGTATGATGCATCTCTCGTGGCGGTGGTGGCAATTTTGATAGGTGCTGTCGGAGTTGGTTTTTGTGAAGTGGCTGTTGATAGAGTGCTTACTGTACTTGATACTGGCACCGACGGAGTAGCCGATGGAGGGTTTTGGGGACGACTCACGACTGCTGGTGGATGAGACGTTTTGCCATCACGAACCGCCTCGATATCTTGTGCAAACGTGCGTACTTGAGAAAGGACCGAGGTCGACATATAGCTATTGTACCCCACACCAGATGAAGAGGACTTGTACTTTTTCACGGTACAAAAAACGACCCAAGTGAGTGAGTCGTTTTTAGTTTGAGTCTTATTTCTGTGTAAGTCCGCGCTTCAGGGCAAACTCTGGATCGTGTTGCTTCAGTGATACACCAATCTTACCTTCCTCTACTTTACAGACTACACCGGTTACTGTTTCGCCTTCAGAGAGTACTCCTTCCATAGACTCCAGTCTAAAAGGAGCAATTTCTGAAATGTGAATGAGTCCCTCATGGTGAGCATCCAGTTTCAAGAAGGCACCGAAGGTGGCGAGTCTCGTGACGGTCCCGGTCACCACTTCCCCAATGGTGTACTGCTTGGTGAGACTACTAATTTCTTCGGCTGCCTTTTTAGCAGTACCATTATTGCCCGTGATGTATACGATACCAGAGTCTTCAATTGAGATCTCACTGACTCCAGTCTCTGTCTTTATCTTATTAATAGTTTTTCCGCCACTTCCAATCACGAGACCAATCTGCTCTGGCAAAATCGTGAGTGAGATAATTTCTGGTGCTCGGGGTGAGATATGAGGGCGTGGTGAATTGATGTGCGCTTCAATGGTGTCGAGGATTTGAAGACGGGCTGCTTTTGCTTTCTCGAGCGCACCAGCGAGAATTTCGAGTGAGACTCCGTTTACTTTCACATCCATCTGGATGGCAGTAATACCATCACGAGTCCCAGCTACCTTGAAGTCCATATCACCATGTTCATCTTCTGGTCCTTGGATATCGGTTAAGAGTGCGTAGGCATCTCCTTGAATCATGACACCAGAGGCAATACCGGCGACTGGTTTTTTAATTGGTACTCCCCCATCCATGAGCGCGAGTGTACTCGCGCAAACTGAGGCCATCGAGCTTGACCCATTACTTGAGAGTGTTTCTGAAACGAGGCGAATAGTGTACGGGAACTCAGACTGACTCGGGAGTACGGGTACGAGGGCTTTTTCTGCTAGGGCACCGTGACCAATCATACGTCGGTTGGTACCCCCGACTCGACCAGTTTCACCAACAGAGAAAGGTGGGAAGTTGTAGTGGTGCATAAAGCGTTTTGAAACAGCTTGATCTTCAATGGTCTCAAGCAACTGTGCCGCCTCTGGCCCCCCGAGGGTGAGTGCGGTCATGACATGAGTGTCACCACGATAGAAGATGCCACTGCCGTGGAGTACTGGTGAGATACCACCCGCTTGCGCGTAGAGTGGACGCACCTCATCAAGTGCTCGGCCATCAGCTCGTTTACCAAACTCGACTGCACCGACATGGATAGCTTCATTAATCATGTCTTCAAAATAACTGTCGAGAACATTGGTGCTCACCACTTCCCCCGTTTGTTTCACTGCATCAAGCCATTCATTTTTAAGTGCAGCGAGGTGTGATTTTCCAGATGCATTACTGAAGAGTGTACTACTCAAGCGGGCAGCAAACACATCTGAGAAGAGTTGCTCGACGGTAGCTGGGAGCGTACGGGGTGTCACAACAAGCTTCGGTACACCGCGCTCAGCGATGATTGCTTCTTGCCAGCTGATGACGTCATTATGGAGTGAAACAGCAGCTTCAAGAATGGTAAGAACATCGTCTTCCTGTATTTCTTCTGCGGCAGTCTCAATCATGTTAATTTTCCCGTGTTGTCCGCAGGCAAGTATCTCAAATTCAAAACCGCGACCACGAGCTTCATAACCCGGATTGATAGTTAGCTCACCAGTATCTTTGCTGCGTGCGATACGCACCGCTCCCACTGGACCGTTCCATGGTATTGGTGAGACCGAAAGTGCGAGCGAAGTACCTATCACCGCGAGTACATCTGGATCTTCGTCACCAACGGCGAGCACGGATACGACGATCTGCACATCACGTCGGAGGGCGTGATTAAAGAGTGGACGGATAGTACGATCAACGATTCGTGCGGATAGGACCGCTTCATCACTCGGCCTGCCTTCACGTCGCTGAAATCGACTGCCAAGAATTGCACCCACGGCATAGAATTTTTCTTCAAACTCGACTGAGAGTGGAAAGTACGGTAATTCAGGTTGCTCGCGCTCACCGATCACTGCAGTAACGAGCACTGCTGTTTCACCGAGACGCATCAGGACTGACCCGTGTGCTTTTTTAGTGAGGTCAGTAAACTCAGCGACTAACTGCTTTCCTCCGAAATCCATTTCGTATTTTTTTGACTGCATGTTTCATGTGATTGAGCGTGGGAGATGTTAGATTTCAAGTCTTTGAAATCTACGTACCTCACACGCTCGTGTTACTAATAGAACTAGCATAACAAAACCACCACCCCCCGCAATGGAGGAGTGGTGTTCGTTTGTGTTAGTCGAGCAAGTCTGTATCAGTGCCAACGACTTTGTGTGGCGAGTGTCGCTTGCCTGATTGCTGGCCGCGACCTCTCCCTTTGAAGCCAATGAGAAACTCGTGCGGTCGTTCATCCATGTCAATAAAATCGTCGACAACTTCCCGAAGTCGACCTGAGGCAGATCGACCAAAGGTGATGACTTCAACTTGACATCCCTGGCTTTTAACGTATTCAACAAGCGGCACAAAGTCTCCATCACCAGTCGCGAGAATTATGGCATCAACTTTGTGTGCGAGTTTGATTGCGTCAATGGCGAGTCCCACATCCCAGTCAGCTTTCTTGGCACCACCAAAAAATATTTGTAAGTCTTTCGTCTTAATCTCGATACCAACTTTTTCGAGGGCTTCAAAAAATGGCGCCTCCTCACCACTCTCAGTGTTGACTACGTACGAGAGTGCACGGATGAGACGTCTTTCGCCAACTGCGTGTTTGACCACGTTACCGAAGTTAACTTTTGACTTATATAAATTCTTTGCGCTGTGGTAAAGGTTTTGGGTATCAATGAGTACCGCGACTCGTTGATCTGGATGTCGTATAACTCCCATGAAAAAATGTTTTACTCAATATTAAAAAACTCTCCCTTCACTATACTCCTTCTTTCATAAAACAAAAGCCCCGTAGGGCATTTGTTATCGCTTCAAACCAAGCTTACCGATGAGTGCCTCGTAGGCTTTTACATCTTTGCGCTCGAGGTACTTGAGATGCTTACGTCGATCTGCAACAAGTTGGAGAAGTCCACGACGTGAGTGAAAATCCTTCTTGTGCTTTCGGAGGTGGTTTGACAACTCTTCAATCTGACGAGTGAGGAGAGCAACTTGTGCCTCAGGTGACCCGGTGTCACTGTCATGTCGCTTGACCGGCTTCATGACATTCTCTTTGATTCGCTTGCTTAACATAATGAATGAAATTTGACGGTGAAACGATACTGTAGATACCCTCAATTGAGGCAGTTGTTCACCATGAGTAACCTGCGAAGGTTGTAATGATTATAGCACAATCCATAAAAAATACAAGATTACCTATTGTATCTCACTGCGCTTCCCTTCTTTGGTATACTACCCTTATGGAGATTCTACAGGCACAGCGGCAATTCCTTGAGTACCTGGAAATTGAGCGCGGTCGCAGCGTGAAGACAATCGAAAATTATGAACATTACTTGACGACGTTTTTCTCGTATACAAATAACAGGTCGGTGGACCAAATTACCGAGGAGCAAGTTCGAGAGTTTCGTCTTTGGCTGAATCGACAACCGGGAACTAAAGTCGGTGGGCGCGTGGAGCCAATGAAACGAAAGACGCAAAACTACTACCTGATTGCACTCCGGGCGTTTCTCAAGTTTTTACGAAAACGAGGTGTTGAGTCTCTTTCGCCCGAGCGGATTGAGCTCGCTAAAGTCCCAGAGCGTTCACTTGATCTTATTTCTACCACTGAACTGGAGCGACTGCTCGCAGCCCCTGATGTGTCGACGCTCGCTGGTAAACGAGACAAAGCAATTCTTGAGTTATTCTTTTCGACCGGACTCCGACTCTCCGAGTTGTGCGCACTGTCGATTGATGATGTTGATTTAACTCGTGACGAGTTCTCGGTGCGTGGTAAGGGTGACAAAGTACGAGTTGTCTTCTTAACAGATGCTGCTAAGCATGCAATCAAAACCTACCTTCTGTCTCGCAAAGACATCGACCCTGCCCTCTTTATCCAAACTGGCCCGCGTGCAAAAGCCGCTAAAGATCTGCGCCTCTCCCCGCGCGCGATTCAACGCCTCATGAAACAAGCAGCTATCAGTGCGGGTATCACGAGAAAGGTAACACCGCACGTACTTCGTCACAGTTTTGCGACCGATTTGTTACGAAACGGTGCAGACTTACGTTCGGTACAGGCTCTGCTTGGACATGCTCATATCGGAACAACACAAATCTACACTCACGTGACTGATGCACACCTCCGTGAAGTACACAAAAAGTTCCATTCACGTGATACGACCTCATCGTAGTGTTTCGTCCTTCCCCTCAATACTGAAGCACTGCTCGGGATGAGCCCTACCCTCAGATGGTAGGTGAGGGGATTAGGATATCTGGTGGTGCTCTGCTTCGAGTATCCGTTCGTACGGTATGATATGTCCGATGGTGGTTTCTCGATACGGGAGTTGTGCTTCGATGAAGGTGGTGAGTGTGGCGGTCGGCGCGTCACACCAGGCAGTGGTAATGGCCGTAATAGTCTTTTGTTCTTTGGCAGTGAGATGAGTAATTGGCTTTTTTTGACTGAAGCGTGATTCGGTAATTTCATACATATGGTAATCCTCCCGCAGTACTTGTGTGATGACAATGGTGCCGTTGTACTCAAGCTCTTCGATTAAAGTGAGGTAGTTATCAATCGTTGGTCCATAGGCTTGTCGCCTATATGGTATTCCGCTCATACTTATATGATTTTGGTGATAATGCCGCATATCCGCCAGATAGAGTATTTGCGATAACTTTGTCTTTTTCATGGTTACCTTTTCAGTTGCTGCTACTCGAAGGACAAGTCGCATCATATCGGTATATTTTGCATAATCGTAGCTTTCTTCATGAGCGAGTTCCTCCAGGGTGATGCGATAGAGCTTTGCGAGGAGAAGTGCCTCTTTGAACATGAGCTCGCGTGTCCCTTTTTCGAGTGCAAGGTATGACGCCCGTGAGATATTGATTGCGTTTGCGACTGCTAGTTGTGTGAACTCGTGTGCGAGGCGGAGTGATTTAAGTTGGTTAGCTTGTTTCGAATTTTTTGACATATAAAAAGTATACATGAGAATGTATACTTTTTATACATTATGAGTTGATAATTTATACTATATCAACGGCGTCGATGGTGATAGTTCCACCACGAGGTGTCGTTCCTCTAATAATTTCGGTTGCGATTGCGTCACCAATTTTTGTACTGATGTGGTGTCGAATTGATCGGGCGCCAAAGAGAGCCGACTTTGAACGTGTGAGGACCCGCTCGAATGCTGCTGGAGTTACGACCAGTGTGTATCCTCGTTCACGCAGTTGTTGTTCAAGGATGGTCACCTGCTGCGTAGCGATAGCTAAGAGCTCTTTCTCATCGAGTGCATCAAAGATGATAACTTCATCAAATCGGCCAATAAGCTCCGGGGTAAATTCATGCTCGCGAATGATATGCTCAATGATGGTGGTATCTAGTGTCGGGTTCTCTGTACGCTTTTCACCAGTCTTTGCTATGAGTTCACTGCCCGCGTTACTTGTGGCAATAATGAGTGAACCACGGAGTGAGAGCGTCTTCCCTTGCCCATTAGTGATATGTCCTTCATCGAGAATTTGCAGGAAAAGATTTTTTACCAAATCGTGCGCTTTTTCAAATTCGTCAAGCAGTATGATTGAGCGGGGGTGCTGCGTGAGATGATCGGTTAGTCGACCAGACTCTGTTTCGTTACCGAGGAGACGACCGACACTCTCACTGTTACCAAACTCGGTCATATCAAAGCGGATGAGTGCCCGATCGTCTTTGAGATGGTGTCGAGCGAGCACTTTTGCTGTTTCAGTCTTACCAACACCACTCGGACCAAGGAATAAAAATGACGTAACTGGTTTTGCTGCTACCAGTCCGACCCGACTCCGACGCAGTGTACTTGAAAGGGTGTGAATCGCTCGATCTTGTCCGACGATATGACGATGAAGGATTGTTTCCAGATTAAGGAGTGAATCTTTTTCCTCTGC
Source organism: uncultured Candidatus Saccharibacteria bacterium (assembly GCA_964618165.1). Taxonomy (GTDB): domain Bacteria; phylum Patescibacteriota; class Minisyncoccia; order Phycocordibacterales; family UBA918; genus OLB19. The sequence goes on along the minus strand of CAZTWW010000022.1, from coordinate 7,458 downwards.
ATCAATTGGACCACGTGCGATACCTAGTTCATGACTGATGAAACGGGCAGCATCGTCTCCTGTGATGACGGTATTTTTTTGTGCTCGGGTGGCAAGACCCTCGAGGAGACGTTCGAGTGTAGCTTCAGTCGCTTCAGTGTACGTGGCAGTTAGTTCGCTCACACTTTTGATGGCATTATACGAAAACATACAATCATAGGTTGACTCGAGTTGAGTAATGACAGACGCCGCAGCGGTAATGAGTTCTTGTTCAGATAGCGGCTTCATGGTTACCTCGTGACAACGTTTTAAGAGTGCAAGATGGTGTCGTTGTAACTGGAGTCGTTCTTCAGGGGTGGCAAGTATGAGGACGTGAGCTCTATCGGCCGTCAACATTTCTTCGATGATGTGCGTGATAGTTACCCCGTGTTCAGCGTATCTTGCTATCAACGTCGGTACACTTTTAAGTAAAAGGGTTACGGTACCGGCAGTTATTGCTCGGTGTAGAATCTCTCGGATAGTCTGTTCAATTTGTAGACTTGATAGTCCACTCCCGAGAATTGAATCATGATCAATTTCAGCAAGGAAGATTCCATTAATGTGTCCAAGTCCACCATGCTCAATTGAATGTTGCAACTTCTGGCTGATGGTCACACTTGTCTCGTGGTCTGGTGCTATCAAGATGGCATTACTGTCTCGCTTACTTTGGAGAATTCGCTCGAGCCTTGTGATACTTTCAGCTTCAATTGGAGTATGTACATCAACACGACTTTTTACTGGTGTTAGTAGAGGAATATGTCGTTGCCAAGCACCAACAGTGAGTGTGGTACCAAGTGGTTTAATACGACTCAGTTCATCTCTTCCCCACCAGCGTTCACGTCGCTTCTTGGTATAATATGAGGTCATCACCAATGATGCGGCTCCTCGTAAGGTGTCAGGATTTATTCCGGCCAAAGTGAGGAACTCTATAAAATCGGTATCGAGCATAAGTATATGCTCAAGCACCTCAATGAGTGCGGTCGGTTTATCTTTTTTAATTGTTAGAGTAGAGATCGGTAGTCTCGTCCGTGGTCTCTCTAAGAAAGCTTCGATTTTTTCTTTCGTAAGTTCTGCTCGTACATATATATGTGCACCGAAGGTTGAGGTAAGAAAAGCTTTTGTGATATCAGACTCATTGCTGAGTAAGACGCTGGCGGCGTCATATGTTAGACCTTGTTGGAAGTAGTTACCACTGCCAGAGATTGAAGCGAGGCCCCGGTAATACACACTGTTGCTGTAGAGACTAAGAAGGAGAAGTTCGAGGTAGAGGCCAGAAGCGACAAGTAAACTACCAATCAGTATATGCTCATTGAACACAGAAACAGCTTCGGTATCTGATAGGAGAATGAGGATACTCGTCACAAAAATGATAATAAGGAGGACTCCACGCAACTGCTGCGTGCGATTACGAGATAGCGCTTTCGAAAGTTTGTATACGGTTTTAGTGCGTACATCAATCATATCAAGAGTACATTAAGGAGAAGTAAGGTACCGATAAACACGCATATTGCAGGGAGGAACGGGAGCACGAGCCAAAAAAAGTAACCAAAAATCCCTGCCACCGTAAGCAGTGACAGGCTTATAAAGCCAATACCGAGAAGAGTGATGCGAATGCAAAAGCCTACTATTCGGGAGAGGTTATTAATAACGAGTGTGGTAATGACGGCTTCCCAGGTAGAGCCGTCGCTCTCCCCCATTCTTCGGTATGGTTTAAAGAGTGTTTTCCATAACAGTGGCATTGAGAAAAAAGCTGTCACAAACCACCAGGCTGTTTTGAGTAAACGCACGTAGTGAAACAGTGCTTCACTATAGTGCCATCGTACATAATCAAGATACACACTGAAGAACATATAACAATCTCAGTATACCATTTTGATGAAACAACGCTGTGACTATAAACAAATAACAAAACACCTCACGGGTTGCGTGAGGTGTTTTGTGGTGCGGTCTATTTAAGCAGCGCGACGGATATCCTTCGCAGCTGGACCCTTAGGACCCTGCTCGATTTCGAAGGTAACCTTCTCGCCCTCTGCGAGCTCATCAAACATACCATCTACTACGTTTGATGCATGGAAGAAAACATCCTTACTTCCGTCATCAGGCTGAATAAAGCCGAAGCCCTTATCAGTCTTGCGTACAATTGAACCTGTCATACTATGTATTTATTTTTTAATACAAAACGTCACTACACCTGATCAATACCTTGCTTCAAGGGAGTTATGGTTTCGCTACTGCTATTAAAGCACATTTCCCTCTAAATACAAGCGTTTTCTAGAGCTTCTCTATCTCCTTAAGGTCTCTATCAGGAATATATAAAATGAGAAACCCAACAATAATACCGCCAATAGCAGTAATAAGATGGGTCTCGTCACCAATAATGGCAATGTCAATCTTATCAAGAATATGCCAAATACCTCGCCAGATAAGGACTATACCAACAATGGTACCAAGATTTTTTAAAAAGTATTGTGGACCGTGCTGTTTCAAACGATACATATATACGTATCGTAGCATAGGCCTGGTCTGGTAGTGTGGGAAAATGGTAGGATGCATACTATGAAATTATTTTCCTGGAATGTGAATGGAATCAGAGCGGTCCACCGGAAAGGTGACCTTGAGCGCTTTTTAGAGGTGCATGATCCAGACATTCTCTGCCTTCAAGAAACAAAAGCACACCGTGAACAGACCGATATCGACCTCGGGGGATATGAAGAGTACTGGTTTTCTGCAGAAAAGAAGGGCTATTCTGGTACGGCTATTTTTACCAAGGTAAGTCCAGAGGAGGTGTTTTACGGGCTCCCACAGGATATTGTGGAACGGTACCAGCTTGCCGATGACTATGGTGACACCACCAAGGAAGGTCGGGTATTAACCCTTGAATTTGAGGCATTTTTTGTCGTCACGGTCTATACTCCAAACGCCAAAGACGACCTGTCCCGTATCCCGATGCGCCAAGCTTGGGACCCTGCGTTCCTCCAGTATGTGATAGAGCTTGAGAAACAGAAGCCGGTCATATTTTGTGGCGATTTTAACGTGGCACACACTGAGCTTGACTTGGCGCGACCAAAAGAAAATGTTGGTAAAAAGGGCTTTACTAATGAGGAACGTGCCGGCTTCACTGCTATGGAACAGGCTGGCTTTATTGACTCATTTAGACTGCTCCATCCACAGGAGGGTGGGCATTACTCCTGGTGGTCACATTTTGGTCAGGCGAGGGCACGAAATATTGGTTGGCGGATTGACTACATCATGATGTCACCTAACCTAAGATCACTGTTACAGCGAGCGAGTATCCATCCTGACGTTATGGGTTCAGACCATTGCCCCGTCTCAGTGGAACTCGGTATAGAACTGTCAAATGAATAAAAAACTAAAACACGAAACACAAGAACGTCAATAATACTGTAAAGATATGAAAAATCCCTTTTAAAACAAAGGGATTTTTACGTAGCTGAAGACGGTTTCAGTTATAAAGGACATTACTTCGTATATAATCCCCAGATATCCACTATGGTGTCCTTTACGATTATCTGTAAAGGACATACTATACATGTAGGCCCAGAGAGGGCGCGCAGGAGTCTCCAGAGTTCGGTTCATAAAAGACATTATGACTCGAACCCTGGAGGCATCCCCGTAAAGAGTTCATTCAAAAATAAGAATTACCTCCAAAAAATTCTAACGCACAAAAAGAAGATCCAACCACTAAGAGAAATCTTCTTACCGTAGTAACGAATATCGGCTGAGATGGATATCCGTTAGTGTCTGTAAGTAACATTGATTTCTCACATTACAAGAGCTTAATCATTGGTTAGATTACACTATGTAACACCAAATTGAGGTTTATCCTCACAAAACATAAAGCTCGAAAAGGCCTTGGGGCATCGGACGTTGATAATCACCTCGACTGTCGATTCCCCCAGGCCTTTTTCTATTTCAGACACATTATAGATCCAAGGGCTAGAGTTAAATTTCAACATTACGTCGCCTTCTTTTTTATATGTTTTTCAAAATAAAATGACCAGGTTTCCTGGTCATTTTATGTGCTATCCAACTTTGTGTTCACGAGCAATTTCTCGTAGTGCGGCTGCTTCTTCTTCGGCTTGCTTCTCCTTACCCGCGTCACCGAGTGCTTTGAGGGTGTCTTCATCAAGTTTTATGAGTGTCTGGACTCGTTCGTCGAGGTATGCAGTCGTATTTTTGGTGGGGTCTATCAACACCTCTTCTAACAGTGCATGCAGGATATATCCCAGCTTTTTCCCGGGTTTTTCCCCAGTTATTTCCATAATACGGGTCCCGTCCATTTTAAGTAGTTTTACTGAGATTGGATCACGAAGTGCTTCGTCAACCATAGCTTTATACTTGCGGAAGCGAAATGGTTGCTCTTTGGGTCTACCGGTACCAATTCGGTCACACACGCGGAGATTAAGCAGGTTTTCTATCTGATCTTCCCCGACTCTCACGATGGTGCGGCGGACGGCGGCGAGCGTTATTTCTTCTGTATCAGCGAAAAACATGTGCCAACGAACCAGCTTTTCGACGGTATCTATCGTTTCCCGAGGCATCTTGAGGCGTTCGAGAATCTTTTTGGTCATTCTTGCCCCAACTACTTCATGGCCAAAGAATGTGTAAAGCTTGTTTTTACCGCCGGTCCGCCTTGTCGCTGGCTTGCCAATGTCATGGAGAAGGGCTGCTAAGCGCATCTCGAGACTATATCCCTTATCAGCAGCTGCCTGAAGAGTGCGGAGGAGGTGTTCAAATACGTCATAAGCATGGATACCTCCCTGTTCACAACCGATAGCTGCTTCAATTTCTGGCAGTACGTATGGTAAAAGACTAAGCTTTTCAAGAAATATGATACCTTGCATCGGTGTGGGAGAAAGTAACGTCTTTTGGAACTCAACACTGACGCGCTCAATGGCAATCTGCCCAAGCCGTTCACGATTAGCAAAAATACCCTGCATTGTCGTACTTTCAATCATAAAGTCGAGTTCTGCTGCTAAGCGGATGGCTCGCATCATGCGGAGCGCATCTTCCCGAAAGCGGGCATTTGGGTCACCTACCGCCCGCAGTCGTCGTTCTTGCAGGTCATTGAGGCCGTCATACAGGTCAATGATTACTCCGTCGTGTGGTCGGAGTGCAATGGCGTTCACTGTAAAGTCACGCCGGGCTAAGTCTTCTTCGAGTGATACACCAAACGTCACGCTATCGGGGCGTCTTGCATCACTATACTCCCCTTCGCTCCGGTATGGTGTGATTTCGACAATGTGGAGACGCGGATCTTCACTTTCAGTTTTTACTCCAACCGTACCGTAGTCGTTATTACAAAAACTGTCTGGAAACAGGCTTTGAATCACACTGGGCACAGCATCGGTGGTGATATCCCAGTCTTTTGGGGTTTTGCCAAGGAGTATATCTCGGACACAGCCTCCAACTAAATAGGCGTCGCACCCTTGGTCAGTGAGGGTTTTGGCAATACGACGGACTTCAAGCGGAATTTGCTCAGGGGTAATCATATTTTGGTATTGTAGCAGAAATACGTTGCTTTTTCCCCTCTCCCACCGTATGATAGTGGCACTGAGGTAATGCACCTATAGTGAAATGGATATCACAACTGACTTCGGATCAGTTATTCTGGGTTCGAGTCCTGGTGGGTGCACAAATATAAACAAATGAACCACGTACTTGCGTGGTTCATTTGTTTTCGAAACTTTTGGCCAGGCTTTACATATCAGTATAACCTTGTATTATCGCGTCTGGATGACCTGTTATGGAGGATAAGATTGGCAAAAATCGTCATCACTGGAGAAAAGACGACCAAACGAGCGTACCTTTACGAGTTTGTTGGTCGACAAGGTCGGCGGCGCCCAGTTCCAACATATAAAGCGACCTTTCTAGGTTCAAACGGTAAATTGTATGAGTTTGCAGTGACAAGGGACTCGGCCGCGGTACTGTTTTTGCGACAACCAGATCAATTTGGCGTTGGTGGTGAATGTCCACCATCACCAGCTGGTTCTCTGTATCGTGCCCGGTTGTTTAACGCGAAGCGGAATGGCCCTTGTCTCCTTCTGTATGAAGCCTATGACGACGAAGGCCCGTTTCTTATAGGTGATGGAATGGTTAAACGCCGTTATGTGCTCATTCACGCCGGCCCGGCCAGTAGTCTTGGTTGTATGACGGTGACCGGGGGTCGACGTGGCTGGCGACGTTTCTGGCGTGCCGTCACTGCTTCCGGAAATACTGAGTTTTTGGTTCGGATTGAGCCAAAATAGCCCCAACCGGAATGGCTTGGGGCTATTGCTATATCTTGCATTCTATTACAAGCACTTGCTCAGCGGTATCAATCCGCGTATGCTCATTTGTATATGGAATTGTCTGAACGGTGTATTGCACAATTAGAAAAAGAAGGTTGGCATTCTGTGTATGAGTGGCAAGATAAGCCTGGAACGGTCTATCCGAGCCATGTGCACCAAGGCAACGTCGTCTTGTTTGTGACTGAAGGAAGTATCACGGTAACGGTTGCGGGTGTAACGACAGAATATTTGCCTGGTGACCGGATAGATATTCCCCCGAATACGCTCCATGAAGCGGTTGTCGGTCCCTGCGGTGCTCAGTACGTGGTTGGCGAAGAGATTGAGGGAGATTCGTAGTGGTGTGGCATAAACATGGCGGTATCCCCGACCGCCATGAAATTTGTCCAAATGTGAACACTGCTCACGGTATAATATATACCAATTATAAAGTACTAAAATATGCGTTCATACAAACCAGAAGCATACGCACAGGCACATTCCTATCGACAGCGTGGCTTTACATATGCTGAAATAGCTAAGATTTGCAACGTTTCTAAGGGTACGGTCAGTAATTGGCTCCGTCACGAAGCGTTTTCACAATCAGTAGCTGAGCGCAATAAAAAGCAGGCAATTATTCAAAATAAACAACGCTTGGCACTCATTAATAAAGCGCGTGTGGCCGAGCGACGCCACCAAACGACCACAACCCTCCATCAAGCAGCGGTAGAGTATCGGAATTATTGCCAGTCTCCCCGCTTTATTGCTGGTTTGACGCTCTACTATGCGCTTGGGGATCAAGAAAATAGTCGCCTTATCCGACTTTCGAATAGTCGAGCGGATGTACAGCAACGTTTCATCCGGTTTTTGATTGATTACCTGGGTGTTGAAAAGGCCTCAATTCGCTTATGGTTACACTTGTACCCCCAACATGACGAGGTGGTGTGTATGAAGTACTGGTGTAAGAAAACCGGCCTCTCCCCTGCCCAATTTCACAAGAACCAGGTTGTAAAAGGTCGTTCCCAGGGAGAAACGTTGCATTTTGGCGTTCTTAATACTATAATCGGCAGTACTTTACTGAAGCAGAAGCTCACTTACTGGCTTCAGCTACTCAGTAAAGAAACAACCAAATAAGCGGCCATGGTTAAGTGGT
>CAZTWW010000021.1:0-17219 GCA_964618165.1 uncultured Candidatus Saccharibacteria bacterium | reverse complement strand
GTAACACCGCACACACGTCTGCGATAGTCGGCGACTGTGTCAGCTTCACAAACGCCTTGTTACCGACTGATATAGGCACATAACTTTCAGCACCACTATCGTATCGCACACGGTAGGTAGAAATGTAGTCGCCACCATGCGGCATATCACGAAAGCCGATGATAGTGCCGTTACCATTTTTACCATACGTGATACGTGTATCCAGCGAGAAGGCGGGAGTAATGTCGTTCATGATCGCGCCTCCTTGCGTCGATGCTGTGGTTCATCCACTCTGAGTATGCCAAAATGACACCTAAACGCAAGGCAAGATAATTTTAGGACACGGCAGGAGCCAACCCCTCAGGAGTCTCGGTACTCGTATCTTCCGTCGTCTCATTTGACTTCGGATAAAATCGTTCAAAAAACGCCAAACGGATTCCGAGGAGCTCAAGTCCTACAATCGCGAGAACGGCGCCAGGAACAAGTGGCATCACAAAAGCAAACAGCCCAAAGAGGATAAGGGCGACCCCGACAGTCTTTCGCAACCAATTCCGTTCGTAGATATATCGCTTCATAGTGTGTCTATATTTCTTTTGACGCACCGCACCAAAGTTTCTTACAAATCCGCATGCACCTATCTAATCAACATGCAAAAAGCCGCCCAACCGACTCTTTGTATCGAGTGGTAGACGGCTTGTTGGGAGCCGATCAAAGTGGCCTCAGGCGGCCACCGGTATTTCATTGACCCCCTTGAGGTAGGAGCGCACCAAGGCTTGCACCTCAGCTTCGCCGATGAGCACACCCCGAAAGATGAGCTCGAGATGTAGCCGACACATGTGCTCAGCATGTATGCTAAGCCAGAGAGTCAGCTGAGGGTCAAGCTGTGCATCTGCCAGCTTCCGAAGTGCCTGACGATGACGCTCCGCCACCGTCTCGGCCTCCAAGAATGCCTCGTTCACACCCTTAATCACTTCACCATCGAACTGACTCACGACCTCACGCTTGACCCGGTCGATGATTACACCCACCTGCCGTACCGACAGTACCCGGGATAGCTGTCTATTCTGCATTACTCCACCCACTCGCACCATGTCGGTGAGATTTGAGAGAGCGCTTTTGAGCGCGCACTCATAGAGCTGGTTTTTTACTGTCATCCTTGCACCTTTTCAGTAAAAATTGGTTAAATTCTGGTTTTATATTATACATATTTTTTTAATATTGTCAATCAATACAGACAGAACAATTACAGTGTCGTACATAGACAAGTCACCACCCGTCATTAATGTCGGGTACTCCGAAAAATACCAAAGGTGTACGGCTCATCGCACGGAGCAAAAAGAGCGCGGCTATGGGGTGGGACCCATACTGGCTAGCCCCTGACCGGTGCGCACCGGCAGTAAGTTAAAGCTACCAACCATCATATGGCACGGGGCTTTTCTTTTATGATATATCCGGGATTCGAATTTTTTTATGTTGCTAAATACAGTTGAAACTCTCGTACTGCCCGACAAGGATTCGGTCACACTCATGGATAGTTTAGTTCGCTACGCTCCCAAACTATCTCATTCGCCCGACCCGGGCTGGCTGGTTCGCGGCATTAGGAATAGCCACTCACAACGCCAGTCTTTCTCGTCCCCATCTCGGCATCAATAATGAAAAAATGACTAACAAAAGTTAGTCATTTTTTCATTTGCTGCCCGACAAGGATTCGAACCTCGATAGCTGGTGCCAGAAACCAGAGTCCTACCATTAGACGATCGGGCAAAAATGAAGGTCGTTGTGCACGACCGATGGTGTGTTTGGCGCGACGACTCACACAAGGGGGTCTAGGGTGCCGTCGCGCCATGCATTGGAATGAACCGTTGCGCCACTATATTGCCAGAAAAACAGGAAAAAGTGAAGGGGGCTAGACCACACCGCTAGTGACGCTCAATAATGCGCCAGGCTGGGGTCCGCTCTGGCTCGTAGCGGAGGTGCGTGATACTGGCATTTTTGATAGTGAGAATACTGAGGATGCAGAGAGCAGCTCGCCTGAGACCCATGCGTTTACCGTTATTCATGTGGGCAATAAAGAAGTTGATGAAGACGGCGTGCGAGACCACAACCACTCTCCCCCGCTTCGGTTGAGCAGCGAGGTGAGCCTTAGCGACCATGAGTCGATTGAGGAAGTCTTGGTATGATTCGCCATCGTGCATCGAGGCGGCTTTAAGTCCAAAGAACCAACCCCATACGTAGTAAAGCGTATCACGGTCAAAAAAACGCTTGCCAATGAGGAAGTTTGGGCGCTTGAGTTCTTCAAAAGCTGGGTGTGTCTCGGGAATAATATCGATAACCTCAGCGATAGCCCGCGCTGTCTCGACCGCTCGCTTGTTGGTGCTCGTGATGAGGTGTGTTGCCTTAATTGTCTTTAAGAGACGGGCAGTACGCTTCACCTGCTCTTTACCGATTTCGTTTAACTCTATATGTGGATGTTGGTGTCGCTTCGCGACATTACCATCAGTTTGTCCATGTCTCACGAGATAGATGTCCATATCAATTTTCATTCCAACTGATAAGCTTCCAGCTTTCTTTATACGTAAATTTTGTAATACCTGTATTGGTCATTGAACCTATATGGTGTTTGAGATCAATGTTCATAACTGGATTGTATTCCATGTTGTGCAATATCAAAATAAGCAACGATTTAAGAATAGATTCATGAGTAACTACCACAATTGTAGATTCTGTGCGTTGTTCCAAAAAGTGCAACGCGTTACAGAGTCGGGTATGTAGCTCTGTATAATTTTCGGCATCCTCAAAACGGGCTGCGGGGTCGTCACTATACATACGCTTGATAACCTCTAGATACGCACGTGCTTCTGGACCTTCTTTTGACTTTCCTGCCATTGAAGTCGCATGCCGAATCCCAGCAAAACCATCATGAATTGAAAGTGGCACACTATTCACAGACTGAATGATTTCAGCTGTCTGTTTTGTGCGCAGGAGTGGACCTGTCACAATTAAATCCGGAGCTCGTTGCTTAATTTTTTGCGCTAATTGATGCGACTCCTCAATTCCTTGTTTTGTTAACGGCGCATCGGGATGTTTAAAAATTGCTTCCTCATTACCCTCTGCTTGTCCATGTCTCACGAGATAGATGTCCATACATTACGAAAGTCCAGCGTGCTCCACAATCGCAATCTCAAGTGGCAGGTGCGGGAGCGGTGAGCGACCACTCTGGTCAACCGCTCGGAGGAGCTTTAAGAGGAGGTGCGAGTTGAGTGTTGTTGCGGCACTACCTGCAGCCTCTTCAATCACCTGGCGGAGCTCGGGATTAAAGGCTTCAAGAATAGTCGCGGCCGAACCCTTGTCATTACGGACGAGCATCGCGGCTCGCACCGCCTCAAGGAGAAGCCGGAGGAAGAGCTTCATCTCGACATGCTGCGAGACGGCATCTCGCACGAGGGAGAGTGCTGTCGCAGCATCCTTTGTATCAAGGGCACGGAGAAGACCAGCGAGAATCGCGGTCTTCGGAGCACCAATAATTGCTGCCACCTCATCCGCACTCCCAACCGCATCCCCACTGGCGAGGAGGACCTTTTGTGTCACTCCAAGCGCATCACGGAACGATCCGTCGGCGGCGACTGCAATTAAGTCAGCCGCAGCCGCATCAAGGGTGAAGCCTTCACGCTTCGCGACATCCGTCACGGTTGCTGCCAAGACCGCCCGTGATGGTGAACGAAACCGAAAGACCTGGCACCGTGAGAGAATGGTATCAAGAAGCTTCTCTTCTTCGGTCGTGGCGAGAATAAAGATGACATGTGCTGGGGGCTCTTCAAGCGTCTTTAAGAGTGCATTAAACGCTTCTTTCGTGAGCATGTGCACCTCGTCGATGATATAGACCTTGTAGGTCGACTCATACGGTACCGTATGAACGGCTTCACGCAATTCGCGGATATCATCGATACCACGATTACTCGCCGCATCTATCTCGTAGAGATCGATATCACTCGTGCCGAGTGCGCGTGCGAAGATACGCGCCAAGGTCGTCTTCCCCGTACCACGGGTGCCTGAGAAGAGGAGAGCATGCGGGATATCGCCTTTATGAATAGCTCCCTCAAGGACCGAGATAATGTGGTCTTGGTCACGCACTTCGGCAAAAGACTGCGGGCGATACTTACGATAGAGGGCAACTGATTGGGACATACACGATTACTCAACTGATGATGGTGGTAGTATAGCAGATGTTTCTGAGGCTCGGGTAACCTTCTCTCCGACCAGTGTCTCAAGCTGAGAAAAAGTCTCGCGAATATCGGTAGTACCGAGGATGATGTACACAAGCGGACGGATACCGTCAGGAAACGGCGTATCAATAATAGCGACCAGTGTCCGCCCCGCTTCAGGCGTATAGCCATGCTTTCCGCCTCGGTAACCAGGATAGCTAATCACCGGACTATTATTCACGAGCATACTATATGCCGTCTGATACTGTGGCAGTCTCGTGATATCAAACACCCCAGGCGACTCTCGGTACACAATCCGTGTCGCTTCAAGAAGAGCCTCGGCCGAGGCAACATTTTGCGGTGAGAGACCGGTCGTATCGACAATACTAAACGGGCCAGAGACACGCTGAGAGAAAGCAGTAATGCGGTCCTGGAGTGCCCCGCCACCAAACCGGGCAATAGCCACCCCAGCGTCATTTGATGATTCAATGAGGTACGGAAAGAGCAGCTCTCTCATGGTGTACACCTCACCTGCTGCGAGCTTGCCAAAGGGCTCAGGCGCCGCGATATCTGCATGCGTAATCGTGGTCGTAGTAGTCGCGAAGTTAGTCATGAGCTCACTTGCTACAAAGAGCTTCGTCACCGAAGCGAGCGGATACGGTGTAGTGGTCGTTGCACCCACGAGCACCTCCCCGGTCTCAACATCGGCGACAAGGTACGCACGAGCATCAACTGGCGGTAGCGGACTATCACTCACCTCGTAGCGATACGTGGTCTGCATCAAAGCTGGTGCCGGTACCTCGGCCCGGCTCCCGAGCGCTACAGCAAACAAGATGAACATGCCGCACGCAACAATGGCTAGATGGCGATACATAGAAAGAGTATAGCAAAAACCACCGGCAGGCTGCCGGTGGTTTTCCATCATGAGTGAGATTACTTTGCTGCTTTCTTCGCAGTGGCCTTCTTTACCACGGCGGTGGTGGCTGCTTTGGCGGCCGCAGCAGCGACTTTGGTCGCCATCTTCTTGGCTGGCTTCTTCTTCGGAGCGGCTGACTTCGCAATCTTCTGCCAGTGCTCTTTCATTTCTTTCTTAAAGCCAGCAATGTCTGTCTTTGAGGCTGACTCCAGTCCGGCGTATGCCGCACCGACCTGCTCGATCAGTGCCTCGTACTCGGCCTGAGACATCTGCTCGGCCTTCTCGAGACCTTCGAGTACCTCAGCCTTTGCCTTAAGCATCCAGCTCTTTACAATCTTTCGGTTCTTGGCGGCATTCTTACTCCCCGCGAGGAAGTAGGCGCCCGCAGCTGCGACCGCAGCGGCAGTGAGCCCAACACCGATTGAGAGCTTTTCTTTATCTGAGAGACCTTTCTGTTTCTTGTCTGCCATAGGTATAGGTATGAAAAATGATTAGTTATGCCTCATCGTCTTCGGCTGTTTTTGATCGCTTCGAAGCGCGGCGCTTCGGTGAGACCAAATTGACGAGATACGCGACGAGGCCGCCACTTCGGACGAAGCGACGCATCGCGGTGATATCTTCAGCCAACACATCACTCCCCGCCTCGACACGCTCAACAATTGCCCGCACCGCTACCAGAATCTTGATGATATAGTAGAGCGCAACACAAATCAGAATCGAAAATGCTACCGTAGCAACACTCGCGATTACAAAGAAGATATTGGCGTGTAAGACTTCGCTCATCACCATCTATTGTACAGGAGAGCATGAGTCGAGCGTGGAGGCTAATACACAGAAAGGGCGCGAACTTGCCGCGCCCTTCTTCTTGTTTTAGCGAGTTTCAAGCCGAATCGTAGATTCAATCTTCGCCAGACATGCCGGTCGAAGTTTATTGAACCAGTCCTTATCCGGTAAGCCTCGTCGCAGATCAAGACCGAGGTGAAGCCGAAGTTGATTTTCGAGTATCCACGAAATGATTCGGTTTCCGTTTCGGAACGGCTTGATTGCACGTAGCGCAATACCCATCCCTTCGATAAACCGCTCGGGAGTAGCGTCGAACTTCTTGCAGTGATATTCAAGGTCTTCAGACATTGACCGCAAGACGAAGGCGTACCAGGTGTACCAAACCGAGACAGCTTTGGGTATATGCTGGAAGCTGATATTGTCACCAGCCAAGAAGTGGACCGACTCCTTTTTGATAGCCAGAACCACATTCTCACCACGATAGACGCCACCATCTTCACCAGGCAACTTAATAGCTCGATGAATATCTCGCACCGTCCAAGCCTCATTTGACCGACGCCAAACAGCACGGGTTACCACCACCAACTGGCCCACCACTTGTGGACGGAGATGAATCCCCTCATGTTTCAAAAACTCCTCCACCACCTCCCTGACATAGAGTTCTGTCAGTTTCTTCTTTTTATCGGTCATTATAGCCCCCTATTTTTGACCGGTTGCTGTCCGGGTAAAACTATATGCCGATTTTAGAGGTTTGCAAGCTCTCGGTTGATTATAGCTTCAATCGTTGGCACATCGGGTGCTGCCATGAGCTCATTTCTCAATACAGCTGCCTGAGGCCAACCACTGACGTACGCCTTGTAGTGCTTTTTCATAATCGCGAAATTCTTGTGCGGGAGAAGCTCTACAAACAGCTTGGTATGCTCGAGGAGCACCTCAAGTCGTTCCTTGATAGTTACATAGGTGAAAGCGTCGTTTGTCGTATCTTCAGTTTCAATCGTATCGCGATTCACCCCATGCGTCGGGAGGGCGATGAGCTTTGTTGACAGTCGCTTCACCGGGTGGAAGAACCATGGGTTACCAAATAGGGCTCGTCCGACCATTGCTCCATCAACACCGTAGGTCTCTATCTTCTGGTACCCATCTTCAGGCGACAGCACATCTCCATTCCCGATAAGGACAGTCTCTGGTGACAGTGCGTCTCGCAGTGGAATAATCTCACCAAAACGATCCCAGCGCGCTGGTACTTTACTCATATCTTTCCGTGTTCGCGCATGGACCGTGAGCGCAGCTGGACCTTCACTCAATACAACCGGGAGCCAGTCACCTATCTGCTCGGTATGGTACCCGAGGCGCGTCTTGACCGACACTGGGATACCACCTGCGTCACTCTTGGCGCCACGCTTCGCCGCCTGTATCACTCTGCGCGCTATCTCTGGCGTCTTAATCATGGCCGCGCCACAGCCCTGGTCGATAATCGCGCCAGCTGGGCAGCCCATATTGATATCAATCCCATCAAAGCCAAGCTCGAGACAAAGTGCGGCAGCGTACTCCATATGCTCTGGGTGCCGGGTGAAGAGTTGCGCCACAATCGGTCGCTCGGTCTCATCGTAGATGAGGTCGGCCATGAGTTTCTTTTTGCCTTCAGGCGTTGCACGCACCAACCCATCGGCAGCGACAAACTCCGTCCACATCACCCGCGGACCACCAACCGTGCCATCAGGCCGGGTATGAGCTGAGTACTTGGCGAGCATCCGACGAAAGGCCGCATCAGTCACATCTGCCATTGGCGCCACGACAAGGAATGGTTCTTTGATATCTTGCCAGAAGTTCATAGTACCCCGTACATTGACATTGAAAAATGATTGTGTCAATATCGTGAGAGACAAATCAAGGAGTTACGACATGAAGAAAAGCAACCCGTCCGAGCGAATGATTGAGATCACTCTCGGTCTGGTTACCATCGTGATTGGTGTAGGGGCTCTGCTCTACACTTACCACGACGGTGCTGACTGGTCCGAAAAAGTCATGTCCACCATGAGTGGACTCATCATCACTATCCTCGGCATCAAACTGCTCTGGCCTTGGAACTAGAACAACAGACCCTCCCGGGTCTGTTTTGCTACTCATTTGTAGTAGATGTCGCAGACTCTGTGTCTTCAGTATCCGTTGTCACTGGTGTGCTGGTTGCTTCAGCTTCAGAGTCTACCTCAGTCGTACTCATGAGCGCGGCGTCAACCGGGGTAAACGGGCTACTGGTCGCCGTGCTTGAGGCGATGGCGAGATTTGGATCTTCTTCATTCACAAAGACCTTGTTGCCGAAGCGCAGGTCAACGTATTGAAATGAGCCTGGTTTTAAATCAGAAAACTCTTTCGAGGCGAGGATGCTGCGAAGGTTGGCGACGGTTTCCTCCGGTGGCATGCGCAATGTTGCCTTTATCTCTCCCCCACCAGCAAGCCCGAGGAACACATCACGCACAATATCAGTCTCTACAAACGCTACCGGAAAACGCAACTCATTAAAGAGCGCTTCACGCAGTGCTTCAATCGCTCGCAAGTCTTCAACGGGAACCATCTGCGTCTTGACCGCAGGCTTGCCACCTATCACATGGAAGCGTGGGAAGGCACCGCCCTCAAGCTTCGGGGCTTCGCTAAAGGCAAACCCGTCTTTATCTATAAAGAAACAGTACTCGCTATCACGCCCCTCGCACCAGAGTGCGTGCGGGTAGTATTCTTCAAAGCGGACATTGAGTGTCGTGCCGTCGCGGGTCACCGTCGGTGACTTAAGGCGTGGCGTCTCTTCGAGAATTTTAAAAATTTCTGCTTCAGGATAAGCGTAGACGAACCGGCGAGGAATAAACCCAATGTAGTCGCCGTTAAGTGTCGTTTGGATTTTTTCCTCAAGGAGAGTGGTGTCGATAGTCTCACCACCTTCGACTGAGACGGTCGCAACGGTAAAGACCGAGAGTCTCGTGACGTACCAGATAGTGGTCAGTATTACGGCAATAATCGCCATGAGCGCGAGGCCGATACCGACTTGCTTTAGAATCACCACTGTCCGCGGGTCAAGTTGCCGACGACGCTTCGTCACCGTAGGTGCCGTGAACTTTTTTTTGACCGGAGACTTCTTTTTAAACATTGGGGATAGTTTACCACGCCCTTTAAGTAGAAATGAGTTAGGCTCACACACAGAGAAACGCTACTACGATAACCTACCTGATAATGCAGAGCACGTCAGGGCGTGGCGGGCCACGTCTATCTCAGGGAATGGGTTGAGCACACAAGCGGAGATGTGCTCCGAGGAGGCAACTCACCTGGTAATACAGAACTGGACAGGGCGTGGCAGGCCACCAGCGACGAATAAACAAAACCCCGATGCGGTCGGCATCGGGGTTTTGTTTGTTTCTACTGTATGACCGACTTACCGAAGTACGGTACGAGGACATCAGGAATCTTGATACTACCGTCAGCTTGCTGGAAGTTCTCAACGAGTGAGACGAGAATACGTGGCGCGGCAACTGCCGTGTTATTGAGTGAGTGCGCGTAGCGGACCTTACCTTCACTATCCTTGTAGCGGATATTAAAGCGACGAGTCTGGAAGTCATGGAAGTATGAAGCGGAGTGGGTCTCACGGTACTTACCCTCTTTTGGTACCCAAGCCTCGATATCGTACTTCTTCACCTGACCCTGCCCGATATCAGCACCACAGTTGAGGACGACATGGTACGGAATACCTAGGGACTGCATGAAGTCCTCGGTATTTTTCGTAATCTCTTCATGCCACTTCACACTCTCTTCGTGTGAGGCTTCGCAGATAACAATCTGCTCGACTTTGTAAAACTCATGGACACGGATGAGACCCTTCACATCCTTACTGTGACTCCCCGCCTCACGACGGTAACACGGTGAGAAGGCCAAGAACTTCACCGGTAACTGACTCTCATCAAGGACCTCATCAGCATAAAAACCCATACCAGACACCTCACTTGTACCGATGAGATAATCATCGTCCTGAGTCCGGAATACGTCATCCGCATCATTTGGCAAGTGACCAGTGCCGTAGAGATTAGCCTTACGGACAATTGTCGGTGGAATCATCTGGACAAAGTCACGACTGCCGAAGAAGTCGTTCGCATAATTCCAGATCGCCCACATGAGACGCGCGCCATCGCCAAGGAGGTAGTACCCACGAAAACCATGCACCTTAGCACCGCGTTCAAAATCAACCATCTTATGCGCAAGCATAATCTCGATATGGTCTTTTGGTTCAAAGGTGAACTTCGTCTGCTGACCCCAGGTCTTAATCTCGACATTATCAGCATCACTCTCATCATCAGGGACAGTCATATCAGGGATGTTAGGCACCTGGAGCATGAGCGCCTTCCACTCTTCAAGAACGGGCTTCAGGGCCTCTTCATGTGTCTGAATCTCTGCCTTCACTGCCTGCATAGCAGTGATAAGTGGCTCGCGCACACTGGCGTCACTGGCTTTGGCGATATCATCAGAAACACGATTTTGTTCGGCCTTCTTGGTTTCTATCTTGGTCATGAGGTCACGCCGAGCATCATCAACAACGACGAGCCGATCGAGGTCGACCGTGATACGCTTCTTCTTGGCGGCCATTTTGACCAAATCGAGGTTTTCGCGGATGAATTTAATATCGAGCATATATACGTGTGCGCTACATTAGGTAACGGTTTAGAGTGTAGCACAGGGACATCGAGATTTCATCCCTCGGGCTATTACCTCATGCTACTATTATACGTATGGATACCCTGCCGCTTCGTGCACTGAAGCCAGACGCATTCCCACCCCTCCTCGCGGAGATACCACAGCCACCCAAAACCCTCTGGGCGGTCGGTAATCTCCCGCCGCCTACCCTCCCCCTCCTCGCAGTCGTCGGATCACGTCGTTACTCGACCTATGGCAAGCAAGTCGTTGAACACCTCATCAGTGGACTTAGTCAGTACCAGGTCGGTATCGTCTCCGGGCTCGCACTCGGGATTGACGCACTTGCCCACGAAGCCGCGCTTGCGGCCAACCTCTACAC
The DNA here is from genome assembly GCA_964618165.1 of uncultured Candidatus Saccharibacteria bacterium. GTDB lineage: Bacteria > Patescibacteriota > Minisyncoccia > Phycocordibacterales > UBA918 > OLB19. The sequence goes on along the minus strand of CAZTWW010000021.1, from coordinate 6,292 downwards.
CATCGCTGTCCCAGGGAGTGGACTCGGTGACGCAGTCATCTACCCACGCACGAATCGCTCGCTTGCGCGGCGTATTGTGACAGCCGGTGGCGGTCTTCTCTCTGAGTTGCCACCCGATCACCCGGCCGCCCTCTGGACCTTCCCCCAACGGAATCGCATCATGGCCGGCATGACGCACGCCACGCTCCTCATCGAGGCAGATGAGAAGTCTGGCACCCTTATCACCGCCCGAATGGCAGTTGACTACAACCGCGAACTCCTCGTCGTCCCGGGAAGTATCTTTTCAAAAGTTTCCCGCGGGACACACCAATTTTTAAAACTCGGCGCCACTCCGGTTACTACCGTCGACGATATTGTGGAGGCCTTATCATTAGAGAAACAAGTACTAGGAACGCATACCGAAACTATTCATACCAATCTCTCGCCAGAGGCAGTCGCCATCCTCACGCTACTGCATGAACCGCTCGACCGCGATACCATTATTCGGCTCTCTGGTCTAAGTGCAGCCGCCGCTGGCGCCATCCTCATCGAGCTTGAACTTGGTGGATATGTTCTTGCCGAGAGCGGTATATATACTGCACTCAGACCCAACACCTAGCCCATTCGGTCACTGCCTCCGAAAACCTATTATTTGACACATCGGTGAAAACCTAGTATTTGTTACGAACAATCAACCTATATATGAGTACCACGTTAGTTATCGTCGAGTCACCAGCCAAAGCCAAGACTATTGAGAAATACCTTGGCCCGGGCTACAAGGTCATGTCTTCGATTGGTCACGTCCGTGACCTCCCAAAGACCAATAAAGATGCCGTCGATATCGAGGGTGGCTTTGTGCCACGATACATTATCTCACCAGGGAAAGAAAAGGTTATCGAAGGACTCCGTGCAGCTGCGAAGAAAGCCGACACCGTCCTCCTCGCATCCGACCCCGATCGTGAAGGTGAAGCTATCGCTTGGCACGTCGCTGAGCTCATCAAAGACGCGAACAAGAACCTCAAGCGCGTCGTCTTTCACGAAATCACCGAGGGAGCGGTTAAAGAAGCAATTACCCATCCGCGGAAGATTGATACGAACCTCAAAGAAGCGCAAGAAGCCCGTCGTGTGCTTGATCGCCTCGTCGGCTACGATCTCTCTGGTCTCATCTGGAAGAAAGTGCGCTACGGCCTCTCAGCTGGTCGTGTACAATCTCCCGCACTCCGTATCATCATGGAGCGTGAGCGTGAGATTCGTGCCTTTGTGCCAGATGATTACTTTGTCCTCACGACGACCGCCAAGGCTGGCTCGACCACCCTCCCCCTCACCTGTAGCACCGAGCCAACCGAAGCAAGTGAAGCTGAGCGAATTAAACGTGCTGGCGAATCACACCCCTGGGTCGTGACCGACCTCAAGGAGACCGAAGCCCGTCGTGCGGCCCGAGCACCATTTACCACCTCGACACTCCAGCAGGTCGCCTCAACTCGACTCGGCTTTTCACCGTCTCGCACCATGGGAGCGGCCCAGAAGCTCTACGAGAGTGGGCACATTACCTACATGCGTACTGATAGCACCACCTTAAGCCAGGTGGCACAAACGCAAATCATCGCCCATATCAGCAAAGCGTATGGTGCTAACTACCTTGCACCTAAGCAGTACAAAACGAAAAGTAAGTCCGCCCAAGAAGCACATGAGGCGATTCGTCCTACCAACATCGCGGTTGCGACCGCCGGCCTCACGGCTGACCAAAAAGCCCTCTACGAGCTCATCTGGCGACGAACCGTCAGCTCACAGATGGCCGACGCACTCATGGCACGCACCAAGGTTATTGCAAATATTACGGGCAGTGAGACGATTCCAGACTTTGCGGTTACTGGTGCACGCATCACCTTTGATGGGTGGCTTCGGGTCGACACTGCCTCACGAGGCGAAGATACCGAAGTGCCAAAGCTGTCTGTCGGGACAGCCCTTACCGTGAAAGAAGTGGTTGTTGACGCCAAACAGACACAGCCACCAAGCCGCTACACCGAAGCAGGTCTCATTAAAGAACTTGAGAAGCGCGGTATCGGACGCCCATCAACCTACGCATCAATTATGAATACCATCACCGAGCGTGGCTATGTCAACAAAGAAGGACGGACCCTCATCCCGACCGCGACCGGCGACGTCGTATCAACCTTCCTCGAGCAGTACTTCAGCGAGTACATCAGTGACACCTTTACGAGTGATATGGAAGACGAGCTTGATGACATCGCACTTGGTAAGCGAGAGTACGAAAAGACCCTCAAGAATTTTTACACTCCCTTCCATAAAGACGTCCTCAGTAAGGAAGATATTCCTAAATTGACGAACCTCGGTCCAGGACCAAAGCAGTTCCCCTGCCCGCTCTGCCAAGCAGAGATGGTGATTAAGCTTGGTAAGTCTGGCACCTTCCTCTCGTGCGGTCGCTACCCGGACTGTGAAGGCTCGCGTCTCATCGACGGCAGCCTCGTCACCAATTCTGAATCAGAGCCACTTGGCCAGCACCCAGAGACCGGTGAGGACATTTTTGTACTCAGTGGTAAATATGGCCCGTACGTGCAGCTCGGTGCTACCCCCGAAAAGATAAAGGGTAAAAAGGCCGTAACCCCAAAGCGAGCCAGCCTCCCAGCTGGTATGAAGCCAGAGGATGTGACGCTCGATTTGGCAGTGAAGTTCCTCACCCTCCCACGTGAACTTGGTGCTCACCCGACCACCGGTGAGCCGATTGTCGCCAATACCGGCCAGTACGGCCCATACCTTGCGCACGCTGGCGATTTCCGCTCACTTAAGGGTAAAGACGATCCGTACACCATCACGTATGAACGTGCACTTGAGATCTACAAAGAACCAAAACAAACCCGCAAGGGTGAGAAGCTCCTCAAGGAACTTGGTGTCCACCCGCGCACGAAGAAGCTCGTGAACGTGTATGAATCAAAATCAGGTCGCTATCTGCGAAAGGGATTTAAGCGCATTGGTATCCCAGACAACATCAAGACCGAGGACCTCACGATTGAAGTCGCAATCGAACTTCTGAAGCAATAAGCTTGCTCTGACTTGCCATTGTGACAGTTCCTCTCTACAATAAAAAGTCATGAAAACAGTAGCCGAAATTATTGGCAAAATGGCCAAACTAAACGAGGCCGATACGTATCTCATCACGAGCGCGTATGAATTTGCAAGTACTGCCCACGCGGGCCAGACTCGCTACTCTGGTGAACCATACATGACTCATATTGCCGAGGTTGCGTACAAGCTCGCCGAGATGGGAATGGGGCCACGTACCGTCGCCGCCGCCCTCCTCCACGACACCATCGAGGACACCACTGCTACGGCTGAAGACATCAAAGAAAAGTTCGGTGAAGAAATCCTCTTTCTCGTTGAGGGTGTGACGAAGCTCTCTTCTGTTCGCTACTACGGAAAAGACCGACACAATGAATCGCTCCGTAAGCTCTTTGTCGCGACGAGTCAGGACATTCGTGTCCTCATCATCAAGCTGAACGACCGTCTCCACAACATGGAGACACTCAGCCACGTTCCTCAAGAGAAGCAGCTCCGTATCGCGCGCGAGACGCTTGAGATTTATGTCCCGGTGGCCCACCGTCTCGGAATGGGTAAGATCCGCAAAGAGCTCGAGGACCTCGCCTTTTTCTATGTCTACCCCGAGGATTACCAGCGCGTCAAACAACTCCTAGAATCACGAGTTGGTAAAAACGATATTCTTGAAAAGGAGCGTAAATCACTCCAGAAGCGACTTGCTGAAGCAAAGCTTCTTGATTTTAATACCTCATACCGCGTTAAAGGACTGTATAGTCTCTATCACAAGCTGACCCGGAAGGACTGGGATATCAATGTCGTGTACGACCTCCTCGCGATGCGTGTCATCGTACCGAATGTCGAAGACTGCTACCGCACACTTGGTATCATTCATGAACTGTGGCGACCACTCCCCGGACGCATGAAGGACTACATCGCCTTCCCAAAGCCAAACGGCTACCAGTCAATTCATACCACTGTCACTACCAACCACGGCACGATTATGGAGATTCAAATTCGTACCCGAAAGATGCACCAGGAAGCCGAATTCGGTATTGCTTCACATTTGTTTTATAAAGATCCAACAGCACTTACCGGTGAAGTCGCCACGACAACCGGCGGTCGCTTCGCAAACCTCATCCCAAGCCTCTTCCGTCCATTTACAAAGCGCGCCACACCAGCGAAGCCAGTTGATGTAAAGAGTCCTGATCACCGCGCCAAAATCCCACAGTGGATTAATCAAATCGGTGAAGTGTACACCAAAGACGGTGCCAGTGGTCAAGAATTCATGAGTGATATGAGAGAAGACTTCTTTAAGAATCGCATTTTCGTCTTCACCCCAAATGGCGACGTCGTTGACTTACCCGTTGGCGCTACGCCAATTGACTTTGCCTACGCTATTCACTCTGAGATTGGTAACCATATCGCCGGTGCGAAGGTCAACCACAAGCTAGTTCAGCTGGAAACCGAACTCAAGAACGGAGATATGGTCGAGATTGATACCAAAGAATCAGCCAAACCAAGTAAAAAGTGGCTTGATATCGCCAAGACCTCACTTGCGAAGCGTCATATCCGCGGCGAGCTCGGTATTCCGACCCCTGGACGCTAAATTACGTTTAGACCGTAAAACGGTTGATAGAGTAGAGGTCACTCTCATCCTCTGGCTTGGTTTCAGGCACGGTTGGAGCTGGTGTTGTTTCAGCTGCTGCCACAGATGCACTTGGCTGTGCTTGTGGTGCAACCGGTGCTGGTTTAGTCTCTGTTGCTGGTAATACCGCACCGTCGCGCTTCCCGAGGAGGGACGCGAGCTGGTCACGGAGATTGCTCTTTGGACTTCCTTGTGTTGCTGGAGCCGGTGTCTGAGTCACTGGAGCGACAGGAGTTGGCGGCACTGCTGCGGCTACCGGTGGAGTGACTGGTGTTGTCGGTGTAGTCGCTGCGACCGGAGCTGGTGCCGGCTCGGGAGTTGGTACCACCACCTCAGCTACGGTTACATCTACAACCACTTCCGCGGGAGCGGTATTCGTTTCTGGCATTGGTGCTACCGCCACAGCTTCAGGCTCACTTACCACTTCACTAATCGGATTTGGCAGGACTGGCTCGATACCAGTGGCAGCTGCGAGCTGTGCAAGCGTCAACATCTCTTCATCCACAGTATCACTCACTTCAGTATCCTTTGATTCATCTTTATAGACGTCAGAGACTGGCTGTTTGGCAGCGGCGGCATCTTGCTTCATGCGTTCAAGCATCGTTTCAAGATCCTCAATCGAGAAATAGTCGATGGTGACGCGTCCACCAAAGTCAGTCTTCGTGATACTCACGCGGGTACCAAGAGCATCAGTAAACTGCTTTTCAATTTCGATGAGATCGTTATCAACCAGCTCCTTCTTTCGCACTTTTTCGGTCGCAATACTGCGTGCAATCTTCTCTACCTCACGCACTGATAGCTTCTTGAGAAGAATCTCACGAAATACTACGTCTTGCTCTTCTGGACGATCGTTGAGCATGAGGAGTGTCCGGGCGTGTCCTTCGGTGATGTCGTTGGTCCGGAGAGACGCAAGCATGTAGTCCGGGAGCGCTAAGAGACGGATTGAGTTTGAGACATACTCACGACTGCGCCCCACCTTCTGCGCCACCTGTGAGTGCGAGAGGCCAAAGACGTCCGCGAGCTGGCGAAACGCGAGGGCTCGATCTACTGCATTGAGGTCTTCACGCTGGAGATTTTCGATTATGGCGAGCTCAAGCTTCTCTTGCTCAGTCTGTTCGCCATCACGAATAATGACTGGTACGAGCGATAATCCGGCAAGCTTACTGGCGCGCAAACGTCGCTCTCCCGCGATAAGTTCGTATTCGCTTCGAAATGACCCATCGGGACCCTGGATTTCTTTTCTCGTGACCGTGAGCGGCTGGAGGATACCGTACATACGCACTGATTCAGACAGTTCTTTCAGTTTTGCTTCGTCAAATTCTCGCCGCGGTTGGTACGGATTGGGGACAATTTTCTCAACCTCTACCCAAAAAATCGAATCAGCTTGAAATGCCATGACGTAATACAAATAAACACGGTAAATAACCGAGCAAGAATGACCTCCAAAACCGTCTAACGCGGTTGCTCGTTCCCCCATTCTAACACAGATGCAGAGCCAAGCGGGTGTTTATAAGTTTTCAAAAGTCTGGTATGCTCTAGCGACATTCTCAATATTTGCCGGAGTGGTGGAATGGTATACACGTGCGACTCAAAATCGCATGCCGCAAGGCTTGA
>CAZTWW010000020.1:0-18550 GCA_964618165.1 uncultured Candidatus Saccharibacteria bacterium | reverse complement strand
CGCCGTCCATCTGGGCAGCACCAGTAATCATGTTCTTGATGTAGTCAGCGTGACCAGGCGCGTCGATGTGCGCGTAGTGACGGTTTGGAGTCTCGTACTCACTGTGTGAGAGAGAAATGGTAATACCACGAGCCTTCTCTTCAGGAGCCTTGTCGATTTCATCAACTCCCTTAGTAGTAGCACCGTACCCGTTTCCACGTGCGTGGAGGGTGTTAAGAATTGCAGCTGTAAGAGTAGTCTTACCGTGGTCAACGTGACCAATGGTACCTACGTTTACGTGCGGCTTTGAGCGGTCAAAAGTACCAGCCATAAACTTGTGATTGGTTAAATATTGTAATAATCCGCACACAGCTGCTTTTTATATAAAAAGCGGTGCTTGAATATGCAATCGTAACGGCGCGAGAACATGTCGCGCTACGACCACCTACTCAAGGGGTGTGAAAGAGCAATATAAGTCGCTCCGACAACAGCCGAGGCTGTGGCGGTAGCTGCAATAGTACCAAAGTACGAAGTTTTTGCAAGTTTACTACTCTACTCCTGGATAGTTAAGGGCACGAAGCATCTCTTCCCTATTGGCAGTTGGCTCGGTAGGTGCATTTTCAAGTGCTTCTAACATCTCTTCTACGTTGGCAGTTGGCTCGGTAGGTGCATTTTCAAGTGCCTGAAGAATTGCTCTGGTTCGATCATCTTCAGATATTGTCGGCTCGCTGTCTGCTACTGGCACTGGATCAGCTTGTTTTGCAAGCTGCATACCGAAGTAGATGTACGCAAATACAATAGCAAATAACACGAGCAGGAGTCCACCAGTTATAATGTAGCGCAGAAACTTCGCCTGCTTGACTTCACCGCTCTGCTTGATTGGGGTTTCTGGATTCATAAAGACACTGTTACACCTCAGCTGCCACAGGCACTACCTCAATGTTAATACGACTCTCAACCGTGCCATAAGTACCAGTGCAACCAAGCCGATATGTTGCACTATTATTGAGCGGGCCGGTTAGAGCAGAACTGCTCGATACAGTGATTGGCAGATTACTGATACCAGGACCATTCAGCGTACACGTACTGCCAGTGGTTGTCGACAGATTCCAATTAATCCGAGCTACACTACCCATACGAACGATTGGAGGAGTAGCACGCATCACAATTGTTGGAGAAGTGCTGCCCGTCCCAGCGATACACTGTGAACCATTGTGCACAAGACCAGGTGCACAGGTAGCGGTCAGCACTCGCGCGACTAAAAGAGATGTGCCAGAGCGCGCATGGAAGGTTCGATTACCGTGCGGTATCGTCACTGCAAAGTTAGTACGGGCGCGATCAGTACTAATTTGCGTGCCAGACGCGACATTAAAGATGTTCGGTGATGGTACGGTATCAGAAATGTTCCAAGTTAGATTTACACTACAACTATTGGCACCAAGCGGGATAGTACAGTTGTTTCCAATAAGCGATGCGGCACTCGTAGCAAACGTGATGTTTGAGGACATATCCACCCACCCAACCACATCACTCCCCCAGGCAAATGAGCCCGTTGCCATACCAGTCGTCATATTGGCAGAGATATTATAGTTTGTTCCTCGAAGAGATATCCAACCATCCCAATCTCCAGCTGCTGGATTATTGGTCATACTGGTACAATTGCCACCAACAGTTGCTGAGCAAGCTCGCGCCCATCCTGACCAAGTAAGGTTTGGATAGGTGCCAATAACGTTTGCATTTTCTGCCGCGGTGCCGCCACCAATCGGGAAACTTGAAAGTCCACCGAATTTAATCCAGCCAATATTACTACTCCAGGCATACCCGGTGATAGTACGGTCGGCATTGATAGTCACCTTATAATCACTGCTGGCACAATTACCGTCATTAATACAATTCATCGATATCCAACCGATCGTACTACTCCAAGCAAAGCCCTGCAGGTCAACCGCCGGAATCGTTTGCGCTTTCACGGTCACTACTCCACCAAACATAAAGAGCAGTGCTACCATAATACTAGTAATGAGAGAAAAGCGGCTGGCAATATTCATACATACAGTATACCGTTATCGAACCGCAACCTCGTATAGTGTACTGTGCAAAAATAATGGTAATCATTTTCAATGCATAAAATGGCGCCCGTCGGTGCTTTTTTATTAAGCTTCTTCTACAATATCCTTCTTCTTACAGAAACTGTACACTTTGTCGCCACTTTATCTCGTTTCACTGATAAAGTAGCAGACAGGGTCTTGCGAAAGTGCCCCACACTTTCTTACTCATGAACTATCTCAAACGGTCTTGCAGGATGTGGACGGATTAATAAAAAGGCGCTCTCTGGAGCGCCTTTTTATTAATCCTCTTCTACCACATCCTTCACCCCTCTTGCCTTCTTGATGTCGTTGGCCACGTTTGGTGGTACTACATCGTAGTGATCGAAGGTCATCGTCATCGATGCGCGACCCTGAGACATTGAGCGGAGTGTGTTGGTGTATCCGAACATTTCAGAAAGTGGTACCTTAGCAGTGATCACCTTCTTATCACCGAGCTCACTCATACCCTCAACCTGACCGCGCTTACTTGAGATATTTCCGTTGACGTCACCCATGTACTGTTCTGGGGTACGAACCTCAACCTTCATCACTGGCTCAAGGAGTACAGCACCTGCCTTTGAAGCCGCTTCCTTAAAAGCGTAAATTGCAGCAAGCTTAAAGGCGATTTCTGATGAGTCCACATCATGGTATGAACCATCGAAGAGTTCAACCGAGATGTCTTCCATCTTGTAACCGGCCACAAAACCGCGCGCCATTGCCTCCTTTGCACCCTTCATCACGGCAGGAATGTACTCTCCTGGAATGGCACCTCCCTTGATGTTATTGATGAACTCAAAGTGATCTTCACGAGTGACGTTCTTTGGAACTTCTTTACCTTCCTCAAGTGGCTGCATTGGACGAATTCGAATCTTGACGTGACCATATTGTCCACGACCTCCAGACTGCTTGATATACTTGTACTCAGCCTCAGCTTCACTCTGGATGGTTTCACGGTAGGCCACCTGTGGAGCACCCACATTCGCCTCAACACCGAACTCTCGCTTCATACGATCAACAAGAATTTCGAGGTGAAGTTCACCCATACCAGCGATAATCGTCTGCATAGTCTCTTCATCAGTTGAAACAATGAAAGTTGGATCTTCATCTGAAAGCTTCTTGAGTGCAGTACCCATCTTCTCCTGATCGTTCTTCGTCTTCGGCTCGACACTCATCGCTACTACCGGCTTCGGGAAGACAATTTGTTCAAGCACGATTGGCTTTGCTTCATCACAAAGGGTGTGCGAGGTCTTTACCTCCTTAAGTCCCACACCAGCGGCAATCTCACCAGCGTATACCTCATCAATCTCGGTACGCTTATCAGCCATGAGACGTACGATACGGCCGAGGCGCTCTTTTTGTCCGGTTGAGGCGTTGTAGACGTAGCTTCCTGCCTTAATGGTACCTGAGTACACACGGAAGAACGTGAGTGCACCCACAAACGGGTCTGTCTGAAGCTTGAAGGCAAGGGCACAGAATGGTTCTTCGTCAGATGCATTACGAACAATCTCTGCCTCAGTGTTAGGGTCGATACCATTAACTGCAGCAAGGTCTGTCGGAGCTGGAAGGTAATCAACTACACCGTCAAGCACAAACTGAACACCGATATTCTTGAGTGACGAACCAGTAAATACTGGGAAGAGCTCATTACCGATTACCGCCTTGCGGAGCGTAGCCTTCAATTCCTCAAGTGTTGGCTCCTGTCCACCAAGGTAAGCCTCCATCAAGGCATCATCATGCTCCACTACTCGCTCAACGAGCTCAGCACGGTACATCTCTGCGTCATCCTTCAGCTCAGCAGGGATATCGTGCTCGACAATCGTCGTACCCATTTCACCTTCGAAGGTGTACGCCTTCATACGAATGAGATCCACTACACCCTTAAGCTGGTCTTCCGCACCCCATGGAAGCTGTACACGTACGGCCTTCTTTGAAAGACGATCAAGGATACTCTGGTATGACTTCTCAAATGATGCACCGAGACGGTCCATCTTATTGATGTAACAAATACGTGGTACCTTAGCCTCGTCTGCATAACCCCAGTTCGTCTCAGACTGTGGCTCTACTCCAGCCACTGAGTCAAATACCACAACCGCACCGTCAAGTACACGCATTGAGCGCTTTACTTCAGCAGTGAAGTCAATGTGACCCGGCGTATCAATCACGTTGAAGGTGTACATCTGTGACTCGTCCTTGCGGTCGACCACATCTGACTTTGACCAATTACATGAGATTGCTGCTGCGGTAATCGTGATACCACGTTCACGCTCCTGCTCCATCCAATCGGTAACCGTCGCACCATCATGTACCTCACCAATCTTGTGAGATACACCAGTGTAAAAGAGCACGCGCTCTGAGGTGGTTGTCTTGCCTGCGTCTACGTGGGCGACAATACCGAAGTTTCGAACTTTGTGAAGTGGGAATTTTCTTGCCATATATTTATAAATGTTAATTTAAAGTATCTGTAATAATGCGTTCTTTTGCTCCATGCATTGGGGTGCAATGATAAAAGAAAAAAGCCTGACGGCGTCGCGCGAGTACTATACCCCGACCTGAGGATTTTGTCACCCCTCAATAAAAGGACGCTTGCTTACGGAAATTCACCATTGTCGCTACAAGTAGATTACGCGGTAAAGCTGAGACGTGGATAAAGGCATTAGGTGAGAAATGGGATGGGACCCATTTCGCAAGACTCATGGAGAATCTTTCGATTTTATGAGAAAGAGTCCCATGAGTAGACAGTCTCTGTAAGAGATAGCCTTTGCTCGCGGAAATTCGGAATAGTTGCCCTGAGGTAAAACGATTCAAGAAACAGAGTGGTCGTGCGCGGATAATGCTCCCTTGGAGGTCGCATTACTCGCGAGAATTCGCAATAGTCGCTACGGATGAAAGTGATTCAAGAAACAGAGTGGTCGTGCGCGGATGAGGCCATTAGGAATAGGCCTCACTCGCGAAAATTCGCCATTGTCGGCCTACGGCCTCTGTGGCTTATTTTACCAGCCGAGTTTTTCCATCGCTGCAAGGACTCGGGCTGCTCCAGCAATATTGGCTCCTTTAACATAATCAACCGTATCTGCAGTTTTCCCATACTCGACGCACTGATCATGGATGCGCTCCATAATAGTCACTAACTTCTCCTCCACCTCCGCTCGTGTCCAGGGATAATGCGAAGCATTTTGCACCATCTCAAGCCCAGAGACAGCCACTCCACCAGCATTACTAGCCTTCCCAGGTGCGTGTAAAACTCCTTCTGCTCGTAAAACCTCGAGCGCATCATTGGTAAGTGGCATATTTGCTCCCTCGACGACCAGTTTTGCAGTACGCGCCATTACACGAGCATCTTCGACCGTCACTTCATTTTGGGTCGCACATGGGAAATAAGCATCTGCCGCAATCGTCTGCCACGGCTGACCAGGCGCAAACGAAAGATCAGGGTGATTAAGGGTTGCCAATGTCGCATCAGTGTCTTTATGGGTCATAATACTATCTATATCTTCAAGCGATAAGCCAGTCGACTTATATATGTAGCCACTTCTATCGGATAAGGTAAGCACCTTCACCCCCTCTCGCACCAGCTGCCGTGCGGTATACTCAGCTACATTACCACTACCAGACACAACTGCCGTCATTCCGGTGAGGGTGAGCTTATGGTATCGTGCCATCGCCCGAGCGAAGTACACTACTCCGTGACCAGTTGCCTCAGTCCGTCCGAGCGAACCCCCAATGAGGGGATCTTTACCGGTCAGTGCACCATTAAAACTATGAGTGAGTTCACGGTACATACCTATCATATAGCCTATTTCACGACCACCTACTCCCATGTCCCCCGCTGGAACATCAGTATCAAGTCCGACATGTCGATGAAGCTCAATCATAAAGGCTCGACAAAAATTGCGAATCTCATTTTGACTCCTGCCTTTTGGATTGAAGTCACTCCCACCCTTACCGGCCCCAAGCGGTAATCCAGTCAAAGCATTTTTAAATATTTGTTCAAAACCAAGGAACTTCAAAACATCCTCATTCACCGTAACGTCAAAACGAAGCCCTCCTTTATAAGGACCGAGCGCAGAATTAAATTGCACCCGGTAACCAGTATTAACTTGCGCATCACCGTTATCATCTGTCCACAGCACCTTAAAGGAAATCACTCGTTCGGGCTCACACAGGCGCGCAAACCGTTGCCATACCTGATCGGCGTTTGGTTTCGTATCAATGTACTCACCAAGACTAGTTACCACCTCGACCACCGCTTGTTTGAACAACACTTCATGCGAACGCTTTTCTGTAATATGGTCAATAAACGATGGTGTATTTTTCATATATTTAGTATACGCCACCCTGAGGTGGACGTAAAAGAAAACCACCTTTATGGTGGTTTTCTTTTACCTAGCGATTACGGGAATCGTCATTGCGATCATCATTATCGTCATCTTTATCATCGTTACGATCGTCATCATCTTTGTCGTTATCACGATCACTGTCTCGGTCGTCGCTATCCTTATCATCATCGCGGTCACTTCGAGAATCCTCATCGTCATCCTGACTGCCGTCATCATGAACTTGACTGTCATCATGATTATCATTGTCGTCATCGCGGTCATCTTTGTCGTCATCGCGGTCATCGTTAACCTTATCATCATCGCGGTCACTTCGAGAATCCTCATCGTCATCCTGACTGCCGTCATCATGAACTTGACTGTCATCATCAAGGTCATTATTACTGCCGCGACTATCGTCGTCACGGTCTCGACTTCGATCACCATCGTCATCATCATGATCATCTCTATCATCGTCGTCACCATCGTTACGAGAACTGCTATCATCAGTCCGTTTTTCAAGTCGAATACGCTCGGTATCGGTGCGAATTTCTATTCTGTCATCAGATACAGAAATCCGAGCATCGTCTTTATCCACGTCTGCAAACACGAGAGTGTCGAGCTGGCGTAGCACATCACGCAACCGATCATCAGCTTCATCAGTATCAAGTGAAATGGCCACCTTTGTCACCAACGTTACCGCAGCAGCAATCCGAGCTTCATCATCATACGTTACCGTGCTTGTCCCAGCTGATTCATCAAGAATACTAATAAGTTCGGCGTAACGCTCTTCGAGTTGCGCCGCAGTTAATTCAGCCTTTTTACTATCATCTGCTAAACGGAGGCGAATCTCTTCTTTGGCTCTATCGACCGGGAACAGCAAATCCCCCGGACGAGCCGCTTCTGATGCCGCCACCGTTGAACTAGTACCAAGGACAAATACGAGAATGAGCGCAAGGTAGGCAAATGAGGCACGATAGCGAGTCGCATAAAAAGCATACGGCGACACCACGGGCTGCGCAGTAACCGTTGACATGATTGCATCAAATTGGCGCGCACGAGTAGCATCAGACTGTCGCGGAGTGACAGCTTCGATGTTGGTATTGAAAGTGTTTCGGTCGTTGTCCATGTAATGCCGTTTACCAGTTTAATAATTGACTGAGTGTCGCCTTTGCCCGATGGTGTCGCGTTCGGACATTAGTTTCACTCAGATTGAGCATCTCTGCGATTTCTCCAAACGTATAGCGAGACCAGTGGTGAAGGACCACAATATCTCGAGTAATTTGATCGAGACCTGATAGTGCTTCGTTCACGGCTAAGGTATCTTGGGCAGATAACCCTGACTGACTCGAGAGTGTATCAATCTCAGCTTCTACCTCATGTGCCACTACCCGCGATTGACTCGCGTAGTGTCGGGCTAAGGTACGGCGCACTATCGTGAACACAAACGCATACCACTGGCCAACCGTCCGGTAGGTAAAGGACGGTATGGCGAGAAAAATATCAGTGAGTATGTCTTGCGTAAGATCAGTTGCTATATCCTGACCCTTCACTCTCGTCACGACAAAGGGGAAGATACGGGGCTCCAAATCATCATACAACGCTTTAAAAGCTTCAGTCTCGCGACGATGAGCAGCTTCAAGGATTGATTTGAGTTCGGAATCGGTCATGGGTGTCTCTTCAACCCTATCATATAATGGTGCAAAATCGAGAAAACGTTACACACGGACGTTCACTGAGATGCTATCCCCTACCATGATACCGAGCTGTTCGCGAATCGCTTTTTTAAGCGGTAAAATATAGCTTTTTGCGTATTTATTGGGAAAGAGGGCAGTCTTGAATACAAGACCATCAATCTCAACATATACTGGTACCGAGCCAAATCCTCGCTGTTTAGGCACAGTATTTTTAATCATCACAGCGTCTTTTGAAGGCACAGTCACAAAATACCAGGCCGCCGCGTCGCTTGGATAGATGAAAACCGTCGCGGTGAATTGGAATGTCTTGCTGCTATTATTGGGTGGTTGTAGCGGTACCATCTCCGAATTCTAACGTCGCACCTTCACGGAGGAAGGTCATCTCCCTCCCGTCTTCAAGTGTAAAGATAAGCGTATTTGTGTTTGGCTCTTCATACTCGGTCACTGCACTAATCATCGCAAAGTACGGCCCCTCTTCGACACTTTCACAGAACATCTTTGTGGTCGCTATATCACCAAACGAGAGTGCAGTTGAAGAACCAGTTGGTGGCGTATATTCTGCACTACCGGTATTACAGTCAGTACCAAGGGTAATGCGTGGACCGTCAAAAAAGAGTGTGAACGCGTCTGGTCGACTTGGTGTAACAACACCATCTTCTCCCTCGGTAGACTGCCAGAGATACTTACCAGTAAACACTTTTGCTTCTTCAACAATTTCAAGCCACGGCTTGCGACCTTCTTGTACAAATTTATTTTCTGCCACATCAATAATGGCAGTAGTGTTGACCGACGGCAACTCGGCCATTGACTGGTTTCTATCATGAACATCATAGTTTATCGTCACGGTATCGCCATCGCGTGTCAATGACTTTATGCGAATACGGTCACCCAACAAGTGGGAGGTCGTATGGTCAAACACTCCATCCGCTTCATTGACGACCGCGAGGTAGATGAATTCACCGGTTCCTGGAGTTGTTACTCTAATTGGTACGACTCGCTTACCGTTAATGACATCAGTGGCAAACTCATCTATCGCCACTAACTCCCCCTGTCCCGTTCCCGTTGCGAGATTAAACCGACCCATCGGAAAATTCCGAATTGAACTAGCGGCTACCAGATTTAACTCAACGACAGTATCAGGCTGATCAGGCACCCGAAATGTTTTACCTTTCATTGAATGAGCCACTGGTGGCACCACAAAAGCATTCGGGTCACGCTTATACCGCGGTGGCTTCTCCTCTTCTTTTAAGAAAAACCAGTAGCCAGCACCAGCAGCACCGATAATGGTAATCACAACAATTCCAATGATGAGAAACTTTTTCATATGTGACGAATTTGTTCGCCACTAGTATACCAAGACTTTGTAAATCTAGAGAGACTTCGCGAGGTCTAACACCTCATCAATCCGAATCTGCTCCACAAATTCAGGAACGTGAGATACGAGAATCATCGCCCCCTTGTATTCATTAAGCGCAGCGGCAATAACCGGAATGTGACGGAAGTTAATATGATTGGTTGGCTCATCGAGAATCAAGAGCCCGGGACGCTCCATGGTGAGCTTTGCAAACGCGACAAGACCCTTCTGCCCCTCAGACAAATTACCCACTTTGTTTTTCATCACATCTGAAAAGAGGAGGAACCCAGCGGCAATTGAGCGCATATCTTCCTCAATCTTCTTTGGCATCGAATCCATCAGTGTCTCAAACACGGTCTTATCAAAATCAAGGTTTGAGAAGTCCTGGCGGTAATAGCCAATTTTTACTCCTGGGGCTACATGTTCACCCTTAGCGTGACCAGATGCGAGAGATTCAAGGAGGGTCGTCTTCCCAATACCATTTGGACCGATAATTTGGAGATGTGTCCCACGTTTTAGGGTAATCTCGCACTCAACTTCTTTTGGCTGGTGATTCTTGACAACCTTGTATGACGTGAGCTTTACGACCTCAAGCGGCACTTCAGCCTGAGGCTCTATCGTGAATGAGCGAATAGTACGATCTTCTTTGCGTACATCAACCTTATTCTCCTCAGCCTCCTCGACATCATCACGCATGCGCTTTGCTACGAGACGCATCTTACCTCCCTTGCTCGCAAAGTAGTTAATCTTGTCTTTATCTGCTTGGATTTGTTTGGCAAGCTGGGCATTTTGCCGCTGCTCTTTCTCGACTCGGGCAGCAATTTCCTTTAGTACCGTGTGATAATTACCGTTATACTGCTCCACTTGGCGATTTTGGGTGTTGAGATATAGCACACCATCGGTAAATGAGTTCAAGAATTCTGCATCGTGGGAAATCACCAACACGGTCTTACGGTAGTTTTGAAGAAACGCAGTCAAGTGAGCAATACCAGCAACATCTAAATTATTCGTTGGCTCATCAAGAAGGAGAACATCAGGATTTTGGATAAGGGCTGAGGCGAGGAGAAGGCGTGCCTGTTGTCCACCCGAAAAACTCCCGATGATTCTGTCTTTAAACGACTCTTTCATCGCAGCGGTTGGCGTCAGGTTTACAATTTCGAGCACCTCATCAATCCGCGGATCAATATCGTACACCTTTTCTTTAAAACACTGTTCAAAGAAGGCACGAACAGTGAGCGTCAGTTCATCACGGGGAATAATCTGTCGCGAAATAGCGATAGTAGTTCGAGGCTGAATATTGATATCACCCTCATCAGGGCGCAAAACTCCAGTAATGAGACCAAAAATAGTACTTTTACCAGCACCATTTTGACCCATAAGGGTCATCTTAGCACCACGTCGTACCACAAAATTTGCACCCTTTAATATTGGGCGAGTCGGATCGTGTTCAAATGACACATCACTAAATACAATGAGACCATCAGTGCGAGACATAGGCCCCAACCATACACTATTTTTGCTGTGTTGTGAATAGTAAAAGCCGGCTTTTACCGGCTTTTACATAATTCTGTGTTCTTAGATTACTTCATCTGTGCAAGCATTTGATCGAGCGCCATCAATATCATAGCGAACTGATCATAGATATTAGCAGTGGCACCACGAACCGCTCCGGTCCGAGATGATGTACTCGTCGGGGTGCTTGATGACATCCGCTCTGGTGCAATTGACTGCCTAGTTGAACTAGCGACTGGAGTTGGGACCCACTGTCCATTCATACACACTTGCTGAGGAGTGGTTCGCGTACCAACACTGCCAACACTGCCGGCTCGCACAGCTGGTGCAGACATACCGGCACCGAGAACACGCTTCGAACCTTCGACACATTGGGCTGAAGGCCGAGACTGTGATTGCGTGGTTGATGTAGATACACCATCACGAGTCATATCTGGCGTTGTGCGTGTCGATGTACTGACGGGTCGATTGTCTCGAGGAGTGGATGAACTGAAACTTGGTGGCATACTTGGTCCCGCTTGCATACAGCGCATACTCGTACTGCTGGAACCACCTCCCGTCACTGGACATTGTGGCTGTGTAGATGAAGCTTTTGGATTAGCTGGGAGAGATACCGCTTGAGAAGTTGACGTTGGTCTGTTATCACGAGGGATTGTACTCGACGCAGGTCTGATAACACGAGGCTGTTCAGGTATCGGTGTCGATGTCCGTGAATTATTAACTCCACCAAGTAGTGCTACTCGGTTTCTCTGTGTCTCTGAAGTACCATAGCGAATACCTCTGACAGCATCTATGACTCTTTTCCCTGGTCGAGGTGATACTGTGGTGATGGTAAAGGAACGCTCCTCACCTTCATTCACAACATACATATCCCCTGATGTATCAGCATCGGAGCTGAGTGTCATGGTCACATTTTTACGCGCCGAACTCAGTACCACTGAATTTAGAGCATTTCTTGAGATATACAAAGGAGTGTCATTCGCCACCAGTGTAAACGTAAGGGTTCCTCGAACAACTTTCCCGTCAACAATACTGGCACGCTCTGTAACCGAAGCTATCAACATTGAAGCGGAACGTGCCGTTTCACTTTGTGTAGAGCTTTGCGTCGCAGTAGCTGCTTGCACCGATGAAGCCAGTGTGAGTAACCCCACTAATAAACATCCAAATACGACTGATGATAATGTACTAATTGCTGATGATGACATAGGTGACTTTTTAAGAACAACAGAATGGCCACCTGGTATTACCCAGGTGGCCTCCGTTAGAAATATCATAGTCGATTTACAAAGAACAAAACACTACCCGGTGTGTATAACTAGTCAGTGACATCTAATGAAAAAACGGACATATCGACCGACCATGGTCGGCATGTATAAGATACCTGTGTACCGATGAGACCACTAACTGCTACACTTGAAGTTCCTCGTACTAACATCCCTTCACGAATGGACACCACATCACCAACCACGATAAGACTCGTTACTTGATTATGTTGATTCAGTAAATCTGCTCGTAGTTGTCCATCGACACTGAATGCTGTCCCTTCACGGTACGTTTCATCTGCAAATCGGAGGGTACATTCGATTGGGGTTAATGACACCGTTGCTAATTCTTTGATTGCACTTCGCCCGGTTAGTACCTCGGGATTCCCAGTCACCGACTCAGCCGGTAGCGGCGGCAGTGAGACTGGCTCAGTAGCAGATGTAAAAAAATAGGCCGCCACTACAAAACCAACGATGAGCACGAACAAAATAAGAACGAGCGTTATGAGTACGAGACGAAGACGAGACATAGGCCTAGTATAACAAAACAACAGACCGAGTACGGTCTGTTGTTTTGTTGCTGTCTTTGTTATATGCCAAGACTTTTGTCAGCTTTGTCTTTCTTTGGTTTCTTGGCTTCTTTTTTGTGTCTAAATTCTCCTTTTGCCATACACGTATATTAGTCCGGTTGTAAACCGTACACATAGTATACGAGGTTTTAGTCTGATTGCGTAGTTGGACCGGGGAGAAAACGAATAGGTAGCTCGAGCGCCGCATCCTGCTCTGGTAAGCCCGATGGATTGTCTCGTTTTAATATGAGCGTGCCGTTGGCCATGTACTCGGGAGCACCAGCAGTGAGCGGGTTCGTAAAGGTCAAAGTGGCAGTAAACGGGACGAAGGACTCTGTCATCCAGTCGCCACTTGCTGTCGCTACCCCTTCAGCGATGATAAGCCCATCCCAATTGGTAAGAACGACCGGAAACGATCCTTCAAAAAACCAGTTACCCCGCGCTTCGCCAGATACTTGAAGTGGGGTGGTAACACTCGCTCCTGGCACAGGACTGGTCACAATGATACGGTCACTCATTGCCGTAATGGCAGTAGCTACTTCAGGTGCCACGACGGGTGCTGGCGGACAGACAAACTCACACGATGGACCGGTTCGACCCACAAACGAACCATCCGGACACTGAAACGCATCCATAGTACAAGCCACCTCTTCTGGTAATGGCGCTGGCCACAACTCTGCCCACCCAGGCGCTATCACGGAACGAGCAAAAAACCCAGTTGCCAACCCAACGATGAGCGCGAGTCCAATGGCTACTTTGTGATTCATAGGGTAAGTATATACCAAAACCCACCGACATGCGGTGAGTTCTCTTTATTTCAAATTAAGGACTTTAGCGAGAGCGACAATATACATACTCTCGGCCCAGCCAAGTGGGGTGTTATCGTTTGGTACTGGACTATTTGAGAAGTAGAGCTCGGGAATCTGTCCTTGTGGTGTTACCGTCGCGCGTGCCTTTCGGAGGTAGTACCAGGCTCGCTCCTTTTCCCCACGCTCGGCATAAATGATAGCGAGCCACGAGAGTCCAAACGACCATTCAGCCTCTTCACTGTAGCCGTCCTCATTTGCATTATAGTAGCGATCGAGCTTGTACCGTATGACACCACGGTCGCGGAGGAGGTGGTACTCCACATTACGAAGAATCGTGGCCGTCTCAGCCGGTGTCGTGACCGCAAACGGGTAGATAAGCGAGAGGAGTGCAAGATCTGCAAACTTCGTTTTTGATTCCCGTGGCAAGAGGTGACGAAGTGCCTCTTCACCAAAGTGAATGGCGGCCTCAGGGACCGTGAGCCACGCCACCTGCTTCGCAAGCTTTAGGGCTGCCACACACGCACCAACCGATGACGCATGTACCTCCATGTTCTCTTCCCAGATACCATTATCAGCATCATGCCAGTATTCAAGTGCCACGAGGTAATCAACGATTTTCTGCACCATCGCCCGCTCATCTGCGGTAACAGCTACCCCATGGCCACGCAACTCAAGATCAACGAGGAGATAGAGCACTTCACCCACTGCATCATTCTGGCTATTCCCCCACTCTTCCCAGTATTCTTCAAAGGTCTCTGGGTGGAAGCGCGCATGGATATACTGCCAGGTCTCATGAGGCTTATTTTGTATCGCCCAATTAATCTTATCTTGATGCATTACAAAGACCGCGAGGAGTGCCTTCCCGGTGGCGGCCACTGTCTCAATATCACCCGTCTCAAGGAAGCCAAGGGTCATGAAGTAGTTATCTCGGAGCCACGCCTTATCATAGCCGGTACTCACATCATGTGCTGCTGCCGTAAATACCCCACTTGGCTTCTGAAGCTTCTTTAACTCAGCGAGATGCGCGGTGATTTCGGTTTCAATATCAATAGTCATAATGCTTATTTATTTATTGATACTGCGCCATGACGCATCGGCATGCGTACGCACGGTCTCAAGTGGCGGTAACTTTGCCTCAACCGCAGCCGCCGCCCGCGGATAGTAACTGCGCAACTCTGCGTAGAGCGCGACCATGCGTTCGTAGGCTTCAAAGAGCTTTAGAAGCTTCGCGACCGCCTGCTCTTGCCGATAGTCATCGACGAGGACAATGTCCTGGTAAAGCGCCTCAACCGCCTCACGGTGCTGTTGAGCAAAGGCGACCATGCAGTCTTCTTGACTCGTGAGCGCATACTCCTTCTCGTGCGAGATAAAAGTACGCTTCAATTCAGCCGGGAACCGTCGCTCGAGCGTCGCTAAGACCGTATCAAACGCCTCCTGACGCTGTTGCTCGACGAGTGAGAGCGGTCGCTCACTTCCCACCTCAGCACTACGACTCTTACCCTCTCTTTTTCCAAAGCCTTTTTCCATGAGGTCAGTATAGCGCACCCTCGCATTTATTTTTCTTACTCATACACAAAAACCGGCCGCGAGCATGTGCTCGCGGCCGGTATCGGCCTTATTGCGCCATAGCGTAGTTGGTTGCCGATGGATCATCGGTCAGTTCACGACCAATCATGAGAAAGGCTGGGAGCTCAACATGATCGTCAAGCGACCCCACCTCTACCTCCAGTAACCGTCGACCCTTCTGCTTCCCGTTCCGGAATACATCAAGTTCGAAGTGATGGTTTTGGTAGAGGAAGCAGTACCGGTACTTCTGAATCGGTTCGCGTCTTCTGTCGACGCGAACCAACAAGTCTTCATACTGTTGCCTAGTTACGATACGCTCCCGTTCGACCGACACCCCCAAGCGCACAGACTGCTTGATCGTATGCGTGAAGACCCAATGCTCACCGTATGACCGAGCCCTAACCCGCTCCACCAAGCCATCATCACCGAGGAGATAGTGTTGCAAGATGTCACTTTTCACCGTGTGTGCCGGCAACGACGATTCACTGAAATCAAGCACATCGAACTTGCGTTCAATCTCCATGGGTGCCGGCACACCGAGTATGCGCGAGAACTCCGCTACCGTCCGCCGGATCTTGCCAGCAAACGGTTCACCGACGCGGTTGTCGATGATACCGAGATGCGAAACACCAGCCCAAGCAAACGACGTACGTTCATCAAGCGCTTTGGCTTCAGCGAGGGACTCGTACCGCGTCGCATTTGATTCGTTCGAATAGAACTCCTCAGCCCCGACAGCCGCACTTCGCATAAAGATGACACCATCATACCGTTGCCCCTTTTCACGGTCGGGATAGACACCATGAAGGAGACATAGGGCACGAAAATCACTCGGTGACATGTAGGCAGCCTGATCCCACAGTCCACGATCACAAATCAGCACCGGTTTCTTCCCACGCTGACGATGATACTCAGCATGTTTGAGGAAACTTGCTTCCGTCTGAAGCACATGCTCAAGGACGGCCCGCTGAAAATCAGACGTTGTCACATCAAGCCCAGATGACATAAGAAGAGTAGCAGCTTCAGGCACCACAATCGGCATATAGCCAGTCTCATGCGCCCACGTCACCATCTCAGAGATGGCAGTGGTCTTACCAGCACAGGGACCACCGGTCAGGACAATACGAGGAACCTGGGTCATAACGCTTAACCTTTCTGTTGTGAGAGACCAAGTCTAAGCGCATACTACCCCATATACAAAAAAGGTAAAGTTATCATTTTTTATCTTTTTTACATGACTCAATTCTGGCTATGTTAGGATAAACAAACATATGGTTGCCACTACTATAATTAGTCACATACCACCATCGACAAATACCTACATTGGATCTCCAAGCATAGTTGCTCTCAACCCACTTCACCTCATTGCTACGCATGACTACTTTGGCAGTGGATCTACGGCACATGTCAGCGGTCAAACTGAGGTGTACGAAAGCTATGACGGTGGCAAGAGCTGGAATCATATGGCGAGTATTACTGATACTTTTTGGTCATCACTGTTTCTGCATAATAATCATCTGTATCTTCTTGGGACCACGAAAGAGCATGGGGCACTTGTCATTCGGCAATCGTCCAACGGTAAAAACTGGACACCGCCACACCTCATTCGTAGCGGTCAGTGGCACACCGCACCCGTACCTGTCGTGACGTGGCATGGTCATATGGCGTAGCATTGAAGATGCCCACCAAGGACAATCTTGGCCAGAACGATACCGACCACGATATATATCAGCTGCATTAAACAGCAATCTACTCGATGCTAAAAGCTGGGACATCTCACTACCTTATGACATCTCCTCTCTCAACAAACACGACTTGGTCGGCGTACTCGAGGGAAATATTGTTCACGCTGAGAGTGGACTCGCACTTGTACTTCGAACCGAGAGCCTTATGACACCAAATCGAGGTCTGATGATTCCACTCCAACCACATAAACAATCATATTACCCAGCTCGATTCATCAACCTTCCCGGTGGCACCAAAAAATTCACCATTCGCCGTGATGAAATAACGAAGCAATACATCACACTCACCAATCCCGTCACTGCGTCATGTATAGGATTGCATCCAAGCCATGTTCGCAATCAACTATCCCTCGTGAGTAGCCGAGATTTAGAGACCTGGTCCGTACACACAACCCTACTCTCTCACAACGATGCAGAGCATCACGGCTTTCAGTATGCTGATTGGGTTATTTGTGATAACGATATCCTTGGTGTCGTACGGACCGCCGCACCATATGGTAATGAGTTGCCACACAATTATCATGATGCAAACCAGCTACAATTTTTCCGTATTAATAATTTTCGAGCATTGATCACGTAATTCCTACGGATAGAGACAGCTTTTGTAACAGACATTTTCTAAACGAAACAATGCGAAAGCTCCGAAAATTTGCTCACCATACTTGGTCGTACGGTAAGAAAATTTATGGGACTACAACGCAGTAGCCAAGATGTTGGAAAAGTTGAAATTTGAATGAGTCGCAAGGCGAACAAGAAAAAAGACCCGCGTGGGACGACATGTCCAGCAAGGGTCTTTTTTCGTA
Source organism: uncultured Candidatus Saccharibacteria bacterium (assembly GCA_964618165.1). GTDB lineage: Bacteria > Patescibacteriota > Minisyncoccia > Phycocordibacterales > UBA918 > OLB19. The sequence goes on along the minus strand of CAZTWW010000020.1, from coordinate 857 downwards.
GTTCAACGAAGCAAATCGTCAAATTTGGACTTTTTCTGTTACCAGGTAGGCCTCATTTTGAAATGAAATACGCGGAGAATAGCAAAAGAGCCGCGACCGGGACCTAAGTCCAGGGAGCGGCTCTTTTGTGTATTCGACAAAGTAGTTCGTTCAAAATGGAGACTACCAGGCGAAGTGTGCAAAGGCACGATTTGCCTCAGCCATCTTATGCACATCATCACGCTTCTTCACTGCTGATCCTTCTTCCTTAGCAGCGAGCACGAGCTCGTTTGCAAGTGCTTTGTGCATCGGCATACCCTTTGCATTGCGGGCTGCACCGATAATCCAGCGGAGTGCAAGCGCGAGACGTCGCTCTGGTCGTACCTCACGTGGCACCTGGTAGTTTGCACCACCGACACGACGTGAACGAACTTCCATAAGTGGACCAGCGTTGCGGATAGCAGTCTGGTAGACCTCAAGTGGGTCACCACCGTCCTTGCGGTTCTTTATTTCTTCAAACGCAGCGTACACAATCTTGCGGGCAGTTTCTTTCTGTCCACGCAACATGATGTAGTTGATGAGGCGCTCCACTTCGGTTGATCCAAACTGTACGTCTGGCTTCACGACTGGACGCTTCTTGATTGGTCGTCGCATGTTAATTTCTTAATGAGTAATTAAGAATGAGAATTTGGCAATCGCCTCTTTTCATTCTTCGCATATTCTGATGCCGAAGGTTACCCTTGCATCTCAGCCGTTATCTGTAGCGAATATAGACTATTTGTAATTTGCTTCTCCAAGATACGTTATGTCTTGGTTTTTGCCTTAAACCTCCAGCGATTTTCAAAATAAGATGAGAAGCGAGGCGAACCAGGAAATTG
>CAZTWW010000019.1:8567-19102 GCA_964618165.1 uncultured Candidatus Saccharibacteria bacterium | reverse complement strand
TCGATGACAGGGAGTAAGTCGTAACAAGGCACGGCTAGCGGAAGCTGGTCGTGGATTAATTCCAATTGGACACGTCGTTGGATTCTGGTAACAGAATTCCACATAACGGCTAATTGGTCGATATTAGGTAGCTCAATTGACTACCTAATGAGTAGACGATACAGAACACTCTGAAGTGGTATCGGACTTTTAGGAAAGACTAAAGCCAAAGGATAAGACAAAAGAGCTCGCGAGTACGCGATTGTCTTTTTGTTTACATACCGTACGTACTGATATTCTTTTTATTTGTGAAATACAAAACACCTTCGGCTAGCCAAAGGTGTTTTGTATTGTGGTGTACTAGATGGCGATTGGTTCGGTGATTGGTGGGAGCGGTGCGTTTTGTGGCTGGCTTGGAAGTGGCGGGAGCGGGGTGACTTCAATTGGATCGTTATTGACCGGACTACGTGGCACGAGATTATCAGGGCGTGGCTGTGGTCGTGGTGAGGTACATGGTGCGTAGCTCGTGTATTCGTCACTCAAATAGTCTGGGACTAATTGGTTGTTACAGTTGTCGAGATTAAGGCCGTTAACGAGGATGTTCACGAGGCCCCAGAATGAGAGAATAAAGATAAACGCGGCGATACTGTAGAGCGCGAGATTCTTCGCGTTTTCTTTACCTTCGTCGGTGGCGCCACCAATGACGAAGAAGCGGACCGCATTCCAGACAAAGATGAGAAAGGCAAGTCCAAGGAGGAAGGGGATAAGGTAATTATCAATGAAGCTCAAAAGCGCCGGAATCACCTGCTGGAGGCCATTTTCTCCCACCGACATACTAAGGCCGATGACAATCGCTAGGACGAGGATAATGGCGAGACCGCTACTCATAGTGTCTCTACTATAGCGTATTTCCGTGGTATTTTCACCTTCTCGTGGGGATATATTGACAAAATACTATATTTATGTATAATATTACTTAAGTACTGGCAATGATGTCGGTACAAAACCGCACCTATCCATAAGAGGTAGGGCAACATGAGGAATGAGCAGATGACCTTTGAGAATCATAGTGACGAATCCAACGAGCCTGCATTTGGCCGTCACTACCCGCCGTCGCGGGATGAGGGTACGCCGCTGTGGGGTATCTTCTGGAAGGGTGCCGGCATCATTTTGGCGCTGATTGTCGGAATTTCGCTCTTTGATCACTTCGTGTGGTTCTAGAATGCGACACACTGTACAAATCATCACGGTGGTGCTCCTTGTGGGCACTGCCATCAACATCACCGTTCCGGGGATGCGGGACGGTGGGGTGTGGCTTGGGGTCGGCATCGCCGTCTCCGCCTACTTGGTTCTCCAGTTCTTGAGGAGAATTGCGAAATAACCGCGAGCGCACAATCTGGTGCGCTCACCACCGCCTGACAATTTGGTCATGGCGGTTTTTGTATGCCACCGCTTTCGCTTCACTCAATCTGTGCCGTGGAGAGGACTTGAATCTTACAGATTCGGTACAGGTTGTCGACTCTTTGTATCGTTGTCACTCACAAAGATTCAGTCAACCTTTTCAAGTCTTCGCAACGCTTTTTATGCAAAAAGCTGCGACTCCACGTCACAGCTTTCGCTTCACTCAATCTGTGCCGTGGAGAGGACTTGAACCTCCATGTCTTGCGACATGCGCACCTGAAGCGCACGTGTATACCAATTTCACCACCACGGCAGTCGGACTATTATACTGATTTTCAGACACAGTAAAACCCTCAGTGCGCGTTCTAGGATTCGAACCTAGGACCTTTCGAGTATCAGTCGAATGCTCTAGCCAACTGAGCTAAACGCGCACTGAGGGTACTACCCCTTTGTGCCCGGTACTATAGCAGATAATAAGAAAAAATGTAAGACCCCTCATGTCGCTCTGGGGTCGGGGCAGAAATGTTAAAAAAAGTAGTGGTAGAGGTTCTGAAAGCCGTACGCGTAGATTGCCTGGTTAATGAGATTGCCGAGGAAGAGCGGAATGACGAGAAGGCGCCAGCGGATACCGAGGAAGGCGAGCGGAATGACGAGAGCTTCGTTTGGAATTGGGACAAATGACGCATAGAGGAAGACGACCGGCAGGAGCCACGTACGCCTATGTTCGTAGAGGTGTTCGAGCTTCGCGACGAGGCCTGGATACTTGGTTGCGACAGTCTCGCGACTGAGCTTTCCAAACGCATAGCCGATAAAGTCCGCGAGGAGGGTACCAATCGTGAGAGAGAGGACAATGAGTGGTAAGGCCAGACCTGCGGCAGTAAAGACGGGGGTAAAGGTAGCGGCCGGAATGGGTACGATAACATTGAGGCCGGCCACCATTGCAAGGAACGTAATTCCGAGGTACCCAAAGGAGGCAATCTGATTCTGGAAGCTCTCGTGGGTGAGAGTGTACTCAGCAATAAAAAAGGCACCACTTGCGACTGCAGTTAAGATAAGGAGGAGGACAATCCCCGAGAGGACTTCTTTTTTGCGGCGCGCCATTACTCGTAGTGTAGCACGCATTTCAGGTCGAGGGCTGTTTGGTAACCTTTTACCAACTCGCGGAGTAGTAGTTATCTGTCCAGTTAAAAGGGGGATAGAAACAATGAATAGACAGCTTCTACATGAGTACTTGCGGCCAGCTGGTCTCTCAGACCTGTATGATATCGGAAAACTGGTCATGTCCAGTTTGGCTGATGACGTGAAGCATTACTTCCCAAAGGAGTGTGTTGCTCCTGATGTGTCATGGCAAGTTGAGTCTCTCATCTCTGGTCATGAGAAGGAACAGCTCCTTCGTCACCAGCATCAGCTAGCTCTGGCCTGGTTGAAGCAGTGTGGTGTAACCACACAATGAGTTAAGAGGGGTGTCGGGCTATATGCTCGACACCCTTCATTTTTTTGAGTACTCTAGAGTAAATTCTATGGCAAACTATCAAGATTATTTCAAAGGTAAGCGAGTCACCGTGATGGGACTCGGACTCCTCGGGCGGGGGATTGGTGATGCGGCGTATTTGGCAGAAGCGGGGGCGGAAGTTATTGTGACCGATATGAAGTCTGAGGTAGAGCTGGCCCCATCAGTCGCACAGCTCGAAACGTATCAGAACATCACCTTCGTGCTCGGACAGCATCGTGAGGAGGATTTTAAAAATCGTGACATGATACTCGTCGCGGCCGGGGTACCAATGGATTCGCCCTATCTCGCGGTAGCACGTGAGGCCGGGGTACGTCTTGTTCAGAGTGCGGCTTTATTTGCTGAGCTCTCTGGTGTGCCGATTATTGGTGTGACCGGTACCCGTGGCAAGAGTACGGTGACGATGATGATTCACCATGTGCTCTCGTATATTACGGGCGAGAAGATTCTCCTTGGGGGGAATATCCGTGGTTTGTCTAATCTTCAGCTCTTACATGAGGTGATGGAGGATTCACTCTGTGTCATGGAGCTCGACTCGTGGCAGCTCCAGGGATGGGGCTGGGCTGGTATCAGTCCTCAGGTTTCGGTCTTTACCTCATTTATGGAAGATCACCTCAACTACTACACGCGGGGTGGTAAATCACATGATGAGGCGATGGCTGCGTACTTCACCGATAAAGCGCAGATATTCCTCCATCAAGAGGAGAGTGGTACTTTAGTGACCACGCCAGCGGTCTTCGATTGGCTGAAGCGGGTGTTGCCGGGCCAGACCCTCGGACAAGAGCTCGTCCTCGCGGACACCTCGGTCCTCCCTGAGGACATGCTCCTCTCGATGCCGGGTGAACACAATCGCCTGAATGCCGCGCTCGCGTACGAGGCACTGAAGGCGATTGGCCTTGATGATGAGGCAATCTTCGAAGGGCTCGCCACCTTCCCGGGTGTCGAAGGACGGCTTCAGCTCATCGCCACTAAGGACAATGTCCGCATCTACAACGACAACAACGCAACCACGCCCCAGGCCACGACCGCAGCGCTCGAAGCGCTCGATCTCGGGAATAAGAACATCATCCTCATCGCCGGTGGTGCTGACAAAAACATCGACGTAACTTCGCTCGCCTATGCCATCACGACGCACTGCAAAAACGTTCTCCTCATTCCAGGCTCAGGCACTGACAACCTCCTTGGCTACCTCCATGGTGGCACCGTGGGTGTCTCAGTCATGAGTGACCTCAAGCTCGCGTTTGCCGAGGCGACACGCCTCGCCCAAAACGGTGACATCATCCTTTTCAGTCCAGCCTTTGCCTCCTTCTCGCAATATAAGAATGAATACGAACGAAACGATGAGTTTGTGGAGTTGGTCGATCGCTGGGTAGCCACAGACAGTGAATAGTATGGAACAGTTTAATCTCCCCAAACTTGGACGGGTGGCAGAGTTGAGTCCTGTCGAGATTGAGGATATGTCATTTCATATTGAGCTTTTTAAGGATCCATTTTCGCGATTGCGAGCAATGCGTGAACGACTCATAGAGACTGGTGTGCCGGCTAAAGAGGCAGATATCTCGATGGCGAAAATTATGCCAATTATTATTGAAGCCCTTGAGAAAAATCCATACAACGTAGACTCAAGTACTATCCCGCAGGCATTCCGTGTATTGATGGGGGCTGCGCCAGTGGAGCAGCTCGAGGTGACTCGAGCGATGGTTACCGTACTACGTGAGATTGGCATAGCGCAATCATCAGCAAAAGCCTGGCAGATAGAAGATTTTAATAGTGGGGAAGATACCGAAGAACGACGTCAGCTTTTTATGAACCGTATGCGTATAATTGAAGAAGTCTATGGTGCACACTAGTGGTTGCTAGGCTAGTATCGATCGGAAACAATGCTGTAATCATTAATGAACATCACCTCTCACACATGACAGTCATTATAAAAATGAGTAAGCGTGTACTGATTGCAACAGCTCATCGCCTGCGTACACTGTGGTGGTTTTTTCGACGGCCGCATACGCGCGGTGCGAAGTGTGTAATTTTGTATGACACCGATGTACTCCTCGTGCGTCCAGCCTATGGTCACGGACTTTGGATGATACCGGGTGGAGGGGTCCACAAGCATGAATCGTTCCTTGAAGGGGCGTTGCGTGAGCTTAAGGAAGAGACGGGGATTGAAACCGGTCTGACATACTTTTATGCATACCAGCAGTCGCGAGAATTTAAGCACGATATAGTGCAATGCTTTTATGGTCATGTTAATGACACGACGGTTGTCGTTGATAATTTCGAGATTATTGGCTACCAATGGTTCCCACTAGCGGCGCTGCCAGATGATCGCTCGCCAAGTGTAGCAAAGATCCTCGCAGCCTTACCTCGTGCGTGATATAGCGTAGATGCTATAATGAAATTATGGACAGGTTTTATCAACATAGCGACACTCAGCATTTTCATATATCTGTTGGAGCTGTAGTTTTTAATGAAAAATCTGAAATCTGTGTTCACCATATAAAACTTGAACAGGTACCAGAAAGTTCGAAATTTTTGTGTGATTATCTTTCTGATGTATGGTACCTCATGCGCGAGTCTCTTGAGGATGGTGAGACACTGTCTGCTGCTGTTCATCGCGGGTGTAAAGAAGAATTTGGAGCTGAAGTTTCGATAGAAAAATATTTGGGAGCAAAAATAGATGCGATTATTACTCCCAATCAACCATCTTTTGAAAAGTTGACAATCTACCACGCAGTGCGGCTGAATGGTCTTGGCGAAAGAACTGATATTGAAGGCGAACGCGACACTATTATGGAATGGTATACAGCCTCAGAACTTTTAGCATTACTTAATACACAGTGCGCAAAGACCAAACGGCCCGAATTGGATGAACGGATTATCATCGAACGATTCATGAAAGCGTATGACCTCAACTAAACACATCCATTTTATTGGTATTGGTGGGATTGGCATGAGTGCCTTAGCGCGATTTTGGCACCATGAGGGCGCACTGGTAACGGGAAGTGATCGTGACCGCAGTCTCGTGACGGAAGGGCTCGAGGCGCTCGGTATCGTAATCAATTATGATCAAAATAATACTACGATATATAGTAGTAATTCAGTGAGTGAGCACCCAATTAATTTGGTGGTATACACCGAAGCGATGGCGCACGACCACCCGGAGATGGTCGCAGCCCGCGCGCTTGGGGTGCCAATGGTTAATTACTTTGAGGCACTTGGTCAGGTAGCAAACGAGTACTATCTCATTGCGGTAGCGGGGAGTCATGGGAAAACGACCACCACTGCCATGATTACCGATATTCTCGAAGAAGCAGGACTTGATCCAACCGCCATAATCGGGTCACTGCGGAGTAAGACGAAGAGTAACTTTAGAGCCGGGAAGAGTAAGTATGCGGTCGTCGAAGCGTGTGAGTACAAGCGAGACTTTCTCCACCTGAAGCCTGACGTGCTCATTATCACCAATATTGAGTGGGAGCATGTCGACTACTACAAAGACCTTGTTGATGTCCAGTCGGCATTTCGTACCCTCGCCGAGTCGGTCCCCGAAGACGGAGCGGTTATTGCAAATGTCACCGATAAGAATGTAGCGCCAGTGATTGCTGGGCTTCAGGCTAACGTGATTGATTATCGGCCATTCATCGACATCTCACTCAGGCTCCGACACCCGGGCATGCATAATCGTATGAATGCCGCAGCAGCGCGCGGCGCGGCAGAATTCCTCGGGGTTGAGACAGCCAAAGTAAACGAGGCACTGGAGTGGTTTGCGGGGACGTGGCGCCGGTTTGAATACAAAGGGGAGGTGATGGGTGCACCGGTGTACGATGATTATGGACACCACCCAACCGAGCTTCGAGCAACATTTGCTGGCATGCGAGAGCTCTACCCAGACCATCGTCTCAAGGTTGTCTTTCAATCACATACGTATACACGTACCCATGAGCTCTTTGCTGATTTTGTAGACGTGCTTGCGACGGCTGACGAGGTCGTCCTCCTACCTATCTATGCAGCACGGGAAGAGAATCATTCGGGAGTATCAAGCGATAAGCTAGCTACCGCCATTAATGCGCTCGGTACACTCGCGACCGGCTATGAGACGATACCAGCCGCTGCGCAGGCGGTAAAAGACTCACTCTCGTACGATGAGAAAACCGTCGTCCTCGTGATTGGTGCCGGTCCCGTTACTGAGGTAGCGACACTGTTGACACAATAGTTTTTAAGTTGTATTGTTCAAACCGGAAACATCACAATAAAATGCTAAGGAGGCAGAGATGTCTTGGACCGGTGACAATAGAGTGGCGATTGCCTCTGCTCTGCGTACGTATCGCAAGAAACAGACAACCGAAACTGCCGTACAGGTGCTGAGTGTCTACTATAGCGCGCTTGGCACCACCTTTAAGCGGTGGCGTCAGTCACCGTGGTTCTTACACCTACTCCCACAGATGTTGTGGTATCGCCATCGGATTATCTATTATCTGGATAATTTTATTGATTGCATACCACCGGGTCATATTGGAACTGTTCTCTCCCCAGATATGCTTGATGTGGTAGCAACGGTTGTATGGCGGCTGAGGTTGGTTGAGTATCATAATATGGTCTGGTTCATGCTTATGCGGATGTCGACCCGAACTGACATGGACACGCACACAAAAGCATTCCTTTGGATGCATCGGGTGCGATACGAGATCGAGAAAAATGACGATGACTTTCGGTCAGGTGTATGGGGGTTGGGTGAAGCTGTGGCATCCGAGGCCTCTGCGCTCTTGGGTGCTGATGCACAAGCACGCTTTGGACAAGCCAGTCGTATCTTTCGACAACTCGCCGAGTTCGCGAAGTCCGATAACTCGCTCTACACTGCTGCGATCACTCGGGCACGTCAGTGTGCTGAGACAGGCGGAGTCACCGATCAGCTCCTCAAGCTCACATGAAGCAAAAGCCGGGCGGCAACGTCCGGCTTTTTACATTGACAAATTATATAAAAGTGTTATTGTTTTACCGGAAGAAAATGCTAATTGCAGTGAGGGAAACATGAGCACACTCAGAGACGCGCTTGAGCTGAAAAATCAGGCGCAAAATATGTTGCAAAAAGTCCAAGCGCGCTGGGCAGCCGATGTGGCAGTGAGGCAGGCAATCAGGGAGTTCTACCGGGAGGGGATTGACGACCAGCACCTCTGCCAGCTCGTCCGGCTGGCACACCGCACCCGACACGAGGGCGAGGTCAGGCGAATACTTCAGGTCGCGCTCGTCCGGCGCGAGCGGCGCTTCATGTTTACGGACACGGTGCGTGTCCCTGAGCATGAGGTCTATGTTCTCTGCGCCATGGTCGACTACGGTCTTCGTGCCGCTGACGAAACTTTCTACCATGAAGCCTCCGGTTGGGCACTCAAGCACTGCAATGTGTTTGAGGTCACCGAGTTTCCGACGGATCAAGCTCGGCACGATTACGCAGAGCAGCTCCAGCGGGCGGCGCGAATGTGGTCGGCTATCGCCGAGCGAATGCCGCTCCATAGTCTCCTTCGTCAGAAGGCGAAGCAGCAAAGTGAGGCAAGAATCCTCGAAGGTTTCCATCTCACGCGCCATTTGCGTGAGGCGGCCTGAAAACAGAGGGCGCGGTCAACGTTCGACCGCGCCTTTTTCCTTGCCAGAACGGGTGCTTCGTACTAGGCTAGGCGATATGAAACAAGAAACCCCAGTCGGTCGACTCTCGGTGGTTGCGACACCAATTGGCAATATGGAGGATATAACCCTCCGGGCCATTCGCGTGCTTAAAGAAGCGACCTACGTGCTCGCGGAAGATACCAGGGTAACGGGGAACCTCCTGAAGCATCATGGGATTGAGGCGACGCTCCGTCGTTATGATGCGCATGCGAGTGATTCTACCCATGAGCGTATTATCGCAGACCTCGAAGCCGGGCAGCATATTGCGCTCGTCTCAGACGCGGGGACACCAGGGGTGAGCGACCCAGGTGTCCTTCTTATTACGATGGCACGCGAAGCCGGTATCGTTATTGATGCGATTCCTGGACCATCAGCAGTGACCGCTGCTATCTCAATTGCGGGACTGAGTGGCAATCAATTTTCGTTCCTTGGGTTTGTTCCGCAGAAGAAGGGGAGAGAGACCTTCTTCCGTGAGCTCGATGACTACACCCACCCCACAGTATTTTTTGAATCAACGCACCGGATTATAAAGACACTCGCGAGTCTTAATGAACTCTATCCCGAGGCGACCGTCTACGTTGGTCGTGAGCTCACTAAGTTTCATGAAGAGATGCTCGTCGGGACACCAGGCGAGGTACTGACTATTCTCACTGATACTCCGGTGAAGCAAAAAGGGGAGTTCGTGATTATTTTGTCGTTGACAACGAGCTAATCTCTCCGTCCGTTTCTCTACGCACAGGGGAGATTTTTGTCACTGGTACGAGAGTGCGGTATACTCTCCCGTAATGACTAAAGGTACATTGATCTTCCTGCTTGGCATCTTCCTCATTATTGTCCCTTCCTTAGGTATACCGCTCTGGTGGAAGCAGATCACGTACGTGGCCTTTGGTGTCCTCCTTATCGGTATTGGGTATAGTCTCCGTCGCACCCAGTATCTCGCTGCACTTGATCAAGACGGGTCTATTCGTACCGCCGAAACCTTTGTGGAGACAACTGAGCCTTTATTTGATGAGACGCGGTAAACTAGAGGTATGGTTATTCGGTATCTCGCCGTAGCCGCCCTCTGTATCGCTTTTACAACTGCGTGGCTTTTGTACGGGCCGACTTTAACCGCGGTGACGTACGACGCTGCCGCTCCCATCGTAGTTGCTGATGAAATTCATGAAAAAACTGAGGTGGCAAAAGTAGCGACACCTCCGGACACGAGACCGGTGGTGACCCATGTGCCGTTACCATCTGCGGTGAAGGCGATTTATATGAGTGCGTGTGTGGCTGGTACACCGACGTTTCGTAATGAGTTAGTTACGCTTATTAAAGAAACTGAGGTGAATGCCGTTGTCATTGATATTAAAGACTACTCTGGCACCATTGCTTTTCCGCCCACCAACCCAATCTGGCAGCCTGCATGGCAGGCGGCAAAGTGCGGTGCTCGTGATATGAAGGAGTTTATCGCGACTCTCCATGAAGCAAATATTTTTGTCATCGGACGTATTACGGTCTTTCAAGATCCGTTTGCCGCTGAGCGTTCGCCACATCTGGCAGTGAAGCGGTTAGATGGCGTCACCAATTGGCACGATGGCAAGGGATTGTCGTTTATTGATGTGGCGGCCAAAGAACACTGGGACAATATTATCGCGCTCGCGGTCGATTCGTATAACATTGGCTTTGACGAACTCAACTTTGACTACGTTCGGTATCCAAGCGATGGCAACATGCAAGACATCTCATTCCCGCACTCACGTGTGAGCGAATGGCCAAATGATAAACAAGTCAACCTCGAAGCCTTTTTCCGGTACCTCAATGCTGAGCTCGATAAGCCAGAGCGCTTTGCCGCTGTCCGACATGAGAATACCGGTCGGGAGACGGCGACGCCGTGGACCTCTGCCGATCTCTTTGGAATGACCACCACGAACTACGACGATTTATCAATTGGGCAGATTCAAGAGCGGGCCGTGCCTTACTTTGATTTTGTGGCGCCGATGGTCTATCC
>CAZTWW010000019.1:0-8467 GCA_964618165.1 uncultured Candidatus Saccharibacteria bacterium | reverse complement strand
CAAGCGAGCTATGATGCCGGTGTCGACAGCTGGATGATTTGGGCGCCGAGTAACCGGTACACCAGAGCCGCACTTATCCCAGCAGAATAGTACCCGCAAAACTTTTACGAGTCTCATTCAGTACTACAGGTATATGCATATATTGGTTACTGGGGCAGCAGGGTTTATTGGGAGTGCGGTGGCGGCGGCACTGACACGAGCTGGTCATACGGTCGTTGGGATTGATAATTTTTCACCATATTACGATCTGGCACTCAAAGAAGCGCGCGTGGAGACACTGCTACCCACGATTCCGTGCAAGCGCATTTCGATTACTGACAGCGTAGCCCTTGAGCAGCTGTTTATGCATGAACACTTTGACGTGGTGTGTCACCTCGCTGCCCAAGCGGGCGTGCGGTACTCGGTGACGCATCCAGAGACATACATTGAGACTAATATTGTGGGCACACAGACACTCCTTTCGCTTATGGCAAAGCATGGGGTAACAAAGCTCGTCCAGGCGAGTACTTCATCAGTGTACGGTATTGATACACCGACACCGTTTGCTGAGACCACTCCGGCTGATAGACCGGTTTCGGTATACGCCGCTACAAAGCGGAGTGCTGAGCTGTTGGCGCATGCGGCTCACGCCACGTGGGGACTTTCGGTCGTGAACCTCCGCTTCTTTACGGTCTATGGACCATGGTCTCGGCCTGATATGGCGCTATGGAAATTTACCGAGGCTATCCTTGATGGTAAGCCGATAGAACTTTACAACCACGGTAACCTCTCGCGAGACTTCACGCATATAGATGATATTGTGGCGGGGTTTGTGGCGGCAGTCTCCTCGGTATCTGGTTATAGGGTTTGTAACCTGGGGAGCGGTCGACCCGTACCAGTAAAAGATTACGTCGCCGCTATCGAGCGCTCAGTCGGGAGGTCGGCCACAGTGCACTACCTTCCGATGCAGGTGGGCGATGTCTATGAGACGTACGCTGATATTACGGTAGCAAAAGAATTACTGAATTATGACCCTAAGGTAGACCTAGAGACCGGGATACGCTCCTTTGTTGATTGGTTTACGCACTACCGACAGAGTCGGGGATAGTCGTGTCCGCGGGGTAGGGGAGAGACGGTACAATAGAATGTATGTACAACGATGAGCGGTCAACGCGGCGCTTTTACGCGATTTCATTTGCTGATGACGAACCGACCGTCGTTGATGGTCAGCTCATACCTCGTAAAACGCTCTCCTTTACCCCGAAGCGTCTGGCGCTACCACCACGGCGGAAGCGGGTTCTCATTGCACCGAAGGCGGTCGCGATGCTCGCGAGTCTTGTTTTGCTGGCGGTGAGTTCACTCGGTATCGTGTCACTCCTAGAGTCGCGAGGTGTCAATTTGCTCGCCAACACCATTGGCGCTGGCGCGACGGCGCCCGTAGTCGTCGTGCATCCGTATACCAATGAAGCAACGCCGCTTTCGTATGGTGTTGAGGTGGCGCTCAGTGAACCGAACTTCTTCATCACGACTAGAGATGCTTTTATCGAGGCTGGTCGAACCTTTATCGAGGCTGACCTGGCGACGATGCGTCTCCGTTACTTCGAGAGTGGGGTGCTTCGCAAAGAGTATCCGATTGTCAAAAAAGGTGAGTCCGGCACCTTCTGGGAGACACCGGCTGGCCTCTATGAAGTTGAACACAAAAAGCGTGAACACTTCTCTAACTTTGGCCAAGTTTATCTCCCATACAGCGTCTCCTTCCAAGGCAATTTTTACATCCACGGTATCCCGCGCTATGAGACCGGTGAGGAGGCTACCTCAACGAGACAGGGTGGTATCGAGCTCGCTGATACTGACGCAGCTGAACTCTATGAACTGGTAGCACTGAAGACCCCGGTCCTTGTGTATGAGCGTCGCGCTGACCCTGATGAGTTTCTCTACGAACCTAAAGTGCCTGAGCTCGCCACTCCGCACTACCTTATTGCTGATGTGAAGAGTAGTACGGTACTCGCCAGTAGCGACCTCGATGAAGCGGTACCAATTGCCTCACTCACGAAGCTCATGACCGCGGTCGTAGCGGCCGAGTACATTAACCTTGATAGTCGGGTGCAGATCGGTACGCCGACGTTTGTCCAGTCACTTATTCCGCGTCTTGGTGAGCGGAGTTCGGTGTCGATGTACTCACTCCTTGAACTCCTCCTCCTTGAGTCATCAAACGAGGCGGCTGAAGTGATTGCGCAAGAGGTGGGACGGCAGAAGTTTATCGAATATATGAATGAGCGAGCCAAGACACTCGGTATGGAACATACCGTCTTTACTGATCCGTCTGGTCTTGATAATGGTAATGTCTCGAGTGTAGGTGACCTCCTCCGCCTCATTCAGTATATCTATGAAAAGCGTCGCTTTATAGTAGATATTAGTGCCGGGAAGAAGTTGCCTGAGATGTACGTGAGTGGCGAATTTGCCGGCCTCTCAAACTTCAATGATGTCGAGGGACTCGACAACTTTATCGGTGGCAAAATCGGTGAGACCACTGCTGCCGGGCAGACCTCAGTGACGCTCCATACCCTCAATGTGAAAGGGACTGAGCGAGTAGTGGCGATAATAATTCTCGGGTCAGAAGGACGTAATGCGGATGTCACGGCGTTGATGCAGTATGCGACTGAGCGCTTCGGCAACTAACGATTGCCATATAACACTCAGCTACTTTGTTGTCCCTGGTCGCGCAAACGTTCACCGTATAGCAAATACGGCTCACATTTGCCCTCCCGGGACGCCTCGTAGCAGTGCGTTATCTGACAATCGGTCCATGAGTCCGCTTCGATGGTATAGTATACTAACAATCATATGACGCAGTTTGATCCCGAGAAAATTACCTTTTTTGCTAAGACCGACGCCCGCGGGAAAGAAATGCCCTTTGGTATTAAAGCGAAGGACCGGCAACGACACATGTACGTTATCGGGAAGACCGGTATGGGTAAGTCGACGTTGCTCGAAAACATGGCCGTCCAGGATATCCAAAATGGCGAGGGCATGGCCTTTATCGACCCGCATGGGTCAGCGGCTGAGACGCTCCTCAAGTACGTGCCAGAGCATCGGGTTAATGATGTCGTATACTTCGCGCCATTTGACCTTGATAACCCAGTCTCATTTAACGTCATGGAAGATGTTGGTCCCGATAAGCGTCACTTGGTCGTGTCTGGGCTCATGTCCACCTTCAAGAAGATTTGGGTTGATGCCTGGAGTGCTCGTATGGAGTATATTCTCACGAACGCCCTTCTCGCGCTCATTGAGTATCCAGATACGACCCTTCTCTCGGTCAATCGTCTCTTCTCTGACAAAAACTTCCGTAACCGGGTGGTCGAGTATGTGAAGGATCCAGCCGTTAAAGCCTTTTGGACTGAAGAGTTTGCGAGCTATACCGATCGCTTTGCTGCTGAAGCACTCCCCGCGATTCAAAACAAGATTGGACAATTTACCGGCAATCCGCTCATCCGCAATATCATCGGCCAGCCACATTCGAGTTTTGATATTCGTAAAATTATGGATGAGAAGAAAATTCTTATCATGAATCTCTCGAAAGGGCTCGTGGGGGAGAGTAATGCGAACTTGCTCGGGTCGATGCTCACCACTCGCATCTACCTCGCGGCGATGAGTCGTGCTGACTTACCAGTCGAGCAGATGAAGCAGATGCCAAACTTCTATTTTTATGTTGACGAGTTTCAGAGTTTTGCGAACTCAACGTTCGCGAATATTCTCTCAGAGGCACGTAAGTACCATCTCAACCTTATCATCGCGCACCAGTATATTGAGCAAATGGAAGAGGATGTGCGCAATGCCGTCTTTGGAAACGTCGGTACGACGATTGCGTTCCGGGTAGGGCCATTTGATGCGGAGGTGCTCGAGACTATTTTTACCCCTCGCTTCTTGGCAGCTGATCTCGTGAATCTTGGGTTTGCGCAGATTTACCTCACCCTCATGATTGATGGCATTGGTTCGCAGCCATTTTCAGCAGTGACACTGCCACCGATTGCGCCACCACGAGTTTCGTGCCGAGATATGGTTGTAGCGGCGAGTCGCCAGAATTATGCGAAGCCACGAGTTGAGGTAGAGAAGATTATTACTGACCTCCATACACCAGTAGCGCCACCACCAAAACCAGCATCCGTACCAAGTGCAGTGACCAATGGTGACAAAAAACCAGACAGTATTAAAAAGCCAAGTGCCCTAGCGGGAGCACCAGAGCGACGACCGGTATCAAAAGAGCAGGGTACTCGCCCAACTGATGCGAGTAGACCGCGACCAAAACCCGACAGCGCCCCTCGCTTACATGATAAGAAGCCAGCGATGAGTACAGATGCACCACGTCCACAGAGTGCGTTGGCTCCGGAGATGAAGAAACCCGCCCCAACAGCAGCTGACCTCCGGGCCGTCCTCGCCAAAATTGCGCAGAGTGCCGCACCTGAGACGCCAGCCCCGCGACCAAGTGCACCAGGAACGTCAAAAGACGTTCGGCCGACACCACCAAAGTCTCATGATGCTCCGGTCGAGCAGACAGCCCCTGATCATAAGTCAGCTCTGCGCGCCGCTCTGGGCAATGTACTTGGTGCGACACCTGCCGAAACGCGAGCCATGCCAGAAGCACCGTTGGCACCAAAGATACCGATTATCTCAGAGCCACCACCACGACAGCCACAGGTCGTTGATGATGGTCCTGATATTAAAACGCTTGAAAAACTCCTGGCACAAGAGGCGAAGGTAAAGACACCGTTTGAGTAATCTTCTATGCGCTCACTCCTTCTCATCGTATGCTGTCTCTGCGGATGGTTGCCGGGAGTGGCTTATGGAGTGAGTATTTCCGAAGTGGCCTGGATGGGTGATAGCACCTCTGCCAACAACGAGTGGATTGAACTCTATAATGATGGTGGGGCAGTGGCGGTAGACGGGTGGCAGCTGACTGATGGGATGAATCTGACCATTAATTTGGCCGGTACTATCCCCGCTAACACCTATGTGCTCCTTGAGCGCAATCGATCAAGTGGCGCGTACCTCACGGTACCGCCATTTGTCATATATACGGGAGCACTCGTGAATAGTGGCGCGGTGCTCACCCTGAAGCGGGGTGATGGGTCTATTGTCGATCAGGTGGCTGGGGGAGAGGGGTGGGTTACAATTGGTGGCGATAATGTCACCAAGGAAACAGCGCAGTATACTTCGGCCGGGTGGCGCACCGGGACCCCGACACCTGGTCGGGTGAATACCGCCACTGGTCCAGTGACGCCGCCACCCGCTACTCCAGCGACCACGACCACCGGGTCTGGTGGCGCGACGACTACCATACCAACAACCTTGTCGCCAACTCCGGGTAGCAACACCACGTCGCCAAAATCATCAAGTGGTGGCGCACGGTCCGAGACCGTGAAACTCGTCATTCCAAACGTGGCGCTCAGGCTCGCGCTTGATGTGCAGGGGACCGCCTATGTCAATCAGCCGATTGTTATGCGGGTGACACCAAGCGGGCTTGGTCCATCATGGCTCGCGTCACTCAATTACGAATGGAACTTTGGGGACTTAGGGACGAGTAGTCTCGCGGCGCCAATTCATCGCTATGCGCACCCGGGGACATACATGGTCACGGTCCGGGTGAGCTATGGTCGCCATGAACAGGTGGCAATGGGGCAGGTGACCGTCTTACCGGTCCCAATATCGCTCGCGTATACGGCTGGTGGTATTCAGCTTCAGAACAACGCGCCGTACGAAGTAGATGTCTCGCGGTATCGACTCAGTACGGAGTCGTCATCGGTCTTATTCCCGCCACGTACTATTGTTGCGGCGCGAAGTACTATCACTATACCGCTCGGGCGTGTCGCAGGCGCCTACGGTACCGCCCTTGCGCTCCGAGACCGAGCAGGTGAGGTTGTAGCGTTGTGGCCGACTGTGGTGGATACACCAGTGTCACCAGCTGAGGTGGTGGCGGTTTCATCACCAGTACCGCAGGTGGCTGGTGTGACAATGCTCAATGAGGTGGAGGAGTTAGTGTCAACCGACCTGGTGGTAGAATCTGACGCTGGTCCGCTTGTATTGCTACCACCAATAGAAAATTCGCTGATGCCAGCGTACGTGCTTAAAGCGCTGTCTGAAGTAGATAGTTCACCTCGTACGAGTGAGTCTCCAACCCACACATTTCCCTGGACGTACGTGGCACTAGCGCTTCTCCTCGTGACTGCCATCGGTGCAGTACTTGCCACATCGAAAAAAATGAGTCTTACTCAACCAGAAATCATGACCTTCCGCTAGCTATACACAGTGTGACTCGTGAGACTCGTGCTTGGTCTCGATACAATACTGGTATATGGCACAGGGCAACAATCAAGATCAGTCATTTGACTTCGACTTACCAGCAGTAACGAGTAGTACTCCGTCGGCACCGCGGGTGCATATTGGGGGGTCTGTCTGTGTTTCTTGCGAGGGCTAATTCAACCACATAAGTCGCATAGACTTTGTTGCGTCGCCTTCGGCCTCACTCACCGTACAACAAGTACGGCTCGTGATACCTCAGTTACGCGCCTCGTCTCTGCATCCTTATTTGGCTGAATTAATACGTAGCAAAGCGCCTTTTGAAAGGCGCTTTATCCGTTTTCGGGTATTGCTATAGATTGCCACGCTTTTCGCTCGGTCGCTCAAAGCTCGCAATGACGAACAAAACCCGATATCAGTCGTATACCATCCACGGCCATACCTGGTAACGTTTACTCATTATTTCTGGTACTATACCGATATATGCAAAAACTCATGGTCGTTACCGGTGGTGCCGGTTTTGTCGGCTCACATCTTTGTGAACGACTGGTCAGTCTTGGTCATCGTGTGATTTCGCTCGATAACTACTTTACGGGGAGTGAAGAGAATCACGTTGCGGGCGTCGAGTACCGTCGCGGTCACACGAGGGATATCGCCACGCTTATTCCAGAGACACCCGATGTCCTCTTTCACTTAGGTGAATACTCGCGCATTGCCCCGAGTCTCAAAGAACCAGCGGTCGTTTGGGATTTAAATATTAGTGGTACACACGCGGTTCTCGAGTACTGGCGTGAGAAGGGGTGTGTTCTTGTATATGCCGGATCTTCGACCAAGTTTGTGACCGGCAGTAGTGACGGAGAGGTCGACGGTCGTCACCGGGCGCCATACAACTTTGCCAAGGCGATGAATTCAGAACTCGTCCATAATTACGGACGTTGGTATAACATGCCGTATCGCATCGCGTATTTTTATAATGTGTATGGTCCCCGTGAGCGAGCGGGGCAATTTACCGGCGGGTACGGGACCGTCGTTGAGACCTTCCGTCAGTGCGCGCTTCAGGGCACGCCCGCGACTATCAATGGCGATGGTACGCAGACCCGAGCTTTTACCCATGTGTACGATACGGTAAATGCACTCATTGTAATCGCTGAAGCGGGGCAGTGCGACGAGTACGCCATCTCAGCCAAAGAGGTCTATTCTCTGAATGAACTCGCCGATATGTTTGGTATTGAAAAGACGTACGCTCCGGCGACCGCCTCATCACGTTCATCTGGAGCGGATGATACCTCAAACCTCGAAGCCCTCGGTTGGCGCCAGCAACACCAGCTCGAGGACTATGTGCGAGAAAGTTTGAATAAAAGTAGTATTTGAAATGGTCATGTCCCAAAAAATTCTTATCTTTTCGCTCGCGTATTATCCAAGTTTTGTCTCCGGGGCCGAAGCGGCGGTCAAAGAAATCACCGACCGCATTCCATCGAGCGATATTGCCTTCCATATGATCACACTTCGTTTTGATACGGGAGCACCGGCGCGTGAACAGATTGGAAATATCACTGTGCACCGTGTTGGTGGCGGTGGTGGCAAGCTCGCCAAGATACTCTTTTTATTTCAGGCGGCTCTCGTAGCACGCCGGCTCCATCGTACTGAGCACTTCACTGGTATGTGGGGGCTCATGTCGTATATGAGTATTCCGATTGCGCTCGTGCGTCTCTTTGGCATGCGTCTCCCGTATGTGATGACACTCCAAGATGGTGATCCGTACGATAAGGTCTTTAATCGCACCGCGATTAAGCCATTTGTGCCATTTATCAATAAAGGTTTTCGCGAGGCGACTATCTTTCAGGTCATCTCAGATCATCTTGCCAAGTGGCCAGCGTTACGTGGGTACGCGGGGGAGGTCGTTAAGATTTATAATGGTGCCAATCCTGCCGCGATTAAGGAAGACTCGTATACCAAAGCGGAGGTAGATTCACTCAAGGCTGAGCTTGGAAAGCGTGATGGTGACGTGTGGCTCGTGAACACCGCACGCCTCGTGCACCAAAAAGCGTTTGATGTAGTGATTCGCGCCCTTACGCATCTACCGTCACACGTGAAGTTTATGGTGGTGGGACAAGGGGAAGACGAAGCGATGTTACAGTCCCTCGTGACGGAACTCAATCTCGCGAACCGGGTTATCTTCACGGGGCAAGTCGAC
>CAZTWW010000018.1:0-20610 GCA_964618165.1 uncultured Candidatus Saccharibacteria bacterium | reverse complement strand
TATTGTCGAAGCCACCCTTATCTCCGAAAAAGTCCTCTAATTGGGGCTTTTTTGTATATTGACAATGATACTATAGTGTGATACTATAGTAAACATAACGGCGAATCGGTCGCCGTAGCAAAAGGGGGTAATCCTAATGAAAAAGTTCTTTGCGTCTCTGGCGCTTCTCTGCGGTCTGGTCGCAAATGTCGCTATGGCCGAGGTGCGCAGTGTCGTACTTGAGGCGGGTGATGTTCTCATCACCACGTCATCTGGTCGCACGTACACCTTCGATGACCAGAAGATCTGCAGGAAGCAGATCCGGGCGGGCAACGAGGTCTTCAAGCTGACCAAGGCGCCCGATGGCTCTGTTGTCGTCAATGGCTTCCTGTCCGCTATCAAATGTCTGATGCGGACCGGGGGTGGCTCGTCTTCCAGGGCCGGGCTCACCAACACCACGACCGGTGAGTCGGCCGAGGAGGTGGCGGAGAGGGTCTATGGCCTGCCGCCGTCCGCGGTCACGACGATCGACCCGGGTCCGGTGGTCTCGCACACTGGTGTGAACGATACCAACGGGAATGGCAGCTCGACCGACGAAGCCGAGGCTGCAACCGCGCGGGGCGTGACGCAGGACAAGACCCAGCCGAGCGCTGGGACACCGGGTGATACCACCAATGGTGGCAATAATGGTGTCAGCATCTTCTGACGCCCACGACCAGGGCAGAAATGCCCTGGTCACCAAGACTCCCAAATCCAGCAATGGAAGGGGGTCTTTTCTTATCTTGAGCTAATTGACAGACCGGTAAAAGCATTGACAAATACTTTCCTTTGTGATAGTATTGATGCCGTAACCGCTCCTCAAAAAGTTCTTTAAAAACGAATCAGGAGCATTCTCTAAAGCGCAGGAGGCGCCAAACATGAAAGCTTACAGACTGGCAGCTTTGCTCGCTGCTCTCAATACTGCACCCATGGCCGTTCCGGTTGTCGGTACTGCCACCTTGCTGGCATCCGCGACCGTGGTCGAAGCGTGCGAAAGCGACATCAACTGCAATCAGCCGACTGCGGTTGGCAAGGGGCAAAAAGCTCCGGTCTGGCACGTGGTCCGGTGTGTCGTTGGTCCGCCGAATGGGCCGTATGAAACGATCGCGTGCAATGATCCGCGCGCGATTCATATTTCGCCTCGTGGACTTGAATCCGTTTGCTTCCTTGGAAGCGACGGGAAAATCCACTGGGACCTTCCAGGGATTGTTTTTGAAGGTCGCACCTTCAAAAACATCAAACTTCGTGAAGGTGGATGGCAGCCGCTCTGGACCTTGACGTCTGCTGAGAAGGCACGACTCGGTATCAAGTAAGATTCAGGGCGGCAGACATACTGTATGTCGCCCTGAACATCAAATCTCAAGAATCAATTCGGATTCTGAGTAATCGTTCTCTCGTGAACGATTCCTTTAATCCGAAGAAATTCGGTGTAGGTATAACCATTAATTATCCTTATCAAATTTATATGACGACTATTCAAAAAATTAGTTTTGCAGCAATCATCGTTGCTACATTGGTAGCTGGCTTGTTTGCATATGTCAGTATCGCATCAGCTCAGGTGACTGGCGGCGGTGGTACTGGATGTACTAACTGTGGCGGTTCTACAACTGGCGGCGGTGGTACGGTCACTGTTGGTGATGGTGGTGGCGGAGGCGGGGCACCAAGCAATCCACCAGTATGTGATATTCGTACTAACATCGAGCATGTACCAGCCGGACAGCAATACACTATCTCGTGGGCTAACAGTAACAATGCAACATACACAATGGGTGGTGTTTCAGTACAGCCAACGGGATCAATCACCTATACCTGGGATGCCAACAATGTCTTCCTTACCTTTACGGTTACCGGTCAGAACGGTGATGGTACCTGTAGTGATTCAGTAACGGTCTACCGAGATGTACCAGCCCCAACCTGTGATATCACGACGAATCTCTCAGTAGTTGACAATGGTCAGGGATTCACTATCTCATGGCGAGGTACACCAGACCATAGTACTGTCTTCCGGGTTAACAATCAGATTGTTGCAGCAGTGGATTCTCAGAACTATACCTGGCCAGCAGGACGTACAACCCCAGTAACCGTTACCATGACTGGTAACAATGCAAAGGGTACTTGTAGTGATTCAGTCACTGTTTCGCCACGGACTACCCCGCAACCACTTCCTGCTTGTGTACTTACAGCTAATCCAACCAGTATTACGAGTGGGGGACAGAGTACGTTGACCTGGTCTTCGACCAACGCTTCAAGTGCGACTATCAATCAGAGTATTGGTTCAGTCTCACTCTCAGGTAACCGTGGCGTAAATCCAGCTGTTACCACTACCTACACCATGACGGTAACGAACGAGACTGGCTCAGCTTCATGTGCGGCTACCGTCACCGTTGTCCCACCAACTTCACAAGCACCTATCTGTGATTCATTCACGGGGACTCCAACGACTATCAATCGTGGTCAGAGTGCGACCCTTACCTGGAATACCACCAACGCTTCAAGTGTTGTGATTAACCAGGGTGTTGGATCAGTGGCGGTTGATGGTTCAACGACCGTCTCACCACTAGAGTCAATTACCTACACCTTGACTGCTACCGGCGCTAACAATCAGCAGGTCACTTGTACTCGTCCGATTACCGTGATTCAGCCTGAGACGCCTCGTGCACCGATCTGTGATTCATTTACCGCTTCCGCTTCATCAATTACTCGTGGTGACTCAGTGTCACTCTCATGGAATACCACAAACGTAAACAACGTCGTGATTAATCCATCAGTTGGATCAGTGGCGGTGGATGGTTCTACCTCAGTATCACCATCAGATACTACTACTTACACCCTTACTGGTACTGGCGACAACAATCAGACTGTCTCATGTACTCGTACCGTGACCGTAACGACTAGTGGCGGTGGTGGTGGCGGTGGTGGCGGATCATCTTCACCACGTTGTACGCTTAAGATCTCAGACAGTAAGATTAGTCGCGGTGACCGTATCACTATCACTTGGGATACCTCACGCGCAACGGAAGTGACGCTTAAGGATAGCCACGGTAAGACTATCGTGACGACTGATGGTAAGAAGAATGATGATAAGAAGGATCTCTACGATGGTTCAATTACCCTTCGTCCAGAGAAGGACACTACCTACACTCTCCTTGCAGAGCGTGGCAGTAAGGATCGAACCTGTAAGGTATCAGTTGATGTGAAGGATGGTGTTACTGTCCTTGAGTCACGTGACCAGCAGCCGGTCGTCACTGGTATCTCACTGACGCAAGTACCGTACACCGGATTTGAGGCAGGTCCATTCCTTACAATGGTATTCTACGGACTCCTCGTACTCTGGGCTCTCTACCTCGCGTACGTCATTGTGATGCGACGTCAGGGTGTGGTGTCACCGGTAGTAGCAACTGCAACACCTGTTACACCAGCACCAGCAGTCGTGGTACCAACCATTACTGAGACACCACGCTTTGTGGCTTCAGTAACACCGACTATTCCAACTGCACCAGTTGGCTATGCGTCAACTATCCCACGTGATGAGGCGTATGATGCGATTGCGACTGAAGTTGAGAATATGGCACACGCTGCCCGTGTCCTCATCTCAAGTGAGGCAATGCGACAGTTCGTCGACGCTACTACGGCTGAGAATCGTACTGCGACCGCTACTGCGATTATTGAAAAGGCGAAGGCATCATACCCAAGTGAAGATGGTTGGGTAGTCGTGAACCTCGACCGCATGAACAGTCTCTGCGCGCTCTGTCTCACCGCAACTACTCCAGCTATCTCAGTCTTTACCCCAGCTTCGGTGGCTGCGACTGCGGGGAACGGCTCACTCGCTGAAGCCATTGTGACGGGGAATATCGTCGCGGCATACCAGATGATTGGTGCTCGTCCGATGGTCTCACTCGCTGAAGCGGCTGCGGAGCTCGATGCGCTCTACCGCATGAAGCAGGGGAACAACGTTACCCTCTCAGCCCTTATGACATCTGAAGGTGCTCGCTTTACTCCAGAGCAAGTGAAGGCAGCCATTGAGGCACTCACGAGTGCGCTCGATGGAGTCTACACGAATGAAGGAGAGGCAGTGAAGATGGCTATCCTTAAGGCTATCAAGGCACTCGCCTAACCGACAACAAGGTACAACAAAACCCGGCATCGCATGCCGGGTTTTGTGTTGTCTCAAATGAGTTGCTAGAGCACCTTGTGTGCCACCTCCTGAGTCAGTTGTGAAATGGTGTCATCTAACGTGAGCACAGACTTCGTCCCGTCCCGTTTTTCAAGCGTGAGGGTACGACTCTGCATCTCCTGGTCACCAACCACAATAAAGTAGGGGAGCTTGTCAGTCTTCGCGTTGCGGATTTTCTTACCCATGGAGTCGTTATCATCGGCGAGGGTGACCCGGAAACCAGCTGCCTTGAGAGCAGCGGTGACGTCTTTGGCGTACTCAACATGAATGTCTGCCACCGGTACGACCCGGACTTGCTCAGGTGAGAGCCAGAGGGGGAAGTTGCCTCCCAAGTGCTCGATGAGTACTGCTGAGAAGCGTTCGAGTGAGCCGGCAATCGCAGCATGGATCATGACAATTGGTTCTTTCTCACCCTTTTCATTCGTACAGGTGAGATTGAAGCGTCCTGGCATGAGACGGTCGAGCTGGATGGTGGCGACTTGGTGCGTACGGCCGATTGAGTCCTTAGCCATGAAGTCGAGCTTTGGCGCGTAGAAGGCTGCTTCACCAATACCTTCGAAGTAGTCTGCTTGACGGTCTGCAGCGATTTGCTTCATGAGTGCTTCGGTTTCTTCCCAGACGGTGCTATCGCCGAGATACTTTTCCTTATTCGCTGGGTCATGGAATGAGAGGCGGACACGGAGCTTAAAGTTAAAGGCCCCATAGAACTCGTTGATAATGTCCCAGATTTTTTCAATCTCTTCACGAAGTTGTGATTCTCGACAAAATACGTGGGCGTCATCTTGGGTGATAGAGAGTACACGCGTGAGTCCAGTGAGTTCACCAGATTGCTCGGCGCGGTACACCATGGTGGTCTCAGCGTACCGCTGGGGAAGGTCTCGGTACGAGCGTGGGACGGCATCATAAATCTGCGTGTGGTGCGGACAGTTCATGGGCTTGAGGACATACATGTCATGATCATCGCCCTCTTTCGCCATTACCTTGAAGAGGTCTTCACTGTACTTGTTCCAGTGACCAGAGGTTTCGTACAGTGACTTCTTTGCAATATGCGGGATGGTGACGTGTTCGTAGCCACGAGCATCACGGAGCTCTTGGACGAACGCATCAAGGCGCTGGCGCAGAGCGGTACCTTTTGGAGACCAAAGCGGGAGACCAGGTCCGACGAGGTCTGAGAATGAGAACAGTCCCATTTCTTTACCAAGCTTACGGTGATCTCGCTTTTTGGCTTCCTCGAGTTGGTGTACGTACTCATCAAGCGCTTCGCGGGTTTCAAACGCGAGTCCGTACACGCGGGTGAGCATCGGCTTTGACTCGTCACCACGCCAATAGGCGCCAGCGACTTTATCAAGTCGGAATGAATCACTCGCAATTTCAGCTTGTGGGTTTTCTGAGTGTCCACCACGGCAGAGGTCGGTAAATTCACTCTTCCCGGTACCACAGGTATAGAGGGTGATAGCCTCGCCGCGGGTGGCAATTTCTTCGATGAGTTCAAGCTTGAATTGGTTGCCGGCAAAGATAGTTTGTGCCTCTTCAACCGAGACTTCGCGGTGGCTCCAACTAGTCCACGTGTTGAGGAGCTTCTTCATTGCTTTTTCAATATCCTTCAGGCCATCATCGCCAAGTGATGGTCCCCCAGAAAAATCGATATCGTAGTAAAAGCCGGTCTCAATCGCTGGACCGAGCGTGAGCTTGGCGTGCGGGTAGGTGTCGACGATGGCTTTGGCCATGAGGTGGGCGAGCGTGTGTCGCTTGGCCTCAAGAGGGTTATGGTGTTGGCTACACATAGTAATGAATAATTAGTGATGAATAAATATTTTTGTTGAGTCGTCATTGCGAGGAGGCGAGTATATGAGCCGACGCGGCAATCCAGACATGGTTCTTTCTGGACTGCTTCGCTGCTGCTCGCAGTGACGGACGTATGAAGAGTGGAAGTATTCGGGAACGAAAACCGCCCGAGCGAAAAATGATTGTAATCATTTTTCGCTCGGGCGTTCTTTTTACAAAGTCGCGGTTCCACCGAGCTTTCCGACCTTACGGCCGCTTCGTTTGTACAGATTAGGGAATCAATTCCGCCATCCTAGGTGAAACCTAGGGAGCTCCCTAGGTTTCACCTAGGATAGCTCAGAATGGCTGATGGTTGGTAGCCACCACAATCTCTGTATAACCTCATCGTAGCGTAGGGTGGGGGAATGGTCAACTCCACAAAAGTTTACCCCGCGCCAAGGTGATGGCGCGGGGTAGGGTCATGGGAGGGGGCTATACCCACAATCTTGCAAAACCTGGTTGAAGTCTGCCATGGTTTTGTCGCCGACATTTGGTATGAGACGGAATCCTCCGTCAGCATACCGTTGCAGGATGGTTTCGATGGGCGTACCATCGTCCCATCCGTCGTTCAGTAGACTGAGATACATTCGCTTCCACTGCTCGTGGCTATAGCCGAGACCTTTGATGCGGTCCTTGGACAGCAGTTCACCAACAGTGCGAATGTTAGCAAACTTGGGTTTGCTTTGGACTGGACGACAGGCTCTCAGGGAAACCGAAACAGTCCCAAAGGCCTTGATGCTCCCTTCGTACTGACCTTCTTTCTGGAGCAGGTCAGCGAGCATATGCTGTAGCTCTCGCTCCATACGGTGCTCCAGCATCCTGAGTTTGTTGTCTTCAGCTTTCTGTTTGGTAGAGGCCATCTGAATATCCTTGTTTGTTTGAGGATCAATACTTTTATATTATAACACACATATTACAAATATGCAATTTTTCTATTCCGTCGTTTGTGTGACAGGGACAAGCGCTTTCACTCTATCAATCGCGATACTTGGTTCGTCGTTGCGAATCGTGAGTTTGCCTTTAATGGCGACACACTGCCCAGGTACGAGGAGTTCTTTTTGCTCGGTATAAGTTGACGGGAAGGCGACCATCTCGATGGTGTCGTGCTGGTCACCGAGGACAACAAACGCCATCTTGTCACCCTTTTTCGTGATGAGTTCGCGCACTCCCACAATCATACCGGTGGTGACGAGCTCTCCCTTGAGGCGGACGATGTTGAGCTCCTCATTATTACGGACAGCGTTTAGGATGGTGCCGATACGTGGTCGTTTGACGACCTCTGCCTCGTAGTCATCAAGTGGGTGACCAGAGACGTAGATACCAAGGAGCTCCTTTTCCCAGATGAGCTTGTTGGCCTTGGTAGCCTCTGGTGCCGGCTGGAGAGTGAGATCGGTTACGGTGCTCCCACCACCAAAGCCAAAGAGAGAATCTTGTGCACTTTCAGCAGCAGCGACTTGCTCACGGTTGAAGGCGAGCATGAGGTCGACATTCGCGAGTAGGTGTCCACGTTCACCGAGGCTATCAAACGCACCAACCATGATGAGGGCTTCGAGTGACTTTTTGTTGAGGTTGCGGTTTTTGATACGGGTGAGGAAGTCTTGGATTGAGGTAAAGCGACCGCCGTTTTTGCGCTCAGTGATAATGGCTTCACTGATACCTTCACCAAAGTTCTTGATGGTGGTTAGTCCAAAGCGAATGGTTTGGCGCCCCGGTACCACGGAGAAGTCGGCAAATGATTCATTAATATCTGGGGGAAGTACTTCAATACCCATGCGTTCACACTCGTGGATAATTTCAGAAATCTTTTCAGTGTCTCCAGAGTCGGCAGTGAGTACCGCAGACATGTACTCGACGGCGAAGTTCGCCTTCATGTACGCTGTCTGGTAGGCGACACGACCATACGATGCAGCATGCGCCTTGTTAAATCCGTACGCAGCAAATGGTTCGATGAGGAGCCAGAGCTTATCAGCGGTCGAGGGATGAAGCTTACCAAACTCGGCGAAGCCTTTCATGAGCTTGTCCTTTTCGGCGGCCATTACCTCCGGAATTTTCTTACCCATCGCTTTACGGAGCATGTCTGCCTCGAGCCACGAGTAGCCGGCGAGCTCACGCGCAATCGCCATCACGTCGTCCTGGTAGGTGATGACTCCGTAGCTTCGCTCGAGGATACTCTTGAGGCGTGGGTCGAGGTAGGTAACGAGGGTGGGATTATGCTTACGTTCAATATATTGAGGAATCGATTCCATCGGTCCTGGGCGATAGAGTGCCACCATCGCGTTGATGTCGTGGATAGTAGATGGACGGAGTTGTTTGAGGAAGGCAGTCATGCCAGAGCCGTTCAGCTGGAAGAGCCCCATTGTCTCACCGCGAGCGAGCACCTCAAAGGTCTTCTTGTCATCAATCGGGATTTGTTCGATATCGATATCGATATTATGAATCTTCTTCACGCGCTTCACGGCATCGGCGAGAATGGCGAGGTTTTTGATACCGAGGAAGTCGAATTTGAGAAGTCCAACGCCGTCTTCACCAACGGATTTCATTTCGTACTGCGTTACGTACTTTCCGGTCTTCGGGTCGGGCTGAATGGGGACGAACTCATTGAGTGGGGCGGGTGCAATCACCACACCGGCGGCGTGTACACCGAGGTGGCGAACGCGCCCTTCAATCTTCTGGGCGAGGTCGAGCACCTCACGCGCCTCAGCATCACTCTTGTAGAGCTTTTGGAGATCGGGCTCGATTTCAAGTGCCTTCTTAATCGTCATCGGGAAGCCCTGGCTTCCCATCGGGATAAGCTTCGCAATCGTGTCACCCACACTGTATGGGTGACCAAGTGCGCGTGCGACGTCACGCACGGCCGCGCGTGCCATCATCGTACCGAAGGTACCAATCTGAGCCACTTTATCTTCACCGTATTTACTCTTCGCGTACTCAATAATCTCGTCGCGCCGATTATCAGCGTAGTCCATATCAATATCGGGAGCGGACGGACGTTGTGGGTTTAAGAAGCGCTCAAAGGGAAGCTGGTACTCAAGGGGGTCTACGTTCGTAATCCCGAGCACGTAGGTCGTGAGCGAACCCGCCACCGAACCTCGAATGGTGGTAAGGATACCGCGCTCGCGTGCTTCACGGAGGAGGTCGCCCACCACGAGGAAGTACTTGGCATAACCTTTTGTCTTGATGACATCGAGTTCGTAATCGAGACGCTCTTTGACGTCCGGTTGTGCTTCGAGGTCAAACCCACGCCAGGCAGCACCTCGATACGCCATGTCTTTCAACTCGTCGTCTGGCTCTTTACCGCTATCGATTTTGTAGTCAGGGAAGTACCAGTGGGTACCGATTTCGAGTTCGACGGTACAGGCTTCAGCGATGGCGACGGTATTGGCGACTGCGTCTGGAGTGTCTTTAAATCGCTCAATGATTTCGGCTTGGGTGAGGAATGAGAAGTTTTCTTCACCCTGGCCATCGCCAGAGGTGTCGACGACCCCACCACTCTGGATTTTGACCATCGTCTCACGCGCGATGCGGTCTTCTGGTTTGAGGTAATAGACGTCGTGTGCGGCAACGAGCTTTGTGTTGGTTTCGCGGGCGAGGGTGATGAGCTTTTGCTGGTATGATTCGTGGTCGAGAATCTCAGGATGGTGGGTAATCTCGAGATAACAATCATCGCCAAACACACCCTTGTACCAATCGAGGCGCTCAGCCGCTTTTTCGGGGTTGTCGTTTTTGTACGCCTGGATCACCTCACCGGCAAATGAGGGGATGATACAAATTAAGTCCCTAGCATACGTCTTGAGGAGTTCTTGGTCGAGGCGGGGTCGGTAGTAGAAGCCCTCGAGGTTTGAGAGGGTAACAAGCTTGATGAGGTTTTGGTAGCCGTGAAAGGTTTTCGCAAGGAGGACGAGTCGCGCCCGTGGCTTATCGATCATCGCTTCTTTATCGTGGCGCGTGCGCGGTGCCATGAAGGCATCGAGGCCAATAATTGGCTTGATGCCTTCCTTTGTGCAGGCTTTGTAGAAATCAATGGCGCCATAGAGGGCGCCTGCGTCAGTAATCGCGAGGGCATCCTGTCCATCTTCTTTGGCGGCTTTGGCGAGCTCTTTTGGGGTCGGGAGCGCGTTTAAGAGCGAGTAGTGGGAGTGGACATGGAGATGGATAAACTGCGCGGTCAGTGACTTCGTTTCAGACATACGTCGCATTGTAGCAAATAATTCATGATAGAGTTATCTACATCTAAAATGACTCAAACACTAAAGACACTATACGAACTCGGTATTGATGAGGCGGGGCGCGGACCGCTCGCTGGTCCGGTAGCGGTCGGGCTCGTGCTCGTCCCGCCTGATTTCGATTGGACGCTCCTCCCGGGGGTGGGGGATAGTAAAGCGGTGAGTGAAAAGAATCGTAAGCGTATCTACGAGGCGGCGATGAAGCTCGCGGGTGCGGGTCAGTTATGGTGTGTAGTCGAGCTCGGGAGTGCCTTGAGTATTGATAAAAAGGGGATAGCGGTTGTTATACGAGAACTCATTGACAAAGGTCTTTCCGAGCTACATGCGCAAGTAAATACCCCGAATACTATTCCAGTTAACTGGAATAGTATTCGGGTGTTGCTTGATGGGAGTCTTAAAGCGCCGGCGTATTGTGTGCGGCAAGAGACAATTATTAAGGGTGACGCTACAGAGCGCGCCATTGGTCTCGCATCTATTCTCGCCAAGGTGACTCGTGACTCATATATGTGTACGCACGGGGAGTTACCGGCATATGCCTCATATCAATTTGAAAAGCATAAGGGATATGGGACAGCACTTCATAGGCGCCTTATCGCAGAATATGGCTTCTCAGATGAACATCGCCGAAGCTATTGCAAAAACATAAAAGTGTGTTAATGTCTTCCTCCTCCCGCTATAGTGGCTGGAGGTAAGAAACGAGAGAAGTTGAATGTTTGACTCAAACGATGGTCGTACCAAAGCGACTGAAGACAAATTCGAAAAACTTGCCGCGCCCGCTGTCGGCGCATCGCCGATCCCGCTCTTCTTGCAGCTCCTGGCAGCGAGCTATGCTCCGCTGCTGTTCATTTCCTGGCGGTAATCGCTTTCCCCCTGTCGCCATTGTGGCGGCGGGGGATTTTGTTTGCAATTCTTGGTTATTGTGGTATGATACTAAAGTCTGATCGACTGGTGTAGTCCTCATACTTGACCAAAATGAATGTAGGGGGCAAGAGTGACTACCAAAAGTCAGAAGAAGACGGGGGAAGTGCCGTTTTGTGACGAGTGTAAACATGCGGTGCATGAATGTGGCTGGCTTCCGACATCGGCCGGTGAAATTCCGAGTCGTGTCCGTGAAGTGAAAGGAGTGTTGGCATGCAACGGCTGTCCGCACCATACAATTCGAACAAAGGCGATTGAAGCCTACTATGCGTCGCTTCATGTCAAAGATAAGACGGAGGCAGCATAACTTAAGGATATACCCTGCAGGATATCCTTTGCCGTCGGTTTGTGACCGACGGCTTTTTCCTTGCATTTTTAATCTAATCTGATATAGTTTCGGGCATTATGGTAGTACGAATGCGACATACGCGGTCTCACACCGCAAACCGCCGCTCTCATCACGGACTTAAAAGTCCGGAAATGGCAGTGTGCAAGAACTGCGGCGCTATGCACCGTCCACATCACATGTGTCTCGCGTGTGGCTTTTACAAGGGTCGAGTAGTCATTGATTTGGCTGCTAAGGCCAAGGCTCGAGCTGACCGTATGGCAGCTAAGCGTGAAGCTATCAAGGCGCAGCAGGGTGAGCAGTCACCAGTGGTAGACGGTAAATAAACCGCACCTAAGTCAAAGCCCCGCTTACGCGGGGCTTTGTGGATTAAGAAAAGATAGGAGGCATTCTATAGGATATACTCTAGAGCAGTAGTAGTTAGTACATTGTTTATGGCAAATCGGCACCTTTCACGCAGTATCGTTCTTCAGACCATGTTTGAGTGGGATCTTAATGCAATCGACCGTAAGGAGATTGTGGAGGTCCTTGATAGAAATATCACTGAATTTGCCCCAAACAAAACTGACCGCCCGTTCATGGAACGGCTCCTCGATGGGATTATTGGCAAGCAATCTGAGCTTGACCTCGTCATAGAAAAAGCGGCTCCAGAATGGCCGATTGATAGAATTTCTCCAGTCGATAGAAATATCCTCCGACTCGGTCTTTATGAACTTTTGTTTGCTGACCGTAAAGAGGTGCCGGCGAAGGTGGCAATTAACGAAGCGATTGAGCTCGCGAAGCAATTTGGTGGCGAGAATAGTAGTCGCTTTGTTAACGGTGTGCTTGGTGCTGTCTATAAAGAAATTGGTGAACCAGGTAAAGAAGAAATCGGTAAGAAAAAGAAGCGCGATGTGCCATTTCATGAGATGCCAATTGAGCGTCTCGCTGGAGCCGTCGTCTATGCTGAAGCTGATGGACAGATGTACCTCGCGCTCGTACATGACATCTTCGGCCACTGGACCCTCTCAAAAGGGAAGATTGAAGAAGGAGAGGAGATTAAAGCTGGTGCCGTACGTGAACTCAAAGAAGAACTTGGGCTTGATATTACGATTGAGGCAGAGCTTGGCATGAACGAGTATGTCGCGAGTCACCCTGAGAAGGGGAAGGTCCGCAAGCAGGTACACTACTTCCTTGCTTCTTCACCATACAGCGAGATTACTCTTGAGCAAAAGGGTGGACTTGATGACGGTCGCTGGTTTAAGGTGGCAGATATCCTTGAGCTCAATTTTTATGAGGATATTTTGCCGATTGTGACCAAAGCTGTCACGATGCTTGTCGGTAAACGATCAAAATAAAGTCCGATTTTATCCGAGAGACTTTGTTGTGCTGCTTTCAGAAACATTCACCGTATATCAAATACGCCTCATATTTCTTCAATTGCACGCCTCATCCCTCAGCAAAATCTGACTTTATTAAAACTATATTCATTTATGAGTTTTTACTTTAACTTCGTAAATCTCACTCGTTTTCAAAAGCTCCAGAATCGGTTATAGTACTGAATATATTTATATGGAAGCCCGCAATATTGCCGATGACTTACAATCCCTCGAGAAAATTCTCGGGGTTACGTTTAATGAGCCTATTCACTTACTCACTGCTATAACTCATCGCTCGTATCTCAACGAGCACCGTGAAGCACAACAAGATCATAACGAGCGACTCGAGTTCCTTGGTGATGCGGTCCTTGAACTCATTGTCACCGACTACCTCTTCCGCACCTACGGTGATAAGCCAGAGGGTGAACTTACCGCCATTCGCGCAGCACTCGTGAATACCGTCTCACTCTCTGCGGCGTCTGAGAAGCTTGGGGTGAATAAGTACCTCCTTATGTCTAAGGGTGAGGCGAAGGATGAGGGGCGAGCGCGTCAGTATATCCTTGCCAATGTGTTTGAAGCATTTATCGGAGCTATGTACCTTGATCAAGGATACGATACCGCGAAGGAGTTTGTCGCCAAGCAACTCTTTCATAAGACCGATGACATTGTACGAAAGCGTCTCTGGCAAGACCCGAAGAGTCGCTTCCAGGAACTTGCCCAGGAGCATGCATCAGTGACACCAACCTATCAGCTACTCGGTCAGGAGGGTCCAGATCACGACCGAGTCTTCACTATCGGTGTGTACCTCAGACAAGAACTCATTGCGGAAGGTAAGGGGCGTTCAAAGCAAGAAGCAGAGCAACAGGCTGCCGAGCGAGCCATAACCGCCAAGGGTTGGACACTTGAATAGGCATCTGTGTGTCCACACAAAAAGACTGGTGATGAGCCAGTCTTTTTGTGTGCGTGGTACACTTACGGTACGTATGTTTCTTGCTCGTCGACAGGGCTTTACGCTAGTTGAACTCATGGTCGTGATTACCATCATTGGTATTCTGGCTTCAATTGTGTATGTAAACTTAGGTGGCCAGAGTGCTAAGGCGCGCGACTCAAAACGGCAGAGTGATTTACGACAGCTTGAAACCGCTCTAGCCCTTTATAGGCAGCAGGTAGGACGATATCCAGCCATGGGTTGTACTGACAGTAATGGGGACGGTTTTTCGAACGAGACAGAATGTACCGATTACATCAGTGGTCTGACACCGACCTACATGCCTCGGCTTCCACGAGATCCAAACCGACGCACCTTTGAAGGGTACTCGTATGTTACTAATGCTGAAGGTACTGTGTTTAAAGTTATGGCATTGAATACTGTCGAGAATGAGTTGGTGACATACAGACACGCCTTCAAAAGTTGCGATATAATTCCTGATGCTGCCGGCAATGCGCAAGTGTGTGTTGGTGGGCCAAACTGTACAACGGTACGAGAGGTGGGAATGTGTTCCTATGTTGCGACTGGTCCATCGACAGGTAGTGAACCTGCTCAGTGTCGAACTGGTAACGCGCGATTTGATAGGTCGTATGGGGTATGGGGTGGTTTTGCGCCGACAGTTGGTTCAGGCGTTACTCCTGCCACTATTCGGAATACCACTGCAATAACTTGTTTATAATATATGAAAATCAATATTAACATTAGTGGATTTACGCTCGTTGAGCTGATTGTGGTGATATCAATCATTGGCATTTTGGCATCAATTGTGTATGCAAACTTCGGTAGCGCTCGTGGCGCTGCTCGTGATGACGTGCGAGCTGCTGCGGTTAAGGAGCTTCAACTCGCGATTGAGCTCTATCGGGCGCAGTTTGGGGTATACCCATCATCTGGCTGCACCGCGAGTGGGACTGCCAACTGGGCAGGACCGGGACCAGGGACAGGGTCGTTCGTATCGTGCACAAACTATATCAATGGTCTCGTGCCAGACTTTATTGCGTCATTACCAACTGACCCACTATCTGAGAATACGAGTAATGTCGGGTATTACTATCGTTCGAATGGTTCGTCATACAAGCTCATGTCGTTTAATGCGGTTGAGGCGAAGCTCGTGACCTCAGCTGATCATGAGCTGGCACGTTGTCCAGACTTTACTACTTGCGGTGGTGGAGTTTCTGACCGCACTCGCACCTACGCCACGTTCTCAGCGGGAGCCACAACCTGGTAGCTATGTATCTCAAAGAGCTCACCATCAACGGCTTTAAATCATTCGCCAAAAAGAGCGAGCTTGAATTTTCCGCACCCATTACGGCCATAGTCGGACCAAATGGATCAGGGAAGAGTAATGTGGCTGAGTCGTTTCGGTTTGTGCTTGGTGAACAGTCCGTTAAGTCGCTTCGTGGGAAGCGTGGTGAAGACCTTATTTGGGGCGGAAGTGAGCAGGTGTCCCGTGGAAACCGGGCGTCGGTCACGGTCGAGCTTGATAATCGCACTCGCGTCTTTGGGCTCGATTTTGATACCATTAAAATTGAGCGTATCGTGCATCGTGATGGGCAAAATGAATACCTCATCAATGACTCTGTGGTGCGTCTGAAGGACGTACAAGAGCTTCTTGCTGCGGCTAATATCGGTTCAACTGGACACCATATCATTTCGCAGGGTGAGGCAGATAGAATTCTCTCCGCCTCACCAAAAGAACGCCGCGAGATGATTGAAGACGCCCTTGGTCTGAAGGTGTATCAGTATAAGAAGACTGAAGCCGAGAAGAAGCTTGAAAAGACCCGTGAAAATATCGAGCAGGTGGAGTCCCTTCGTCGTGAACATGCACCACACTTAAAGTACCTCAAAAAGCAGGTCGAGCGAGTAGAGAAATCACTCGCAGTTCAGGCTGAGTTAAAGACCCTCTATGCCGCGTACCTTAAGCGCGAGGATGTATATCTCGCTTTTCATACCGACCGTCTCACCATGTCCCGGCACGAACCAGCGAGACGGCTTGAGGAATTAAAAGACAAGCTTGTAGCAGCGAAGACGTATCTCCGTAATGCTGAACAGCAAAAGGATACCTCCGCTGTGATTGCAGCTGAAGAGTCGCTCGCAACTGCACGACGAAGTCGAAGTGAACTCCTTCGTACTCTCGGTGCAATTGAGGGAGAAATCACCTATATCTCTCGCAAGATTGAAGCGGCCAAAAAGACCGGGACGAGTGAAACGAAGGAGGTGATCAGTGTGGCGTCATTTATGGAACTCGTCGCGACGCTTGAGGTAGAGGTTGAGCGAGCGGTGGTACGGGAGGATGTGAGTACGATGCGACGAGCACTCACTGATATCATTCATGCCCTTAAGGCCTTTATGAAGCGAACAGAGCCGACGCAATTCTCAGATACGAGTGCACTTGAGGCAGAGCTTCGTGAGACAGAAGCGAGACGACAGACCGTTACGGGACAGTACGAGGTAGCCCTTCAAACTGAACGCACTGCTGAAGCAACGTACAACGAGCTTAAGTCATCAATTGAAGCTGAGGCGGTTGAGAGTCGTCAGGCAGAGCGCGCGGTGTTTGAGCTCGTCGGACAAGTA
Organism: uncultured Candidatus Saccharibacteria bacterium; assembly: GCA_964618165.1. Classification (GTDB taxonomy): domain Bacteria; phylum Patescibacteriota; class Minisyncoccia; order Phycocordibacterales; family UBA918; genus OLB19. Next base: position 4,190 of record CAZTWW010000018.1, on the reverse strand, counting down.
CGTACGGCTGAAGGCGAGCTTGAGGCTATCGATAGAGAGCTCGCGGTCCTCGAGCGTGATCGACAGGAGTTTAAGCGTGAGCTCCAAGAAGCAGTGGCGCTCATTCAGAGTGCAGCCGCGCACTACTTCAATCATGAGATTGTTGAAGGAGGAGTACCGGTAACAAATGAAATGATTGCAAACGAAGACCGTGGGGTACAGCGCGAGCGCCGCCGTGAGCTCGAGAAGCTCAAGATTCGCCTTGAAGAGCTTGGTATTGGTGCCACGAACGATGTCGTAGAGGAGTACAACCGGGCAGTAGAGCGAGACGCGTTTCTCGAGCGGGAGATTACTGATCTCTCGACCTCGGTGGCTAATCTTGAGAGTCTTATTCTTGACCTCAACCAACAGCTTCATGAGCGCTTCGTGAGTGGGGTAGAGAAGATTACTGCTGAGTTCAATCGGTTCTTTGTGCTTATGTTTGGTGGCGGGAGTGCGCAGGTAAAGCGGGTACGTCCAAAGGTAAAGCGTGTCACTGACGACGGTGAGGAAGTGGAGGAAGATGGAGAAGAGACCGCGGAAGGAGTTGAGCTTGATATTGCGCTCCCGAACAAGCGGGTGAAAGGGCTTGATATGCTCTCAGGTGGTGAGCGAGCACTCACGTCTATCGCGCTTATCTTCGCGATGAGTCAGATTAACCCACCACTCTTTATTATTCTTGATGAGACCGATGCCGCGCTCGATGAAGCGAATAGTCGCCGCTACGGTGACATGATTGAAGCGCTCGCGAAGAAGAGTCAGCTTATCTTGATTACCCATAATCGCGAGACGATGAGTCGCGCTGGTATCCTCTATGGTGTCACCATGGGCAGTGATGGGGTATCGAAGCTCTTATCAGTGAAGTTTGATGAAGCGGCAGCAGTAGCGAAGTAGCAAGTATTATATGCGAGAACAAGTGCCAACTGTTGAAACATCAAGCAGCGTCAGTCGTCGTAAGGTAGTGACTGGGATGGTTGCCTCGCTGGGCACCCTTCTATATGCGGGTAGTATTTATCGACGAGCTGAAGCAGGTGAGGTAGAGCAAGTTGCGTTCAAGCAAGAAGAAACTGAGTCAGAGCAAGAAAATAAGGAGACACTCCCTGAATCACCACTCTTCTACCAGATTATGCTTGGTCGTATTATCGAACAAACTGAACTGTCGCGTGATCAGGTAGTTTTTGTTGACTCCTACGGACGACCACTCAGTGGTGCTGTAAATTTGACGCCATCAAATGGCTACAAGGTAAGTGAAATTGTCTGGCGCTACAAAGGTGGGAAACCGGTGGGTATTCCGGGGAGTTGGACGCGAATTGAGAAAGAAAAGATCGCAGCAAAAACTGGCGTGCCGGTTGAAGAAATAGACATGCATCATGTTTATCTCGACATCTTAAAAGAGAAGTATAAATCATTTGAACATAAGGTAGATGTGGCAAAATACTATGCTGAACAGGTCGTGCCCGGTGATCCAGCCGGACGTACGCTCTATGAGGTGGTTCGCGATGATGTGCCGCTCGATGGCTTGCCGCCAAGCATCGAGCCACAAATGAAGCGGTTGATGCTCGGTATTGCTGCGGAGGAGTCACGTTTTAATAAAAATAAAGTAAGTCCGATGGATGCGCGTGGGGTGCTTCAGACCATGGAAGATACTGAGAAGGGCTACCGTAAGAAGCATAAGCTTGAGAGCCTTGATCCAACCGATATCCTCATGCAGGTCGGGGTGGCAGGTATGCATATTGAAACTTCGTATCGTGAGCTCTTTAATAGTGCAGGAACAGAGCTCCAATACATAAAAGATACCTTCTTTGATGGTGATGAGACGAAATTTGAAACATGTTTTGTCGTACCAGCACTCGTCAATGCGTATAACGCCGGTGCTCGGCGTGTGTCTGAGGTGATTACCTGGTTTGTTAATGAGGTGAAGGGGGGTCGACTCTCATCACTGACTCCGCCAGATATATCTAATCCGGCTGGTTTTGATGTCTATATGGTGATGGTACATGCCTGTTCAAACGCTAAAGCAGTAAAACGTTTTGGACCTGATGCCTCACAGTACACCGAAAAAGTTTACGCCTGGGCGGTATCGATGCAGGATACCTTTGAACGACCGGAATTGGTTGCTCAAAGTCAGTAGTTACTTGGTGGTCACTAACTCAAAATCAAGTTGCCGTTCTTCAGCGTCGGCGCGCACAAGCTTCACGCGCACGGGGTCACCGAGGCGGTAGACCTTGCCGGTACGCTGCCCCTTGATTTGGTACTTGGTAGCTTGATGTTCGTAGAAGTCACCTTTGATACTACCGAGGCGGACCATACCTTCACAGAGCGCTTCTTGTTCCTGGACGTAGATACCCCAGTCAGCAGTGCCGGTAATGACCGCATCAAACTCGGTTCCGACCCGGTTCATCATGAACTCAACCTGCTTAAACTTAATTGAATCTCGCTCAGCGGAGACCGCTTCCATCTCACGCTTTGAAGACTGGATACTCATCGATTCGTACTTCGAGAATTCGCTCGCGTGAATTGGGTGGTTATCGAGGTGGAGGCGTAGCAGTCGGTGGGCGAGGAGGTCAGGGTAGCGACGAATCGGGGAGGTGAAGTGCGTATAGAACTTAAAGGCAAGACCAAAGTGCCCGATGTTCTTGGTGGAGTAGACTGCCTTCGCCATTGAGCGAATTGTCGCGGTTTTGATGAGGTTTTCCTCAGGGGTACCGGTGACGTCTTTGAGGAGTTTGTTGATGTCGGTGGCTTTGACGATACCTTTGTGTGTTTCAAACTCGTAACCAAGCACTTTCAGAAAGAGCGAGAGCTCTTCGATTTTGTCCGGATTAGGCACATCATGGATACGGTAGATAAATGCCATATCCCTGCCTTTCTTGTCAGCGAGCTCATTGATGTAGGTGGCGACACGCTCGTTGGCGAGAAGCATGAAGTCTTCAATCATGAGCATTGTCTCAGTCCGTTCCTTCTTGTAGGCGCGGATTGGGGCGCCACGCTCATCGAGTTCAAACTTCACCTCTGGTTGTTCAAAGGCAATGGCACCGCTCGCGTAGCGGCGCTTGCGGAGCTGGCGACCGAGCGTCATCATGATGGTGAGTTCATCAAGATAATCGCCACTGCCACTATCAAGCACAGCTTGTGCCTCTTCGTAGGCAAAACGGCGGTTACTGTTGATGATGGTCTGTCCGTACCAGGCGTTAACCACCCGGGCATCAGGACTCATCTCAAACACCGCTGAGAAGGCGAGCCGGTCCTCGTGTGGGCGAAGGGAACAGAGGTCGTTACTAAGGACTTCCGGCAGCATCGGAATGACACGGTCAACGAGATAGACTGAGGTACCGCGATCCTTCGCTTCTTGGTCAAGGAGACTGCCGACCGTCACGTAGTGGGAGACATCAGCAATATGAATACCGACCTCGTAGTTACCATTTGGGAGCGTTTTGAGTGAGAGTGCATCATCAAAATCCTTGGCGTCATGTGGGTCGATCGTCATCGTGATAGTGTCACGCATGTCGCGTCGCTTGGGGTCATTCACCGCATCAGCGAATATTTGCTCACGTCGCTCGTAGAGTGCATGGGCTTCTTTCTGTACTTCCTCGGGGAAGGTCTTCGTGAAGCCGCCGCCTCGGATGATTGCTTGCATTTCGGTCTCGTGATCACCGGCGCGTCCGAGGACCTCGGTAATGGTGGCGGTTGGGTCAGTGTGCTCACTCTTCCAGCTCGCAATCTCAATCGCGACCTTCATGTTGAGGTCGTTTACGGTGGCGTCAGGGAGAATTGGGCGAATATGGATGCGGTGGTTGTCTGGGTTAAAGAAATACTGTTTTTTGCCTTCGACCTCACGCTCCTTGACGGTACCAATGAGTTCGCGCCAGGTGCGTGAGACGACTTTGGTGACCTTACCTTCACGACGCTTGCCGGGAACTTTTGGTTTGAGGCTAATTTCAACCACATCAGCATCGAGGGCAAAGCCAAGGGCGTCACGTTCAATAACAATGTCTTCTTCGTGGTCGGGGATTGAGACAAAGCCCGTACCCTTGCCACGGACCATGAGAATACCCTCATATATTGTTTGCATTGGTTTTGAGTATAGCAGGCAATGGTCTATTGACCAAATGAGGCATTTCTGATACTCTTTCGCCACTATGTTAATGATGCGTTTAAAGCGCGTAGGCCGC
>CAZTWW010000017.1:18600-20741 GCA_964618165.1 uncultured Candidatus Saccharibacteria bacterium | reverse complement strand
GTGAGACGGCCACCAGTGGTGATAAATGGAACACGGCCGGTGGTGAGTGATGAGATGGCAACATTCGTACTTGTAGCATTTGTGACACTTACACTTGCTGAACTAATGTTGCCAAAGGTAGCTCCTCCAGTCACATTAATGCCACCGGTAGTGGTAATCGTTCCATCAATATAGGCATTACCGGCGACACTCAACTTACTGCCTGGAGTAGTGGTACCAATACCAACATTACCACCAAAATACGAACGCATATTACCCTCGGCATAAAAGGCGTAGGAATTAAGATTTGCTCCGCCATCATCTTGTACATAAAAACCGTAGTAGTTGTTTAAAGAACTACCGGCAGCTCTGAACCCAATAGCATTTGTTGTTTGTGAGAGTGGTCCGTAGTTGGCAGCAAGGTAACCAACTGCCTCAGCTGGATCATATGTCACCACTTGGCTACCAACTGCACTACTCACACCAGTACTTGAAGCTGAAATAATTGTTGAGGCACCATATAATGTCCGCTCATTAGCAATATTGATAGTGCCGGCATCTTGAATGGTAGTGTAACTACCGTAAACCTCGGTAACACCACTCCCAACGACCGTTAAGTCAGTGAGATCGATTTGGTTCGTAATACCGCGCACGTATGAAGTACCAGTCGTGACATCACCAGGTTCGGCAGTAATTGAAAATGTCGCACCGGTACGGGTATCGTTATCTAGAATGTTACGAGCGATACTTCGAAGCGTCTGCTCACTGCCCGTTGCATACAGAGTGAGTCGTGCATCACTCGAAGGAGTCGTGGTACCAATACCGACACGAGCAGCGAATCGGCTCTCGCCGGTGAATGTGGTCGTAGCGAGAGTTGTGGTACCCATCGCCACAAAGCCGCCAGCAAAATCAACATCGCCCGTTACATTGAGTAGACTATTAATAGTAGTAGAGGTGGCAGCGGTGATTGTAACAATACCATTCCCCATGGACATTTCAAAGCTGGTATCGTCTAAATCAGTAAGGATGATGCGATTTTGATTACCAAGTGCACCTACGACCAAGTCTTGACCGCCTAATACATCGGTACCAAAAATTTGCCCAACACCATTTATACTAAGACCATAGCCTGTTCCGAGGTTACCTGAGAGTGTAAGTAATTGACTACTACTCGAATACTGGAAGTTATTGTTATCGACAAGCGAGGTGCCTGAAGCATTAGTAAAGAGTACTCGATTTGCAGTAAAGGTGTCTGGTGTATCGGTAAGATCAAGGAATGTAGTGACGCCACCCCCACCACTACCAAACCCGAGTGAACTAGTTGCTACCCAGCGGGTACTGGTGCCGGTACTCTGGAGGACCATGCCAGAGGTTCCAGCTGAGCCGATAGTATCCCGGAGCGCGGCGGTGATGGTGAGGTCTCCGATGGTGGTAGTGGCGAGGGTGGAGGTACCGGTGATATTAGCAGTACCAGCGACAGTGAGAAAACTGCTTGGTGAGGTGGTGCCAATTCCTACTCGTCCAGACATCACTGTCAGAGCTGTGTGGGTGCCGTTAGCTAAGAGTGATGATGAGGCAGTACCGGTAATGGTGAGTGAACCAGCAATACGGGCATCACTCCCCACGTTGAGCCCCCCACCAAAGGTACCATTGTTCCCTACCACCAATTCATTCACGATATTTCCTTCAGTCGCTCCGAGCGCGCCAGCAAATAGTGATGAGAACTCCGAGCCGTTGATGTCGATGATGAGGAGGCCGCTCGTGTTATCCGCCACATACGCGTAGCGGCCGACGACCATAACATCAAGCGAAGCACCACTTGTGTCTATGGTACCGACGAGCACTGGACTCGCTGGATTTGAGATATCGATGATCTGGAGGCCGCTGGTGTTATCAGCGACGTACGCGTAGCGACCGACGACGTAGACACCACTAGCGGTGCCCACAGTATCTAAAGTACCAACGAGGGTGGTGCTAGCTGGATTTGAGATATCGATGATCTGGAGGCCGCTGGCGCTATCAGCGACGTACGCGTAGCGACCGACGACGGAAACCATACCAGCACCACCACTCGTATCATAGGTTCCGGTGAGGGTAGGGGCGGCGGGGTTCGAGATATCTATGATTCGGAGACCGTCAGCCTGGTCTGCTACATACGCGTA
>CAZTWW010000017.1:0-18500 GCA_964618165.1 uncultured Candidatus Saccharibacteria bacterium | reverse complement strand
GGTTCGAGATATCTATGATTCGGAGACCGTCAGCCTGGTCTGCTACATACGCGTAGCGACCGACAACCATAACTTTCAAGGCTAAACCGCTGGTATTAAACGTGCTGACAAGAGTAGGGGCGGCGGGGTTCGAGATATCTATGATTCGGAGACCGTCAGCCTGGTCTGCTACATACGCGTAACGACCGACCACTGAGACATCCAAAGCTAAGCCAGTATCAAAGGTGCTGACGAGGGTTGGACTAGCCGGGTTTGAGATATCGATGATCTGGAGGCCGGTCGAGGCATCTGCCACATACGCGTAGCGACCGACTATAGATACTGCATGCGCACCACCACTCGTATCAAAAGTGCTGACAAGTATAGGAGCAGCGGGGTCCGAGATATCTATGATCTGGAGACCACTAGCGTTATCAGCGACGTACGCGTAGCGACCAACAACAGACAAACCATACGCTAATCCACTTGTATCATAGGTACCAACCAGGGTAGGAGCAGTTGGACTATCTGCTGAGATACCACCACCGGCCAGGGTAAGTCTTGTGCCGGTAGCGATGGTGGCAGTACCAATCCCCACCCGTCCACTAAACGTCGAGGTGCCAACAAACGTACTCGTACCCGTCACATCAAGATTAAAGGTACTGAGCCGTGAACCATCAAAAGTTAAGTTCGCTGAATCAATGAGCCGGCCGCCCGTGGTGATAAATGGGATACGACCTGAGGTGAGTGATGAGACAGCGAGGTTCGTCGTCGTAGCACTCGTGATGGTGGCGTTTGAACCTAGGATATCTCCGAAGGTGGCGGTGCCGGTGAAGGTTGGTGATGCGTTGAAGACTGCGAGGCCAGTACCAGTTTCGTCGTTGAGGAGGGCGGCGAGTTCGCTTGAGTTCGTGAAGGAGACGCCACTTACGATACCGAGAGATGAGGTACTGATCTGCGTCCAGGTATTTCCTGGTCCACCAATGAGGAGCTGATTGTTGATAACGGTTGAGAGACCGGTACCACCACGGGTAGCAGCGAGTGTGCCGGTGGTATCAGCGAGAGCGATGCCAAGGGTTGAGGTGGCAAACCACGCTGTACTGGTACCAGTACTTCGCAGGATAGATCCATTCGCTCCAGCGCTATTGGCAGCATCACGAAGGGCGCGAGCAATGACGATATCAGTAACGGTGGTGGTTGAGAGCGTTGAAGTTGCTGTGACTGTCATCGTGCCAGCGACTGCAAAGAGACTGCTTGGTGAAGTGGTACCAATACCAATACTACCTGAGGTAGCAATCGTCATTCGGATAGGACCAGTGAGTACTGTGTTTGATTCGAGGTTTGCTCGTGTCGGTGCCCGAAAATTGAGCGGTAACGTACCATCGAACAAGACTGCTGCTTCACTCGTGGTAACACCGAGACGCATACCACTACCATCGGTGCGCCGCGCCATGATAGAGGCTGCTGTACCACTGGCCACTACATCGATTCTAGTAAGTGGTGATGTGGTACCAAAACCAACATTTCCACTATCGTTAATATAAATATGTGAAGCGGTCGAAATGTCTGGACTACCGGAAAGCGCGAGGCCGCCATTGAGAATCCCTAAAGATGCAAAGTTAGTAAAGATATTGTTTGAAAAGACAATGCGAGCATCGCTCGTATTGTTACCAATCATCATGGCAGTGGTTGCATTACCAGTCACGAGTGAGAGCGGGGCCAATTCAAGTGCAGTACCAATACTGACATAGCCATTATTTGAAATTCGAATACCCTCATCATCACCATCGCCTGAGAGGTAGTTGCTACCAAGAGCAATATTAGAACTTGAACCTGATAGTGATAATAATGCTGAGAGTGTGAGTGCAGACACAGTAGTTGTGCCGATAAGAGTTGGGCTATCATTGAAGACCGCAAGTCCTGCACCAGTTTCGTCAGTGAGAACAGCAGAAAGCTCAATTGAGGTATCGATATCACTTACAAAGAGACCACCGCCACTACCACCGAGTCCAAGCGTCGAGGTAGCTACCCAGCGGGTTGATGTACCCGTCGCTAACAACACCATTCCATTAACACCTGCTGCATCACCACCGTCACGAAGGTTGCCACTGATGTAGACATCACCATTTACTGAAAGTGATCGATTTGGTGACGAGAATCCAATACCAACATTACCATTACTCGTGACACGAATCCCCTCATTATCTCCGTCACCCGAGAGCCAGTTACTTCCAAGCGAGAGGTTACTAGCAATTGCACCACTAAAAATTGGACCCACCAGAGTACTACCTGTTAAGAGCGACAAATCGACCGTACTGGTGCCGGTAATAATAGTCGTCTGTCCATCTCGTTCATTAAATGAATCAGATACATCATCCATGAAGCTGAAGACTTGTCGCTCGAGACGGTCCACACGCTTCACATAGAAACTATCTGGTTGTTGTTGAGTATAGAGCCAACGTACATGGGCTAACAATCCCACAAATCTATCATCAATAGTATTTTCTAATGCACGAGTGTCTTGTAACTGATAGAACGGGGTATCCGGTACCGGGCTTGATACTACCTGAACTCCTGTCTCAACCATATACGGCTCCGCTACCGGCGGCTTCACGACGACAAATTCAGTTGTTGTCGCAACTGTAGTAGTAAGGATAGTTGTTGGTGTTGGTGGAGTAACAGGTAAAACCCACTGCAACGCAACTGCGGCAGATGCTACCAAAAACGTCGAAACCGACGTGGCGAGCGACTCCAAAAACGCCATTACATATTATTGTACGGTAGACATAGTTGAAACCCATGACCTTACTCACAACTAGACAACCGGGTATACTTATTGGATGTACGAATCTTTTAGTGTCCGCGTCTACGAATTAGCACTCGCGATACCACCAGGCCGCGTCACCACCTACGGCACAATCGCCAAAGCAGCTGGTGGTGGCACGATGGCGTCACGGAGTATCTCGAGCATTTTGAGTAAGGCACCTAATCAAAAAGCCATACCTTGGCATCGCATCGTCTACGCGGGTGGTAAGGTATGGTTAAGTCCAGAGCACGAGATAAGTCGCAGAAAGCTCTACAAACGTGAAGGTATCATCGTAAACGAGCGTGGTATCATCGCTAACTTTGATGACGTGTACTATGACTTCACGGAATAATCTGTCCACGTACGTGAGATAAAATACTATCATATATGATAGTATTTTATCTTAAATTTCTAAGATGAATGTAGTAGCACCGACAATAACACCATTAATCTGAAGCTCGACAGTGTGCCGACCAGGATAGAGCGTAAAAGTCGTCGCATCGATTTTGAGCCAATGTCGTTTTGTGAGTGTTATCGTCTCACCAGCCTTCAGTGTCAGTGTTTTCCATTTAAATACCTTTGGTGTGGTCGAACCATTCTTCTTTACAAAATGGATGACGTAATCAACCAGAAGTGGCGCCGTAGTAGCTGTCGTTATCGTCGCAGAAAGTGTTATCTCATCACCACCCTTCACGAGCGGTTTCTCAATAGAAAATGTAGTAACCGAGAACTCTGTTGCCGTGTACCCAAGCAATACTATTGCCTCTCTATGACCCTGCTTCACGAGTGTTCGAAGCGCATGCTTCGTCATCCAGGCGAGCTCACGTGCGTCCTGCTTCCCCAGGTTTTGCCACTCTCGCAGGGTATCTATCACGAGCTGTGGCTCAGTCTTCGCGATATCATTGAGATGATTCGCTACTGAGCGCGTGACATACCGCGTCTTGTCAGCATGAAGCATCGTGAGGAGTGGCAGCGTATCGCGTGACAACAACGGTATGCGACCACTCCACGGTAGTAATGGTCTCGTGCCTTCAGACACGAGACGTCGGACATGATAGTTGTCGTCCATCGCCCACACTGTCATCACCTGGAGCACCTCCCGAGGAAACGCACGGAGAAAGTACCGTATCGCATCTTCCATCGAGAATCGCTTTGTCACCTCTTTGAGTGCCTCAAGTGATACTACGAGACGCTCTCTGGTACAGCCATAGGTGGCAATATACTCGCCAAACGGTGCAAATATAAAATCACCAAAGTCATCATCAGTCTTAGATTCATCGAGTGGCGCCGGGAGCGAAGCGAGGATAATTCTCACCGCACGGTCATACTCCTCGGGTAGATAGTCTTTGAGGACCGCACTAATGAGTCTGATGCGATCTTTTAATTCGAGTACTGGCAACATACTCATCACCACGTTAATAAACTCATCACGCTTGAAGGTGGCGTCGGCAACAGAGAGTAAGTCAGCTAAGTATTCGACCTTGCTCTGATTAAATAAATGATCCTTAAGAGAAAAGCGCTCAGTCATACTATTTACGGTACCATAAATTCACATCAATTGACGATATTATATAAATGTGTTATCTTCATAGCACCTTAAGATTCTCGTGTAGGGCTCTTGAGTGGCAGACGAGGTGAGTTACCGTCGTAACACACTATTCGATTGGTTTATATTCCTGCACAGCCCGACATCACTCTACCCTTCTCATTTACGAGACTGAGTTGTTGTCACTAACAACATACAATGGATTCAAACAACACCAGACCACGCCGGTCTCGCCCCTTTACGAGCGACCGACGTCCCGCCTTTCGTCGCGGATCACATCGTAGTAGCTCTCACAGCAACGACGATATTGGCGAAACAATTATCGTAACCGGCGTCGATACCGACGAACGTCCACGCAGTCGCCGACCAGAAGGTGGAAACACTCATTACCAATCACGACCAAGTCGTGGCGGCAGCTCATCATACAGTCGCCCACAGAGTGGACGCTCATTTGACCGTGGCGGCAGTAGTCGCGGCGGCTCTTTTGGTGGTGGTAGTCGCGGCCGTGGCCGTGGCCGTATGATGGACAGTTTTGATGTCTCTCAGTACGTCAACCGTAATCCCGTCAAGCCTGAAGCTGAGCCAGCGTACGAAGCGAAGCATACCTTCCATGACTTTGGACTCGTTGACGACCTTGTGCGTGCGATTGATGATATGAACTTGGTGACTCCATCACCAATTCAGGACCAAATCATTCCTCATATTCTTGAAGGTCGTGATGTCGTTGGACTCGCAGCGACTGGTACTGGTAAGACAGCAGCCTTTCTCATCCCAACCATTAACAAGACTCTGAAGCAGCGTAGCCGCCTCACCCTCATCCTCGCACCAACCCGTGAACTCGCGATCCAGGTACAGGACGAACTGAAGAAGCTCACCCCACGCATGGGTATCTACTCAACCGTCTGCGTCGGTGGCATGAATATCCGCCCACAGATTATGAACCTGAAGCGGAAGAATCACTTCATCATCGGTACCCCCGGTCGTGTACAAGACCTCATTGACCGTGGCCACATTAAGCCAGGTGCGTTCTCAACCATCATTCTTGATGAAGCAGATCGCATGCTCGATATGGGTTTCATCCACGACATGCGTCGCATCTTGAAGGACGTACCCGTGGAGCGTGAGACTCTCTTCTTCTCAGCTACGATGAGTAAGAGTATCGAAGGACTCATCCATGAGTTCCTCCGCGACCCAATCACCGTATCTGTGAAGAAGCGCGATATCACTGCAAGTATCACCCAAGACGTCGTGTACTACGAACCACATCACAAGTTTGACCTCCTCGTCACCCTCCTCGGGAAACCGGAACTCGAAAAAGTCATCATCTTTGGTGCGATGAAGCATAGTGTGGAGAAGCTCTCAGAAGAGCTCCGCGCCCTTGGTCTCAAGGCTGAAGCCATTCATGGCAACAAAAACCACATGCAGCGCCAGCGTTCACTCCAGAACTTCAAAGCTGGTAAGGCGAACATTCTCGTCGCAACCGACGTCGCTGCTCGTGGTATCCATGTTGATAACGTAACCCACGTTATCAATTACGATCTGCCAAACACCTTTGAAGATTACGTACACCGTATTGGTCGTACCGGTCGCGCTGACAAGCTCGGTACCGCTATCACCTTTGCTCCACGTGGTTCATAGTCGCCTCGTCATCGAGACGTGAGAGTGGTACACTACGTGTCATGAAGATTATCTTGATTGCACTTGGACTCTTTATAGCACTTGCTATCGTGAACTCATTTCTCGGTGGTACCCCATTCTAAATTGAATAAACCGGTAAACACCGCGCCCTACGGCGCGGTGTTTACTTATTTATATATTTATGGTATAGTTTTATAAGAGCAGTAATAGCGCGGGAGGTATACATGCGCACACTTATGACACTTCTTTTCCTCTGCTTCGGCACCACTGCGGGAGCAGACTCCATTCAGTATAAGTCCCGGGACCCGGCATTCCAGACTTGGGTAAACGAACTTCATCTTGCGTATCTCTGGTGTGAGGCGACTGATGACGGATTCGTCGTCACCGTCGAACTCCTCGGCGAAGATGCGCACATTATCTACGAGGTGAGACGCGAAGGTGAACGCATCTACCACCAGAAACGGTGGTGGACTGAGACAGAGATTGAAGACCACATCAAGGAGCACGGCTGTCCGAGTGACGCCACCTCCTGACACGAGGCACGGGCGGGTCAACATGACTCGCCCTTTTGCTATATACTAGTAATATACCCTATGAAGCTACTTCCCTATACCACCATCACCAAGCGCCTCGGCGAGACGCCACTTGAAGCGATGGAAGCGTGGCGTAAACGCGCCGGAGCTGAGTACGCTTCCACTCCCCTCGCCTACGCCGGACGACTCGATCCAATGGCGACCGGTAAGCTTCTCATTCTTATTGGTGACACCTGTAAAGTGCAAACGCGCTATCATAATCTCGATAAGCGGTACGAGTTTAGCGTTCTCCTTGGTGTCGGTTCTGATACCGGTGATGTGCTCGGGCGCCTCAGTGGCAATTATAGAGAGAACCTTCATCCATCTAAAAAAGCTGTTGCGACTATCCTTCCCCGTTTCAGAGGTACTGTCTCGCTCCCCTTTCCAGTCTTTTCTGCAAAAACAGTTAAGGGTAAACCACTCCATACCTGGGCCGTCGAAGGTCGCCTCAACGAAATTGAAATCCCAACCCAAACCTCAACTGTCTACCGCCTCAACCTCACCAACATTGAAACCAAGATGCGAGTCCGCATCTACGAAGAAGCCTTAGCAAAAGTAAATAGTATTCCACTAGTCACTGATGAACGGAAAGCACTTGGCAATGATTTTAGACGGGTTGATGTACGGGCTGATTGGCAACAGTTTAAAAACGCAGGTGCGCCGTCCGATCGTTTTACCATTCTACACTTCTCCTGTATCGCATCATCTGGCACCTACATGCGCTCACTCTCCGAAGCCATAGCCAAAGACCTTGGCACGACTGGGCTCGCCTACCACATACACAGAACGCATATCGGCGTCTATCGGCCAATTATAGGACCCGTTGGATTGTGGCAAAAACGCTACTAAGCAAACGACTCAAGCTTTCGTAAATACGCATCAACAGCAAGCACAAATTCCGCATGACTCCAGATCAGTGGTGAAGCTGACTTATGTTCACGAGTGTGTGGGTGCATTTGCTCCGCGAGCGTACCAGCACCGATGGCGTGAGACGCGGTCCAGGTTAATATTGAAAAAGCTGACGCCAGATCTTTTTTGGTTCGCGCTGCTTCAATATAGTACCGCGCGACCCAGAGTGTCGTGATGACCCATGGATTTGGACTCCCCGCTTCTTGCATCGTGTAATAGGTGTCGCGCTCATAGCGCACAAACCCTTGACTTGATGCCTGAACAGACAATCTGGATTCAATAGTCTTGAGTGATGTAATCATGCGCGGATCATCGACTGGCAATACCCCAAAGAGCATCAGACCGTAGAAACTACTTACATCGAGAGTTTTGTCGTACACGAGACCGTCATCAGTATGACGGACATGCTTCACAAACATGCCAAGCTTATCATCGTAGAGGTGTGTTGTAATAGCAGTTTGGAGACGCTGAGCAACTGCGAGATACGTCCGCGCGTCGTTATCTTTACCGAGGAGGCCAGCAAACCGGTACGCTGCCATAAGCCCACCATACACCGAAGCAGCGGTATAGGTTGAGGTGCCATACTTCTCCTCCCAGAGGTCAAAGGATGCCTGCGGCAGACCAGTCGCAGCCTCAATATACTCAGTCAAAAACTGTGCCGCTGGTTCAATACAGGTATTGTAATGGGTCTCAATAAACTCCAAATCTCGACTCACTTCATAGTGATGCCATAATGCAAAGAGTATTGAAGCTGTCTCATCCTCCTGAATTGGTAAGTAGGGCTGCCCTTGTTGCATCCATGGGTGCCATGAGCTACCGAGTGACCCATCCGGGAGATACTTATGCATAAAGAATCCAGCCGGCTCCTGACACTCAGCAATAAAAGAAAAGAATCGCTCTGCCACATCTTGGTAGCCAACCTGATCGAGTGCGTAGGCAATCATCGCCCCATCACGTGGCCAAACATAGCTGTAGGTATCACGACCGTGATGGAGCATGTCAGTATCAGATGATGCAATCATGCCACCACGATTATCGGTATGGACACGAATGGTTGCGAGCGAGCGACGATAGAGTTGCTGTACCTCGGCTGGCAAGGCAGACATATCTCGATGCTCTTTCTGGAGCCAGGCCTCCCAGTACGCGTCAGTTGAGGCAATGAGTCGCTTTGGCGTCTCATTAAGCACGAGCTCATCAAGCGCATGTGCGCGCGGGATTGACGGTGCTGCCACTATCCAGTACTCGATATTGGCAGATGATCGCGCTTCAAGGGTCATCGTAAAACCAATCACTGAGTCTACTGATCCGTGCTCAATCGGATTCTTCTCGAGGGCACCATCATATGCATCGTGCCATGTCCCCTCTTTCCCTTCGATACCAAAGAGTCCAATATTGTACTCAGTGAATTGCATACCATTACACTGCGCGTTTATGAGAAATGTATCTTTGCCTTTATAGTGAATGATGGCTTTCACCCGTGGATCAAAGAGTGCAGTATCTCCACGACGCGATTCTCCAATACGAAACTGTTGTGAAAAAAAGACCTTCACCTCACGCACAGTTTTTGCCGTATTTGTAACAACAATATCGCGAAGGAACACATCCTCTTCGTTATGGACCGCATCAGTAAACGACAATACAATACCAAAAGCTTCATGTGTCGCCGTAAATTTACCAATCGCACTGGTCGACAGCGTATCGAACGTAACAACCCAAACTGACTCATCAAGCCAGGATAAAACACCATCAACATACACCCCTATCCGGTGCACAAACGAGCCGCTCGCACCACTCACGTGATTGGTCTGTCCCACTAATGGGTAATAGAAATCACGAACGAGCCCCGACCGGTCAAGTCCAACCAGCACATTACCATTACCAAGCGTGATTGCTCGTGCCATAGCTACTTAGAACTAGACTTAAGATGTTTAGTAAGAGCTATATGCGCCTCTTTAGCAGACTTGGCTTTCTTAAGGAGTTGTGCCGCGGTTTTATCTTTGAGCACATCTCGAGTCCACACCGCAAAATCTTGATAGTCAGCATCGGCATGGAACTGATAGACCCGACGCTCCATTGTCTTAAGACCATCGATTAGTTCAGTAAGCGAATGAAATACTCCCCCATCAACAGTCCAAAAAGCCGACTCCGCAGTAACAGTCACCGGATCTTTCACCTTTACTGTTTTAGTGACTGTCTTTTTGGTAACAGACACTTTCTTTTTGGTTGTCGTTTCCATATTAAGAACGCTTTAAAGAACCTACTAAACGTTGCTTCCATTCCTTCCACTTCGTTGCAATGGCAGATTCAGTTATTAAATACCGCCACGAGGCCTTGAGCAACATCGGCAACGTGAGTTCAAGCACAACTGTCTCATCTGCCGACTCTATACTCGCCTCAGCTTGAGGTATCGTCTCCACCTGCTTCACTCGTAATTGTAAATCAGAGAGCGCATTCATAAAAGCAATATAGGCATCATATGGGGATTGGTACGGACTAAAGTACGCGTGCACATCACCATCAGCTGACCACTTCGTGCACATGTAGTAGAAGTGATCTGAGGTCTGCAATTTTCGCCACTGCTCGATGAGGTATTCATCCCCTGTCGCCAACACGTCGTGCTCAATCGCGTAGATCTTATCAAGCGCATCACGCTGAATCTCATTTCCAGTCCAGGCCGTGAGGTCTCTATCGGTATCAGCCCAGGTAAGTACCTCTGGCACATCGTACGTACCAACTGAGTCATAGGCAAGTATCGTCTCACTTGGTGTAAGGAAAGCTGTATCCTCACGCTGCATCAGTGTACCCGGGAATGCTTCTAGAAAATCAAAGATGCCCGTGTCAGCCCATTGATGTTCGCCGAAGGTCTCATAATCCATGAACAGATTAATCGTCTGTCCATCACCATGATGTGAGTGGATCCATGAGGCATAGGTCTCGGCTGAAAGTGGCCAGCTCTCCCATCCCCGGTTACCAAACCGAAACGCTACATCATCTGAGAGCTTGTAATTCTTAAGAAGAACTTTTATCGATGAGCATCCAGCTGGCTGGTAGACAAAATTAGGACTACGCCACCCGAGATACTTCTCCCATCCTTCAGCCATGATACCGAGATAGCCATTTGCCTCGCACCACTGTGCTAAGTCGTTCCGGTAGGACAACTCAGTATTACGAAATACTCGCGGCGTCACCCCAAAGAGCTGCTTGATACGACGAGCATGCATGGCCACTTGTCGCTCAAACTCTGGTACTGAATAAAAGAACGCAAGTGAGTGATGGTACGTATCAGCAAGAATCTCTACCCGACCGGTTGCGACGAGTCGCTGGAACGACTCAAGTACATCTGGAGCAAACGCCTCGAACTGATCAAGTGCTGTTCCCGAAAAAGAGAGTGCGAAGCGAAACTCTGGATGGGTTTTGAGGAGTCGCTCGAGCACCTGATTAGCAGGACGGTACGACTTATCAGCTACCTTCTCAACTATTTTTCGATTATTTAAGTCGGATGTACCGTTGTCGTTAAAGTACTGATTGTCCTGGCCAATATCAAAGACGCGGTAGCGCTTCACGCGGTATGGCTGATGCACATGGAAATACGGACAGACAGTGAGCATATAATTTAGCTGTATTGTACCAGACGGCGGTAGAGCGCAAGCACTTTCTCAGCCGCTCCCGTCCATGAGAGTCGATTAATCTCCTGACGGCCATGGTTTTTTAGTTGTTGTCGCAACGGCTCGTACCGAAGTGCGGCGAGTATCTGATTGGCCATCTCCTCAGTATCCCAAAAGTCGACCTTAAGCGCATGCGTGAGCACCTCAGCTACCCCTGACTGCTTTGAGATGAGTGACGGCGTACCGTGCTGAATTGCCTCAAGTGGCACGAGACCGAACGGTTCAGATACGGACGGCATTACAACAAGATCAGCCGACTGGTACATGCGGTCACGATCATCATCCCAGAGCGCCCCAGCAAATATCACATGCCCGCCAAGACCCTCACGTCCGACGAGGTCAATAATCTGTCTCGTCATATCACCCCACCCCGATATAACAAATACCACCTGCGGATCAACTGTCACCACTCGCTTCGCGGCCCGCACAAAGTAATCAACCCCCTTTTGAATAGTGATCCGACCGTGGTAGAGCACAATTTTCTTCCCCGCCGCTTTGAGCTCGGCGAGTGTTGGTTCATGTCGTGGTGGTTCATACGTATCACACCCATTATGGACAACCACCACCTTATCTGGTGATACCCCATGCTTTGTCTCGATGATTCGCTTTGTGAACTCGCTCACCGCCACTACAGTATCAGCAATTCTGAAGGCCTCATGCTCAATGGCATACATATCTGGATCAACGTGTTCACTCGCTGCCTGATCAAAGGAGGTGGCATGGACATGGAGTATCAGTGGCTTACCCGTCGCTCGCTTGGCAGCCACCCCAGCGAGGTACGATGTCCAATCGTGAGCATGAATAATATCAAACGTCTCTTCGGTTGCGATGAGTGATGCCTGGTGCGCAAAACGATGCACCTCATCAATGATAGTACGGTGAAATGTACGCATCATTCCAGTCACCGGGTCGTACTCAAGACTTGATACGAGCGACTGTGCAGACTGGTATGGCACCAGACTTGAAGCAACTTCCCGTACCGTCACCGGAATCTTTGTTGCCGAATCAGCAAATATAAACCGTGGTGAACCGATAGTTTCTTGCTTCTTTGGAAGTACAAATACTACCTCAACTCCTTTATCAATAAGCTCCCGCGTGAGACCAAAGCAGGCAACACCAAGACCACCGTTTTTCATCGGAGGAAAATCCCAGCCAAAGGTCAAGACACGCATAAATTGCAACTATAAAAACGCGGCAGCGCCTTTCTTAGCCATAGTACCACGAAGGACTGAGAGAGGGTCTCTTCACGTTCCGTAAACGTGTTGATATATTAATAAAATTGACGACTTTACCTTTTTCTGCTATCCTAGCGCCACTATGTCACAAGATTTACTCGTAAAACTCGTATCACTCGGCGACGAAAAAGGCGTTGGGAAGGGTCACGTGTACTACACTCGTTACAATAACAAGGTAAAGAAAGACCCAAGTAAGAAGTACGAAACCAAGAAGTTCAACCCAATTGCTCGTAAGCACACCGTCTACAAGCAGAAGAAGTAAACAAAAAACCTCGCAAATGCGAGGTTTTTTGTTTACTTTATCCGCTATTATTTGAGGATGGTGTCCTCCGCCCCGTTATAGAGACCTTGACTCGCGAGACTATTCATCTTGCAGGCATGGGCGAGAACGCGCATCGCCTCTCCAACATTCTCCGGCTTCCCACCCCAGGCCATGAGAAACGGCTCCTCAATTGCGCGGGAATATGAGTACGTAATCGGCCATGGCTGACGACCGAGCTTCGCAATTGCGTTGAGATTCTCAGTAGAACGACGTGGTGACTGCCCTCCAGAGAGGAAGACAATACCTCCCACCTCATGCGGTACCGACATATGGAAGGTGCGCAAGGTGGCGTTCGCAATCTCCTCCGGACTTGATTGCTCACGGCACATATCACCAGCAAGTACCATCGAGGACTTGAGAATCAGTCCGCCGAGGTCAACCCGATACTTCATGAGCGTTTGGAAAAGTATCTGGAGCGCACGAGTAGTAACAAGCTCAGCTGTCTCAATCGTATGATCACCAGCAAAGATTACCTCTGGCTCTACCATCGGGACAATGCCACAGCGCTGTGCAATCTGGGCGTAGCGAGCAAGCATCACTGCATTCATCTCAAGACACGCATCAGTTGGGATACCGTCATCGATAGTCACGACCGCACGCCACTTCGCAAAGCGGGCCCCGAGGTCAGCATACTCATTAAAGCGCTCCTCAAGGCCATCAAGTCCTTGAGTAACGACCTCGCCTGGGAACCCGTCGAGATCTTTGGTACCGAGGTCTACCTTAATACCTGGTAAGATACCTTTGGCGGTTAATACATCCGGAAACGGAATACCGTCATCGGTCGCGGTTCGCATCGATGAGTCATACATTATGACACCGGAGAGGTACTCCTCAATACCTGGCGCTGTAAATAGGTACTCACGAAAGTCTTGCCTATTTTCTGGTGTGTTTGGGAGATGCACCATATCGAGGCGCTTCCCCGCAGTACTATCACTCTCATCAGCAGCAAGGATTCCCTTCCCTGGTGCCATCATGGCTGACACCGTTTCATATAATTTTGCGTTTGTATTCATACTGGTAAAAGTATACCAGCCCGAACGATACTTCGTCCGAGCTGGTGGGGATGATAAACGAAGATGATGCGAACTATGCCCGAATCTTCCAGCCACGCTTGAAGAGCTCGGTCACCAAGATACCGAGTCCAAGCACAAGTCCACCAATGACCATAAGGCCAATGGTTGTATTCGCTTCACTGTAACCAATCATGCTACTTCTGATACCATCAGCAAAATAGAAAAATGGATTAAATGTCGTAATGGTCGCAGCCAACGGTGGCAACATGGTGATGGAGTAGAAGATACCCCCAAGGTACGTGAGTGGAGTAATCACAAAGGTATTAAGGACCTGGAGCTGCTCAAAACTCTCCGCCCAGAGCGCGACAATAATCCCGAGCATCGCAAAGATAGCCGCAATCGCACTGACGTAAAGCAAGAACGCAAGCGGCGAGACGAGCGCTACCGCACCAAACGCCACCCCAACAAGCAAAATCAGTATCGCAACCATCACCGCGCGCGCCACGGCACTCCCTACGAACCCAACAAGCATCTCAAGGTAAGAGAATGGCGTGATGAGCACCTCTTCAATCCCGCGGGTAAACCGCATGAAGTAGAGTGCGGAGGAGGCACTCGAGAACGACGCGTTAATAATTGAGAGCATGAGTACACCCGGGAAGACAAAGGTGATGTACGGCACACCAGCGAAGTCGTTAATCTGGGAACCAATCACGGTACCAAAAATAAAAATATACAAGGCAGCCGACACCACCGGCGCCACGAGTGTCTGTACCACGACCCGCATCGTGCGCTTCACCTCCCGTCGAACCATCGTATAGAGACCAATCCAATTTGTACGCATAGCTATTGTTTGAGTAATTCTAAGTATTTATCCTCGACCGACTTCCCTCCGGCGGTAAACTCTGCTTTCGTGCCATTCCAGATAATATTGCCGTGGTTAATGACCGCAATACTGGTACAGAGCTGTTCGATTTCTTCGAGGTAGTGAGAGGTGAGGATAATGGTCGTGCCAGCCGCGTTTAATTCACGAAGGTAATTCCAGAGGTCACGTCGCTGCTCGACATCAACCCCCGCCGTTGGTTCATCGAGAATGAGGAGTCCCGGCATATGCACGAGTGCTCGCCCGAGCATCGCTCGCCGCTTCAGTCCACCTGATAGCTTTTGAAACTTAACCTCGCGGTGTGCTTCGAGATCGAACCGCTTAATGAGCTCATTGATACGAGTAGTGCGCGCCTCTTGCGGTATCCCATAATACCCGCCCATAAAGTCCATGAGCTGCTCTGGTGTAGAAAAGATATCGACATTAAATTCCTGTGGCGAGAGTCCGACTTTCGTTCGTGCTAACTTATACTCAGTGACCACATCCGTCCCATCAATCTTGATAGTACCCGAGGTCGGCTGGGCAATACCGGTGATACAGTGAATGGTGGTCGACTTCCCCGCCCCATTTGGTCCGAGGAGTCCAAAAAACGCCCCCTTTGGAATAGAAAGCGATATCCCATCGACCGCCCGCTTCGCCTTCGCCCCACTCCCATAGACCTTCACGAGGTCTTTTATTTCAAGCATTGGTGTATCTGACATGTATGCAAGTATATCAAATTACTAAAGAAAAAGGCGCACCTATAGGTGCGCCTGAGAGACTACATGAGTCTTACTATTGAGTGACAAAATTACTCTTTAAGAACAGTCGGTTTGTAAATCTTGACATCGTCATCGAGAAGTCTTGGCACGGGGAGTCCCAACAAACTTGGCAGGTCGCCAAAGACAGCGAGCTGACCGTAGACCATCTTATCCATATCCACACGAAACTCCATCAGCGGTGCCAACACCTCAATCGGACATGTAAGCAACTGCGTCACTTCGGTGATACCGAGCCTTTTCAACGACTGAACAAGTTCAGCAGGTGCCATCCACCCATTACTCGTTTCTGTATAGAGCTTCTGCCCGGCACACTCATTTAGCCAGCGACGATGCTCAAACTCGGCCTGTTCGGACGACGTGAGACAGCAAAGCGAAACGTCTAGATTTAACGCTTCGAGCTGGTTCTTGATTTCTCGAAGCGAAGCTTTCCCGAAGTTAGGAATCCGGAGGAGCTCATGCTCAGTTCTTGAAAGCAGATCACCAAGTACGCTAATACCATCAACACGTATACAATTTGCAGCTCGAGTGGAAAGTGTAAACGATGAAAACGATGAAAGCTTGGTGTACAAGAGTTCGAAACGATCTGCTTCAATCTCTTCATCGGTAGTCGGCTCTGTCACATCTTTTTCAATCGATGTTGTTTTCGATGAAACAGTCACCACATCTGACTCACTCGTATAACTAAAAGTAGCGCGTAGCTGGTACTTTACTGCCACCAAGGTACAGAGCGCCATGATCAACCCCTTCATTTCGCCAGCTGAACGCGTACTGAATCTATCCACATCAACTTCATTTCGACGTTGATAGAGTTCAATGTAACTGTTCGCGCCGCTAGACCAACTCCACCCAAACAAGTTGTTAATTTCTTGTATAGTAAGGAGATTGTTGTCAATGAAGTCGCACAACTTCTCACCGAACCAAATTCGGTCAAAATTGGCGGACTTAAAGTTGACACAGCTCTTCGTCACCTCAGAAAGGATGAAGACAACGACTTGTTGCAGTTGCGGCAACAAACGAGTATTTTCCATTTTTCACTCCATTACTACGACTCGTTGACAACGAGTTTCCATGTAGTACCATGCCATAAATTCCATGAAAAATCAAGAAATCGAGTGGTTGCTGAGTGAGAAATATCACGGTGAAAAAACTGCCGGTTTTTTCACCGACTGTGCCCGACTTGAAGCCGGTGAACCGCTCGCCTACGTCATTAGCTCCATCCCCTTCCTCAACACCACCATCAACCTAGACTCACACCCCCTCATCCCCCGCCCTGAGACTGAGTACTGGGTCGAACAGGCTATCGCAACTATCAAAACTACGCTCTCAAAGCAGGATCTGGGGTTCGTGCAGAACCATTCATCAGAGAGAGTTCATGTACTCGACCTCTGTGCCGGGAGCGGTGCCATTGGTGTCGCGGTCGCGAAAGCGGTACCAGAAGCTACAGTCACCTTCGCCGAACTCGACCCAGCCCACCTCCCCACCATCAAAAACAATCTGACAGAAAATACTACTATATATAGTAGTATTAAATATCCAGTGATTGAGAGTGATTTGTTTTCTAATGTACCGGGGACATTTGATTTCATTCTCACGAACCCACCGTACATCGATGCTAAAGCTCACACCGTCGAGGCATCCGTCACTTCACATGAACCACATCTCGCACTGTTTGGTGGCGAGGCTGGCCTCGCCATCATTACTCGCATTATTTGTGAAGCATCGTCATACCTCACCCCACACGGACAACTCTGGATAGAACACGAACCGTTCCAGACCGAAGCAATTAACATACTCGCTACCACCAATGGCTTTACGAGCAGAAACCATGATGATCAGTACGGCACAGTCCGATATAGCATACTCACCCGCTCTATGGCAGAATAAACATATCTATGGAACTACTTGCACCATTACTCCAAGCCGGGTTTTATCTCACCGTTATTCTCTATACGATTTTTACCGCTATTCTCGTGTACCACTGGGAAAATTATTCTATGTCTCGCGCCGTCACCATTCAGACGTATATAGGATACGGTCTCGCGACCTTGCCCCTCATTGGCATCATGGCCCTAATCGCTTTTTAATATGCTCTACGACAAAATCGAACTCGAACCAAACGAGACAGTACTCAAGACCGTGCGCAAACACTGGTTTGTCATTACCATCGAACTACTCTCAATTGTGATCATGGGACTCCTCCCAGTGATTGGCTGTATTCTCCTTCTCACCCTCCCCCTTAATCTTCCGACTATTACCCTCTTTGAGAACTACCTCCCAGCTCTCTTGTTTGGACTCTCTATTTGGCTCCTCCTCTCGGCCATGGCCGCAGTCATGGCGTGGACCCACTACTACCTCGACCTGTGGGTCATAACGGACCGACGCATCATCGTTATCGAACAAATCGGTTTCTTTAATCGTAAGGTCAGCAACTTCCGCCTTGAGCGTATGCAGGATATCAAAGTGTCGATTTCTGGCATTATTCCTACCCTGCTTAACTTCGGTACACTCCGGGCTCAGACTGCCTCAGCGGCTGAGAGTAACTTCATCTCACCGGCACTCCCTGACCCACGCGGACTCCAGTCACTTATTCAGACTGCGATGGATGCCCGCATGCAATCACTGGGGGACGGCCCAATGATTCCTGACTAAGCTTGCCAACACCACATTTTTCACCTAGAATCAAGCGCATGGCAGATAAATACCTCACCACCGAACCATACAAAGGGGTTCGTGATTTTTACCCAGAAGATATGGCGGTACAACGCTATATTTTTGATGTCTGGAGTCAGACCGCTGAGAGCTTTGGCTTTGAACGCTACGACGCTTCAGTCCTAGAACCGTCTGAACTCTACAAGAGTAAGGGGGCCGAAAACGAAGAGATGGTGAACGAGCAGACATACACCTTTATCGACCGCGGTGATCGCGAAGTCACCCTTCGTCCCGAAATGACCCCAACTGTCGCTCGTATGATCGCCCATCGTCGTCGCGACCTCTCCTTCCCTGTTCGGTGGTACAGTATTCCTAATCTCTTCCGCTACGAGCGCCCACAACGTGGACGCTTGCGTGAACACTGGCAGCTTAACTGCGATATCTTTGGGGTTAGTGATATTGCCGCTGACATTGAGACGATTGCACTCGCGTACCAACTCATCATGAATTTTGGTGCTGATACCA